>JAGHUC010000144.1 GCA_018065035.1 Candidatus Egerieousia equi | reverse complement strand
AAATACTTCTTGATTTCCATGGTTTATTGTATGTTAGGCTCTTCAAGACCGAATCCTTTCCTTTTGTCATCGGCCTTGAGTATGACACCGAAAATTGCCGCGAAAATTCCGCAAAGCGCAAATGCGAACATTGGCCATGTATAGCTGTAATGTGCAGCGGAATCTCCAGCCTGGATTGCCTGCGCAACGCCTGGATTGGCTGCCTCAAGAAGCCATCCTATGAATGGAGGGAATATGCACAGACCGAAATTCTGAATCCAGTAAACAAGGCAGAATGCACTTCCGAGCACCTTTTCCTCAATAACTTTTGGAATTGCCGGCCAAATAGAAGCTCCGAGTATGGAGAATGATATTCCAAGCAGTGCAATGGTACCTATAGCAAGTACGGTTGAATGTACAAGTGGGAGAACAAATGCCAGTATCAAACAGTCAATGCCCAGCAGGGCTGGTCCCCAGATAAGCATTGTAGCGCCTTTTCCCTTCTTGTCGAGTATTATTCCGAATACCGGAGTAAGTGCTGCGGCGAACAGTGGATACCAGCTGAATATCATTGCAGCTGTTTCCCGAGCCAGTCCAAGATCGCTTTCCAGCATATTGGTGGCATACTTCTGAATTGGAAGCGAAGCGGAGAAATAGAAGAAAGTTATACCTGAAATAAGCCAGAATACCTTGCTCTTGAATATGTTCAACATATCGCTGGCCTTGAACTGGTCTTCTTTTTCAATTTCCAGATCAGCGCCCAGCTGCTTGTCAAGTTTGTTGTCCATAACGCAGAAAAGCAGATAGCCAAGGACACCGAGCACGTTGAGCAAGGCAAAGAATGCTACAGGCTGTACCACACTTCCGTATTTCTTTGCAATCAAAGGAGCGATTATGAAAACAAGTATGACACTTACTCTGGTTATAGAGAATCTGATAGCCATTGCCAGACCCAGCTCCTTGCCTTTGAACCATTTGGAAATTGCCTTGTGAACTGCTGTGCCTCCAAGTTCAACTCCGCATCCGAAAAGCAGGAAACCGAATGCTGCAAGTTTTGCGGATGCAGGGAATGACACCCACCAGCTGTTCAACCAGCCCTCGAGCATTGTTCCGCTGAATGCATCACTGAGAGCGTACCATTTTATGAAGCCGCCCAAAGCCATGACTACACCACATACCGTTCCTGTTACCCTTACACCGAACTTGTCAAGGATTATACCTGCTACTATGAGGAAGCCCATTACATTGAATATGTATTCACCACTTCCGTAAAGTCCGTATGCTTCCGGGCTCCAGCCTTTTTCTATCTCAACCAGCGATTGAAGAGGTGATAGCACCTCCTCGAACATATAGGCAAAGAACATTAGCGATGATACTAGCAGAAGGGCGGTCCATCTTGCCCAGGGGTAATCATTGATGTAACGTCTGAGTGTTTGTGTCATGTCTCTTTTAGTGAATATTTATTTATAGTTATAGTTACCAATTACGAAGTTCCTGATAAATCCTGTGTATGGGAAGTCCCATCACATTGAAATATGAGCCGTTGATTGCGCTGATGCCAATATGGCCTATCCATTCCTGAATACCGTATGCACCGGCCTTGTCAGTGGGATGAAACTTGCTCACATAGTATTCTATCTCACTTGCCGACAGTTTCTCGAATTTCACCTCTGTGGTGTCGGTGAAGGAGATCTGCTTCCCGTTGTCCCTGATGCATACGCCCGTTGCAACTATATGGGTCTTGCCAGACAAGGTTTCCAGCATCC
This sequence comes from Candidatus Egerieousia equi, assembly GCA_018065035.1. Lineage (GTDB taxonomy): Bacteria > Bacteroidota > Bacteroidia > Bacteroidales > UBA932 > Egerieousia > Egerieousia equi. Next base: position 9,650 of record JAGHUC010000144.1, on the reverse strand, counting down.
TTGCGGCTTCCATGTCATCTTTCGGCTTTCCAATGATCTTCCCATCGACCAGAACCATTGTATCGGCGGTTATCAGTATTTCATCATCCTCCAACTGGCGATGGAAATGCTCAGACTTGCCTTTTGCTATGAACTCCGGAACCTGTATATGATCCATCGCAGGTGGAAAATGCTCATCAAAGAGGCTCTTGGAGTCAACTGTAAACTCCAGATCGGCTCCCTGCATAAGCTCCCTCCTGCGAGGTGACTTGCTGCCAAGTATAATTTTCTTACCTTCAATCATGATCCCTCCTTCAGCCGCTGTAGGCAACCGGGTCGAACTCCCACTTGCCCTGGGTCTTGAGTACAAGTTCAATTAAATTACGTATGCAGCCCTTGCCACCGCCGTATGGTGAAACATAATGGCAGACTGCTTTGACCTCTTCAACAGCATCGGCCGGGCATACTGCAAGACCGCATTCCTTGAGTACGCAGATGTCCGGAATATCGTCTCCAACATAGCATACTTCTTCCTTGCTCAATCCGTATTTCTCGCAGAACTTGAGGAAATCAGGAAGTTTTATACGGCTTCCCATGAACATGTCCTCACGTTTGATACCAAGCAGTTCGCATCGTTTCATGACTGATTCGGAAACTCCTCCTGTAACAAGCGCCTGCTTGAAACCGTTGAGATAAGCCATTCGGCAACCCATTCCGTCCTTTGCGTTGAAAATCCTCAGAAGGTCACCATCAGGCAGTGCCAGAAGTCCCCCGTCTGTTAGTACGCCATCTATATCGTATGCGAAAGCCTTGATTTTCAGTAATCTTTCTTTAAGTTCACCTGCGTTTACCATAATACTTTACTTTCAAGTTCTATTTGTTGTAACTAAGCTTGATTTCATTGATACGCTCAAGATCAATAGTTGTGATCAGAGCGGCATGCCTGGCATTTTCAGCCACTGTTTGAGTTGAATAGAGTTTTGCGGAGAGCATCATGTCACCGTTTCGTACCGCTTCCAGAAGCAGCAGGTATGAAAGCACGAGATTGCCGGCCATTTCAACCAGTGAGCGTGAATGGTAGTCAATGAATTCCTTTTCCTTTCCGTTGCAGAATTCCAGAACCTGTGAGAACTGTTCAGTACACTTGACAAGCTGCTCTCTGATATTGGATATGCTTTCCAGAGTATCTTCTGAAACTGTACTGCACAGTCTTTCATCGTATTCCTTGATAAGTGAAAGATACGCTCCTGTTGTGACATACCGTATTGCAGCAATCACCTGCAACTGTGACGTTCCTTCATAAATTGAAGTGATTCTTGCATCTCTGTAAAGACGCTCAACAGGATATTCTATCATGTAACCTGAACCGCCATGAATCTGAATTGCATCGTAAGTATCTCTGTTACAATACTCACTGGAGAACATCTTAAGTATTGGTGTAAGCATGTCGGCCTTCTTGCTGTACTGCTTGTACTCAGCCTTTTCCTCCGGTGAGAGTTTTACATGCTCCATTTTGGCGGCAAGTGACTTGTATATGTCAACATAACGGCCTGTTTCGTACAGAACTGCTCGCGATGCCTGAAGGCGTGCCTTCATGTTTGAAAGCATCTGATAAACAGGCGCGAACTCAATTATCTTGTGACCGAACTGTTCACGTTCGTTCGCATATTTGAGAGCGGCCCTGTACGCTGCCTCGGATATGCCAACACTCTGTGCCCCAATACCGAGTCTGGCGCCGTTCATAAGTGACATTACGTATTTGATGAGCCCTAACTTCCTCTCTCCTACTATCTTTGCAGGTGCGTCCTTGAAGGCAAGTTCACAGGTTGGTGAGCCCTTTATTCCAAGTTTGTTCTCTATACGTCTTACGCTTACGCCTCCCCACGCTCTGTCGTGAACGAAGTATGACAACCCTCTACCGTCCTTTGTCCCTTCTTCGGAACGGGCAAGGACAAGTTTTATATCCGCATTGCCGTTGGTAATGAAACGTTTCACGCCATTGAGCAGCCACATCTGCTTATCTTCTGACCAATCTGCACGTAAAGTGACAGACTGAAGGTCCGAACCAGCATCTGGCTCGGTCAGATCCATGGAGCAGGTGGCTCCTTTTGGGATGCGCGGCAGGAATTCGTCCCTTATCTCGTGGCTTGCAAATTCGTTTATGGTTTCCGCACAGTCCTGAAGTCCCCAGATGTTCGAGAAACTGGCATCGGCACGTGCTGTAAGTTCAGCGGCCATGATATATGGAACAATACTGAAGTTAAGTCCGCCATACTGCCTTGGAAGGCTCATTCCGTACATCCCTGCATCAATCAGTACTTTCTGATTCTCGACTGTACCAGGAGCGTATGTCACTTTACCATTCTCACATTTTGCACCTATGGCATCCACTTCCGCTGCATTTGCATCAAGCACATCAGCGCAAATTTCACCGAAAACTTCCATAACCTTGTCGTAGGAATCCAGTGCATCGGCCGTGTTTTCAGGAGCGTAATCATAAACGCCGTAATCCTTGAAACCGTCTTCGCGCAGATCAACTATCCTGTCCATCAAAGGATGTGACAGCTGGAACTTCAAATCAGGATTGTCTGTATAAAAATTTGCCATGTTATTTGCTGTGCTTTTTGTAATATTCAATAAGTTTCGGAACCACTATGTTCAAATCACCAACAATGGAATAATCGGCTATTCTATGGATAGGTGCCTTAGGGTCTGAATTGATGGCTATTATCATTGCCGAGCCGTCCATTCCTGCTGTATGCTGTATCTGTCCTGATATTCCTACAGAGATGAAAAGCTTAGGCCTCACTGTCACACCTGTCTGCCCTATCTGCCTTGCAGGCTCCGCGAAACCGGCGTCAACCGCTGCACGCGATGCGCCAACTTCTCCGCCAAGAACCTTGGCCAATGACCTTACAAGCTCAAAATTCTCCTTGCTGCCAAGACCATAACCGCCTGCAACTATGATCTGGGCTCCCTTTATATCAATGTCCCTCTTTTCAATCTGCCTGTCAATAATTTTTACAGCCTCATGGCTGTCATCAAGAATATCTTCCACAGCGATGGTGATAATCTCTCCTTTCCGAGCTTCAGCGAGCCTTTCCTTCTTCATCACGCCCTCCCTTACCGTTGCCATCTGAGGTCTGTGGTCTGGGTTTACGATGGTGGCAATGATATTTCCTCCGAAGGCAGGCCTTATCTGATACAGCAGATTTGAATATTCCTTGCCTGCAGGATTTGTGTAATCACCTATCTCCAGTTGGGTGCAATCTGCGGTAAGTCCGCTCTTGAGATAGCTTGAAACCCTTGGAGCCAGGTCGCGTCCTACGCTTGTGGCGCCGAAAAGGACTATCTGCGGTTGATATTTTTCAATAACTCTTTCAAGAATGGCGCTGTAAGGAAGTGTCCTGTAGTATTCAAGTCTCGGGCTCTGAGCCAGAAAGACTCTTGCCGCTCCCCAGGAGAACAGTTCATCTGCAAGTCCCTCCACATTCCATCCCGCAAGGAAGGCTTCAACTTCACAATTCAAGGACTTGGCCAGCTCGCGGGCCTTGGTAAGCAGTTCCAGAGAAACGTCCGCTATCACGCCATCATTGTTCTGACAGAATACAAGTATATTGTTCATGGTTCAAGTCTTAAATGTTTAGCCTATAGTATGGTTTGAAATCAATTCCTGTATGAGTCCTTCAAGGGAAGCATCATCCGGTTCAATGACTCTGGCCTCCTTGCTTGTGAACACAATGTTCTCTATTTTCTTCACCCTTGTAGGAGAACCTGCACCACCATAACGTTGAACATCACCGCCAATTGTATCTACGTTCCATACGCTGAATTCGTTGAAGTTCTTGTATTTCATGAGGAACTTTGCATTTGCATAACGAGGTTTTGCGGCTGAACTGCAGACTGTTATCAAAGCCGGTAGAGTGGATTCAACACTTTCAACTCCGTTTTCCAGAGCTCGTTTCACCTTTACGGATTCATTGTTGAAATCAAGTATCTCTACGGCGTATGTAACCTGCGGTAATCCAAGTTCCTGCGCAATCTGAGGACCTACCTGTGCGGTATCTCCGTCTATTGCCTGTCTTCCTGAAAAGATTATATCCGGATTGATTTTTCTTAAGGCAGTTGCCAGAGCGTATGATGTGGCAAGTGTGTCAGCTCCTGCAAATTTCATATCGGAAAGAAGTATGCCTTCATCCGCACCGCGATAGAGTGATTCCTTGAGTATCTGTGACGCCCTTGGAGGTCCCATGGTAATTATTGTAACTGAGCAAGGAATATCTTTCAATACGCACTTGTCCTTCATTATCAGAGCCTCCTCCAGAGCATTCATGTCCTCAGGATTGAAAATGGCGTCAAGAGCCGCTCTGTTAACGGTTCCTTCGGCGGTCATTGCATCCTTGCCAACATTTCTGGTATCAGGCACCTGCTTTGCTAATACTGCTATTTTCATACAACCTGTCTTGTTTCTATGTGATTAAGCAAGACCTTTCGGTGAACCGAATGGAATAGGCGGAATCATACCGTCCTCCTTGGGAGTCTTGAAAACTATAGGACCGAATTCAGCCTCATATTTCTGAACGTTCTCTGTCAGGGCCATAAGGAGCCTCTTGGCATTTTCGGGTGCCATTATTATACGTTCGGAAACGATTGCCTTGGGCATTGCCGGCAATACTTTTGCAAAATCAACTACGAATTCACTTGGCGAATGAGATACTATCGCCAGGTTGGAATAAGAACCCTTTGCGGTTTCAGCATTGAGTTCCAGATTAAGCTTGTTATCTTCAGACATAATTTTCCTAATTTATCTACAAAGATAACAAGACCCGGTTTCAATTCCAAGACGGCATTGAGACTTTATCGGGCGTCGTCCCAGCCGAAAGGATGCTTTGCAAGCGGAAGTTTTGCAAGAGGATGATAATCTCCCTTGAGACCTATTGGAGTGGATTTCCTTATCTCGCTTACAATCTGGATGCAGTTGCGGGCTTCGCTTATCCTGAATCCTTCACCGGACAGGATTTTCTTGTAACTTTCTGTATGAAGTTCCGTGAATCCTGCGCTGAACTCGAATTCCTCTCCATCTATGTTCAATGTACGGAAGGTCTTCTTTTCGCCCTGTACTGCATTCTCAGGAAGACAGGCCGAATTGATGCTGAGGAAATAACGAACTCTTGCTTTCTTGAGTTCAAGATATCCTGCAACCCTGTCGAAGCTCATTACGTGAACTATATTCTTCTGAACAGGACCGAAAATCCACTGGAGCATGTCATAGAAATGAACGCCTATGTTTGTGGCTACACCGCCGCTCTTGTGAATGTCACCCTTCCAGGATGAATAGTACCATTTACCGCGTGAGGTAATATAAGTAAGATCAACATCATACACTTTGTCTGCGGGGCCTTCATCAACTTTCTTCTTAAGAGCAACGATTGCAGGATGAAGTCTCAACTGGAGTATGGTATAAGCCTGGTGACCTGTTTCCTTCTCGATTTCCAGCAGATTGTCAATGTTGTACGGATTTAGAACAAGCGGTTTCTCACAGATAACGTTCACACCAAGACGCAGTCCGTATCTTATGAAAGCATCGTGAGTGTAATTCGGAGTGCAGATTGAAAGCCAGTGCAATGGATTGTCCGTGCGCATCTGCTTTGAGCAGAAACGGTCGAACTGTTCGTTTTCTGTGTAGAACGAGCACTCGGGGAATGAACTGTCGAGACGACCCACGCTGTCAAACTTATCGTATGCTACCATCAGATTGTTTCCTGTATCTGCAATGGCTTTGATATGTCTTGGAGCAATGTATCCGGCTGCTCCGATTAGCGCGAAATTCTTCATATTTATCAGACTAAAATTTCAATGTTAAAAACTTCCTTCTACGCTCTCCATTCTGAGATGGAATCCACCACGCTGTTAATCTCCTCTTTAGTGATATATGGATGTACAGGCAAGGAAAGCACTGTTGAGCACAATGAATCACATACAGGGCAAGGGCCGTAATCGGCAAATCCTTTGAACGCAGTTTGCGCATGCATTCCTGTTGGATAATATACCATTGCAGGTATGCTTTTACTCTTGAGGAAAGCCTGCAGTGAATTTCTTGATTCACTATCCTTTACCCTGATAGTATATTGTGCCCAGCTTGATAGATATCCTTGAGGTATCTGCGGAACCATAAGCATTTTTCCATGCCCAAGTTCCTCTCTGCAATCGGCAACAAGTCCCTTCTCAACAAACAAGTTTGTATACAGATCGGCCGCCTTATTGATGAAATCCAATTCCCTCTCTTTAAAAGCCTTGAACTTTACGAGCAGAATTGCAGCCTGCAATGTATCCAAACGTGAGTTCATTCCTATACGTACATTATCGTACTTGAATGAGCCTTTTCCATGAACTTTCAAAGAGTTGGCCATTGCCGCCCAATCTTCGTTATCGGTGAATATTGCCCCGCCATCACCGTAGCATCCGAGAGGTTTTGCCGGGAAGAATGAAGTAGTAGAAATATCACCGAAACTGCATGCTCTCTTCTTTTCACCATCCACGGCGATGGCGCCTCCAAATCCCTGTGCTCCATCTTCAAGCAGCAGCAGGCCATTCTGTTCCGCGAACCCTTTAAGTTCTGGCCAAGGTGCCGGAAGCCCGAAAAGATCAACGGCAACAATTGCTTTGGGATTAAATTTTCCTTCTGCTTTAACCCGCGAGAACTTTGCTTCAAGATCCTTGCAGTCAATATTGAAGGTATACTCATCAACATCCACAAAAACAGGAACAGCACCTTCTGCGGCTATGGTTTCGGCTGAGGAGAAGAATGTGAAATCAGGAACAAATACAGCATCACCTGGTCCAATGTTCCAGATTTTCGAGGCTATTGTAAGTGCATCTGTTCCGTTAGCGCAACTGATACAATGTTTCACTCCCACATATTCAGCCAATTCATTCTCCAGTTCCTTCACAGCCGGACCATTGATATACGCTCCTGACAATGCCACGCTTTTTATGGCATCATCTATTTCCTCTTTCAGGAAATCATATTGCCTTTTTAAATCCCTGAACTCCATGGGCTGCTGATATAATACTGACAGCTTAGAATGCTTCGTCGTTTCTTGTAGCTATATGTGTCTTGCCTTTTTGAGCTCCGCTCTTGTAATATTTTACTAATTCCGGCAAGGCACTTGGTCGGCACTGTACTGTCGGACGATAGCCTTTATCGTAATATACAAGTACAATCTCCCTGCCTTCATTTATCCATGAGATTGCATTAGCTGCTGTTACGCTGCTCCAGATACCTACCCTCTTGCAGAACTTCCCTTCCTTTGCAAGGCTAGCTGCTTCTCTGAGGTGGGTTCTTTTCCTTTTTGAATTCTGTGGTTGATTTACATTAAAAATTCCTCTTGAATAAAAATGATTCTTTGGCTGTATTTTGCCATCAATATAAGGACGCAGTTTCTTAATGAGCTGGTCTCCCCAATTTATATACTCATTGGACCTGAGATTCTGTCCAAGCCATACAAGTACATCCGATTTGAAATTCCTATCGTATACGTTGTAAATAATTGAATATCTTGTGCCATTAGGAGTACGGTCATGAACATACTTGACCAATTCCTTGATATACTTCTCATTCTTGACATCAAGCCAGAGAACGCAGAATCTTTCATCATCATTAAGCGTTGTTGTGTAATTCCGGGTAACTTTACCTGTCAACATCCATTCCAGACTGACAGCTCTTGGATTATCCTTGTCGCATTCTGCATATTCGTGATAAGTATCATGTCCCAGGCTCCAGTGCTTTCCCTCTGTATTATCGTAAAATAAATTCCAGAATGTATTTTTAGTTCTTATATCCACTTCAACACCGTTCGCGCCTAATTCAAGAGCTCTGTCTGTTGAATATTTCCAGTTGGCACCGTGTGCGATAACCCACACTGGTTTTTCATTTGACTGGGCGTTCAAATTCAATGCAGGGATCAGCATCATCACTGCAATGTATAATATATGACAATATTTCTTCATGATCCTAGAGTTTTATGTATTTCCATTCATTTACTTCCCATTCGTCTGTTAACGTAAGGGTGGAACCGGTTATTTTGTAGGTATATATTTCCCATATCAGATCTTCTTCAGAATCCGGAACACCGTTTTCGTCTCCATCTATATACGCAAACAATACCTTGTCCCCTTCTGTTTTCCAATACACGTCCACAACAGAAATCAAATCATCTTCCTCACTTCCTTCCTCTTCATCGTCCGGATCTTCATCGGACTTTGGATATTCGGTGGTGATAGTCATAGAAGAGCCTTCCCTGATTTCCATGGTAACATATATGACATCCTCATCCGTGTCACCCTCCAGGCGTGCTTTCCATGTACCGATAATATCATTTTCGGATGGTTTATCCGAGTTACTTTTACTACATCCGCCAACGAACAATGCTACTGATAGTAAAGCAGTAAGCAGAATAGCGGATGACAAACAGTTAAAAATTCTTTTCATATTATGGAATTTATTAATTTAGACAAATATAGCATTAATTTCCTGTACTTATTTGATGACCGGAGCGCCGAACAATATCATAATTTCATATATGATACCGGAAACAACTATCACAGCAGGGATAGTAAGTACCCAAGCCCAGACTATGTTCTTGGCAGTCAGCCATTTCACGCGCTTCACACCTCTTGTAAGTCCGGTTCCGATAATTGAACCGGTAACGGTGTGTGTGGTGCTCACCGGAATGCCAAGGAATGCTGTCATAATGAGGGTGAAAGCTCCTGATATTTCAGAGCTGAATCCCTGAACCGGATAAAGCTTTGACAGGCCATCGCCGAGAGTGCGGATGACTTTCCATCCTCCTGTAACAGTTCCAAGGGAAATAAGTCCGTAGCAGGTGTATTTAAGCCAGGAAGGTACAAAGAACGATGCGCCCTGGACAGCCAGGCCATCGGCAGTGTAAGAGCCTGTGGCTACCGCTTCATTTCCAAAGAGGAATCTTATGATTCCGCTGTCAGGGTTAGAAGCGAATGCGGTTGCAAGAAGAATTGCAATGACTCCCATGGTTTTCTGACCATCATTTCCACCATATCCCAGCGAGAACATTGCAGATGAAAACAATTGCAGGCGTTTGAAAACCTTGTTTGTCTTTCTCATCTTGGAACGTTTGAAAACAAGCATGAAAAGGCAGTTGAGAAGGAATCCCATCAGCATTCCAAGAAGAGGTGAAATCACAATGAAGGCAATGATAATGAATATTCCTTTACCGTTGAGAAAGTCCATTCCATACTCAAACCAAACTGGGCCTATAAGACCTCCGATCAGTGCATGTGAAGCAGATATTGGCAGACCGAGCATTGTGCAGATGAAAATCCATAGAACGGAGCCCAGGAGTGCGGCCAGAATAACGAAAACATCTATTTTTACAGGAGCAACGATTCCGCTACCCATTGTGGCCGCAACCGTCATGTCAAAGATGAAAAGCGCGCTGAATGTGAACAAGGCAGCCCAGATGACAGCCTGAATGGGAGTAAGCGCTTTGGTTGCAACAACTGTGGCAATGCAGTTTGCCGCGTCGTTCATGCCGTTGGTGAAATTGAACAGAAGTGCAATGACAACGGTTATCAATACTACTGTAACCATCATCAACCCATTTTAACAACAATGCTTCTTATTGAACCGC
>JAGHUC010000039.1 GCA_018065035.1 Candidatus Egerieousia equi | reverse complement strand
GAAAGCCGCCACCGCTATCTCATTGGCTCCGTTCATTGTACAAGGCATGCTTCCGCCCTTCTCCTGTGCGCTGTAAGCAAGGCGCAGGGCCGGGAACCTGTCGAGGTCCGGTTTGAAGAAGCTCAGGCCTGCAAGTTCCGGGAAGCTTATCCTCTTTGTGTTCAATGATTGGCGGAAAGGATATGTAAGAGCATACTGTATTGGAACGCGCATGTCAGGGAAACCCATCTGCGCCTTGAGGCAGCCATCCTTGAACTGGACCATGGAGTGTATTATTGACTGTGGATGCACCACCACCTCAATGTCCTTGACCGGCATGTTGAACAGCCAGCTGGCCTCGATGATTTCCAGTCCCTTGTTCAGCATGCTTGCCGAATCTATTGTTACTTTTGCGCCCATGCTCCAGTTGGGATGCTTGAGGGCCTGGGCTGCGTCCGCATTCTCAATGTCCTCTATGTTCCAGGTCCTGAAAGGACCGCCGGAAGCTGTAAGGACCAGTTTCTCAATGCAGTTTTCGCTTGTTGTATATGAATATGGAGGGCACCAGCTGCCTGCTGTTTCTCCCTTGAGGCACTGGAAGATTGCCGAATGTTCGGAATCTACCGGAATTATGGGTGCATTGTGTTCAATGGAAACTGCTGTTACAATGCTTCCGGCCGCCACCAGGGTTTCCTTGTTCGCCAATGCCACGGTCTTTCCTGCCTTCAGGGCCGCTATTGTGGATTCAAGACCGCTGAATCCCACCATTGCCGCAAGGACAATGTCAAATTCAGGTTCTTCCATCAGGCCTACAGCCGCATTCATTCCTGCAAGCGCCTTCACGCCGCTTCCTCTCAAGGCCTCCTGCAGTTCGAAATAATGACCCGGATTGCATATTACTGCATATTCCGGTCTGAACTCGATTGCCTGCTGTGCAAGCAGTTCCCAGCTGTTGTTGGCACAGAGCATGCCAACACGCAGCATATCAGGATGCTGCCTTACAACATCAAGCGCCTGGCGGCCTATCGAGCCTGTGGAGCCCATTATGGCCAGAGTCCTGCGTCCGATAGCCGAAGAGTTTGAATTATCCATCGCAAGTGGCATATGATCAATCATTTAAAATTTAATATAATCGGAAGGGTTCAGTGCTGTGCCGTTGTACCAGAGTTCGAACTGGAGCTTGCCACCGCCGCCCTTTCCGTTGAGGGAACCTGAAATGGCTATAGGCATTCCTGAAGTGATGGCATCGCCCGGATTCTTCAGAAGTTCCGCAGTGAATCTGTAAATTGAAATCAGGTTGCCGGGATGCTGTATCTGAATGACATAGCCCTTGTCCTCCGTATAGTCCGCACTTATCATGGTTCCGTCGTGAACGGCAAAGACAACGCTGTTTTCCGGTGCGGAAAGTTCAACTGAATTATGTGTGTCGCTGAAATCCTTGACAAGGTTTCCTGCTATAGGAGCGTAAAGGTGAAGGTTCTCTATCTCCTTGAAAATGGAATGTTTCTGTTTCTTGCCATCGCCGGAATCCTCCTGCTCCACCACCGCACGCAGGACTGAATCCTTTGCGGCGAGCTCCTCCTTGGCGTCAACTGAAACCGTATCTCCGAAACCGCTCATGAGCAGCACGCTGTCTATCTCGAACGGATCCTTTCCAACCGCTATGCGCTGTATGTTTGACAGCTGGAGCTGCCAGAGCTTCATTTCCCTTGTGAGGGAATCTATCACAAAGGCGTTGCGCACAAGTTCCCTGCGGCTTCGTGCAGTCGGGTATCCGGGAATGAGTTCGCGTATGGGTGTGAACACTATAAGGCAGATGAGGGCAAGGCCCATGAAGAAGAGCGCAATGCCCAGAACGAACGCCAGTTTCCTGGCTGTTCCGTTGAAATGGAAGAGTTCCTTGCCGTCTGTGTGGTTGGCAAAGGACAGACCATAAATTTTCCTTTCCTTTTTCTTAGATTCTTTTCCCATAAAACTGCATTATTTCACTATCTTTGTAAATTATGGACAGAATACTTGGCATAGACTACGGAAGGAAACGTGTGGGAGTTGCTGTAAGCGACCCTCTGCAGATTTTCGCCTCCGCGCTGGAAACCGTACATTCTGCAAAGATAATTGAATATATCAAAAATTACACCCAAAATGAGAAGCTTGTGCGCATTGTGGTAGGTTACCCTATGAACCTCAACAACAAGCCCGCGGAAGCTGCGGCCGATGTGGATGTGTTCCTCAAACAGCTGGCAAAGGCTTTCCCGGACATTCCTGTTGTGAAGGAGGACGAGCGCTTCACTTCCTGCCTTGCAATGAAAGCTATGGTTGATGGAGGAGTGAAGAAGAGTGACAGGAGGGTGAAGGGTGCTGTTGACAAGGTGAGCGCGGCCATCATCCTTCAGACATATCTCGACAGAATGCAGAATTCAATGCCACAGCAACCAATAGAAAAAAAATAAAATCAACAAAAGATATGTTATTACCGATTTACATATATGGGACAGGCGTGCTCAGAGAAAAGGCGCAGCCTGTTGACCTTGAAACAGAGGAAGGAAAGGAAGAACGCCTGCAGCAGATAAAGGAACTGTTCAGGAACATGTATGAGACAATGAAGCACGCAGACGGCGTGGGTATTGCAGCTCCTCAGGTTGGAGTGAGCAAACGTATGCTCATCGTTGACGGCTCGGACCTTGCCGAGGACATGCCTGAGCTCAAGGGCTTCAAGCGCTATATGATCAACCCGGTTGTAACAATGGAGAGCGCTGAAACCGCGGAGTACTCCGAGGGCTGCCTCAGCGTGCCTGACATACATGCAGACGTTACAAGGCCAAAGACCATCGAGGTGGAATATTACAATGAGAATTTCGAGAAGGTGAAGGAGACTTTCACAGGTTTCGGCTGCCGCATGGTTGAGCATGAAATGGATCATCTGGACGGGCACATGTTCGTTGACAGGGTGTCCCCTATCCGCCGCAAGCTCATGGCCGCAAAGCTCACCAAACTTCAGGCCGGCAAAGTGCGGACCTCCTACAAGACAGTAACTACTTCCAAGAATAGATAATAAAGCTGCATCAGGTATGGGCGCGTTTCACGCATACGACATCAGGGGAATCTACAATGTGGATTTCAACAGGGAAACAGCCTGGAAGGTTGGTTTCTTCCTTCCGGAACTCCTGGCCACGGACAAAGTGCTGGTTGGCAGGGACGCAAGGGTTTCATCGCCTGAGATTCACGACTGGCTCATAGAGGGCATCACGGATGCCGGAGCCTGCGTGATTGACCTTGGCCTCACCACCACGCCTATGGTGTATTTCGCAACCGCGAAATATGGATACAAGGCATCGGTACAGATTACGGCCTCACACAATCCAAAGGAGTACAATGGCATGAAAGTATCCACGACCAACGCCCTTCCCGTTGGTCTGGACAGCGGACTTGGAACCATACAGCATTGGATTGAACAGGGACGTGCCTGCACTCCTGTCCAGGAGAACGGCGGCACCAAGGGCAAGGTTGAAACGCTTGACATTCTTCCTGCATACAAGGAATTCATGAGCCGCTACGTTTCGGATTTCTCCGGCCTGAAAGTTGCCGTTGACCTCTCTAACGGAATGAGCGCACTGGTGATCAAGGACATTCTGGCAGGAACCGGCGCACAGTTATCCTATATCTGTGACACCATCGACGGCACTTTCCCGAACCACGAAGCCAATCCTCTGATTGCTGAGAACATAGTCATGCTTCAGAATGAAGTCGCCCGCACAGGAGCTGACCTTGGAATGATTTACGACGGCGATGCCGACCGCGTGATGTTCACCGATGAAAACGGCCGCTTCATTTCCCCGGACCTTGTGATAGCACTTATGGGACGCTACTGGTTCGGAATGCGCGGTTTCAATGGAAATGGTCCGGAGCGCAACGTGAGCGTTCTGCAGGATATCCGCAGCAGCAAGGCGGTTGGTGAATATCTCCAGCAGTGGGGAGCGCAGATTCACACCTGGAAGGTAGGCCGCGCCTTTGCGGCAAAGAAACTCCGCGAAATCAACGGCCTCTTTGGCGGAGAACTCGCCGGACACTATTACTTCAAGGAATTCTTTTACTCAGACAGCGGCATACTTGCCTCACTCATAGTTCTCAACATAGTTTCCTCCCTTCACCGCGATGGTGTAAGATTGAGTCAGGCGATTGCTGAAATAGAGACTTACCGCAACTCCGGAGAAATCAATTTCAAGCTGGAGGCAAAGCAGGAGGCCATGGATGAAGTGAAAAGAGTCTTCTCCTCCGAAGAAAATCCCGAGGTCATAATGGACTTTGACGGTTACAGGCTGGAATTCCCTCACTGGTGGTTCAACATAAG
>JAGHUC010000115.1 GCA_018065035.1 Candidatus Egerieousia equi | reverse complement strand
CCGGAAATGAACTGTCCGAAATGATATCCCCTGGCCTTGTACAAGGCCTTGAGTGCATTGTTGTGGTCCTGGAACACAATGGGTAATGAGTTGCGCCCGCGCAAAGGACGGAAAGGAAAGATATCAAGGGAACCTTCCGCAACATCGTTTATCCTTTCTACAAGGAAAGTGGTTGGCAGAGTGCAGCCAAGAGCCTTTGCAATTCTGCGTGAGGAGATTATTCCCATTGGCATACGCACAAAATCCTCGTTGGTACCAATTGCAAGATAATCGGGAAGAGTCCAGAATTCAACAATGTGGCCAAGCCTTTCATAGCGTATTTTCTTGAAGTATCGCAGTGAATCAGGAACATTGCCTGCGAGTATGGCCTTGGAGGTGCTGTCCTCGAACTCCCAGAAGTCCCTGTCATCAATGGATTCAACAAAGTCCCAGGCTTTCAAGCCGTTGCCCCTGTGCTCCATGAAGTATGGAAGAGGCTTCAGGTCTGCGGACTTCACCTCAGTGCTGTGACAGCCTGCATCGCAGATGTACTTTGAATAAGCTCTATCACCCCAGAAGGAGTATCCCCTGCCCTCCTTTTCCGTTCCTGACCAGTTGGAGTCAATGAATCCGTTCCTCTCAACAAGAACCGTATGCCAGATTTCACCGTCGGGGTTCTTGATGAGTTTGAAGGATATTCGTCCTTTCAAGCCGCGCCAGACCTCTGATGAATCATCCTCCTGCAACTTGATTTTAAACGTTCCGGACAGGTCGCGTATCATTGCATGGCTTCTGCCCCATGTGCCGCCCTCCTTTGTTACAAGAGGCTTTCCGTTGTAAATGACAGTAATGTCCTCGTACGATATCACACTCAGATAATGGTCCTTTTCCTTGAGCCAGTCCGTAAGTTTCCTGCAATGTACTTCCTCAAGGTAACCGTACACGCTGTCAAGAAAGGCGAAACGCTTGATTCTCGGATTGATCGGCTCGGCCGTGCGCAGATATTCAAAAAGGAAATATCCGCCTCCTGAATGGCTGCTGAGGGTTATGGACGGATCATATTCAGCGTAAAGTTCCGCTATGTCGTTGATTATGGCAGGAAGGACCTGCGGGAGTACATCCTCGTGCCTGTGACGCCAGGAGGTCCAGGAACGTTTTGTATCCATCAGATACACGGTAATGTAGTTCCTTGACGGGTCATTCTCCCTCATGAATTTAGTCTGTGCGGAAATATGCTGGATATCATAATGCCAGTCGTCATCCGAGGTGGTGAATTTTCCGGCAGTCCATTCAATGCTGTTCCCGTTCGGCAAGGCATAGAAGATTATCTCCGTGGCCTTGGTGGAATCCATCATCTGTGGAGCCTCAACTGTGATATTCACCTCAGGATATCTGTCGTTGAGTGTATAAGTTCCAAGAAGTCTGGAAATGGCTATAGTAAGAATGATGCAAAGTGTTTTCATGGAAATTCCCTTGTTGAATTACTTGCCGTTGACTACCGGCAGACTTATGCTTGATTCGGCTTCAGGGCCGTGCAGTATTGTTACAGTTGCGGACTTGTAGTCAGACTCCTCGGCCTTGTATATGTTCGGGACCGCTGTCTGTGGGTTTATGTCTATGAGCGGGAACCAGCTGCTCTGTATCTGCACGCGGATGTGATGCCCGGGAAGAACATAGTGCACAACATCATTGAGCGTGAACTGGAGATGTTCCTTCTTGCCGGGTGTAAGGAAACGTGGCTTGTCAAAGCCGTGGGCATAGCGGGCGCGGAAAACATCACCGCGAATGAGCATCTCAGCGCCGTCAGGAGTAACGTCAAGCACTTTTACAATGAAGTCCAGATCCTCTCCGCTTGTCTGGTAATAAAGATCCACATCTACAGGTCCGCAGAGGAACAGAGTATCTGAAACTGCTTGATAGTCAAAGTTCACAAAGGCTGTGCTGTCATCAACGTAGTTGTCGGCCATATAGCTGCGGTCACGCACGTTCTTCTTTGAAGGATGCAGGTAGCGCAGCGGTTTTGCCGGATCCGAGACATACGAACTTTCCTTACTGTTGCCATGTTGGAGAGGCATTCTGACCTTGCTGAAGGATGGGAGGCTCGCAAGTTTGAGAGAAGACCAGCGGGCTGTACTATCGCCGGTGGCAAAAGATGGAATGAGAGTTACAGGGGCAGGCTTTTCAGGAGAGCCCTCAAGGTAATGCGCAAAGAACGGGTACTCCACCTCGTTGTAGAAGAAATCAAAGAGGCCGGGGCCCCAGTTCCAGGCTCCAAGATGGTCATAGTCCCTGTTCCTCCAGGAGCCGTGAATCCATGGACCGTTAAGGTAATACACCTCTGTTTCAGGAGATTCGCGGAGCAGAGTCCTGTAAGTCTCAATTGCGCCGTAACAGTCCTCGGCATCGAAAAGAGCGCCTACAACAAGCATTGCCGGCTTCACATTCTTCACGTACGGCAGATGTGCCACACTCTTCCAGAAATCATCGTAATCCGGATGATTTATGATTTCATACCAGAAAGGATAATACTTACGCATGATTTCCTCATTTCCGTATGCCTGGATTATGTTCTTTGTTGTATGCAGACGGCAGTAGTAATCGTACTTGCTTTCTCCGTAATCCACTTCCGGCTTGTAGTTGCCGGTGGCAAAAGCCTCGCGGTCAGCAAAGATATACGAGCCGAAATCATCGGTATCAAGCAGCATGTACGCTCCATTGTGATGTATGTCGTCACCAATGAACCAGTCACCTATAGGAGCCTGAGGCGAGCAGGCCTTGAGCGCAGGATGGCCGCAGAGAGCGCCCACGGTTGAATAGTAGCCCGGGTATGAAATCCCGCACATTCCCACATTACCGTTGTTGGGAGTATTCTCCACCAACCAGGCGATGGTATCGTAGGTGTCCGTGGCATCATTCACCTCATCGCTCAGAGGGCGTATGTTCTTATATGAACCCTCGCTCTCATATCTTCCTCTTACATCCTGATAGACAACAATGTAATTGTGCTTTGTGAAGACCGCCATTTCGGTATTGAAAAGCTCCTCGCTTCTGAACTCCTCCCCGTACGGAGCGCAGCTGTACGGAGT
>JAGHUC010000121.1 GCA_018065035.1 Candidatus Egerieousia equi | reverse complement strand
TTGACCTCTTCCTGCTTTCTTGAACGTGCTGCGGCAGCTTCCTGTGCTCGCTCTGCCATTTCCTGCTGGCGGATAAGCTCCTGGTTGGCTTTATGCTCGTCCATTGCCTGCTGTTCGGCCATAGCGCGCTCCTGGTCTGCCAGAAGAATCTCGAATGCGGACTCGCGGTCAATAGGAGTGTCGTACTTGCCGCCAAGTCCTGACCACTCGATAATTTCCTTGCGCTGTGCTTCATTGATTGCGCCTATCTGGCTCAGAGGGAAGAGTATGCGTGCGCGTTCAACCATTGAAGGAGCACCTTTAGGGTCAAGGAATGATACAAGGGCTTCGCCTGTCTCAAGGTTCATGATGGCCTCAGTTGTATCGAACGCCGGATTGGAACGGAATGTTTCCGCAGCGGCCTTCACGGCTTTCTGGTCTTTTGGAGTGTATGCTCTGAGTGCATGCTGCACACGGTTGCCCAGCTGGCCGAGAATGTTGTCAGGGATATCCGTAGGATTCTGTGTTATGAAATATATGCCAACGCCCTTGCTCCTGATGAGACGGACAACCTGCTCAATCTTGTCGACCAGCGATTTAGGTGTATCATTGAACAGGGTGTGTGCTTCGTCAAAAAAGAATACGAGTTTCGGAAGCTCGCAGTCACCTACCTCGGGAAGTGTGGCGTATATGTCTGAAATCAACCAGAGAAGGAAGGTTGAATACAATTTAGGATTCTGCATCAGCTTGTCCGCTGCAAGAACGCTCATGACACCTTTGCCGCCTCTTGTGCGGAAAAGGTCATTGATCTCGAAAGCAGGCTCTCCGAAGAATTTCTCCGCACCCTGTGATTCGAGCGAGAGCAGCGCCCTTTGGATAGCTCCAACGGATGAAGCGCTTACATTGCCGTACGTCTGCCTGTATTCAGCGGCGTGGTCGCTTACATAATTGAGCATGGCACGCAGGTCCTTGAGGTCAAGAAGCAGAAGATTCCTGTCATCGGCCACCTTGAACACTATCTCCAGCACACCGCTCTGTGTTTCATTGAGCTCCATAAGACGGGCCAGCAGCTGAGGGCCCATGTTAGAAATGGTGGTCCTCATAGGATGTCCCTGCTCTCCGAAAACGTCGAAGAACTGAACAGGGCAGGAATCGAACTGAGGGTTCTCCAGCTCGAACTCCTTGCATCTTTTCTCGATGAAACCGCTGAGAGCGCCCTTCTGGCTTATGCCGGAGAGGTCTCCCTTCATATCAGCCATGAAGCAAGGAACGCCTGCCTGACAGAAAGTTTCCGCCAGGACCTGCAGGGTCACGGTTTTTCCGGTACCGGTTGCTCCTGCAATCAGGCCGTGCCTGTTAGCCATTTTACCAATTATGCTTATAGGACCGTTTGAACTGTGGGCAACATAGAGCCCCTTCTGAGAATCGTACATATTATATTTTTTTATTATTATTTTCTACTGCGATGGTCAATTGAATTAAACCAAGCAAATTTAATGAAATTTAATGTAAATTTGCTTGAACAATTCAAGCCCGTTGTGAAATATGAAAAAAATAATCCTGATTCTACTGATGCTTCTTGGTGCCTTCTTTGAGCTTGATGCTCAGATTAATATGGCAGAAGTGCTTAAACCTGTTGAATCCAACAGATATAAGGCATATTCCACAAAGGACACGCCTGTGAATGTCTCATCCTTCAATTATGCCGGCGGCTTTACCATCGCCAGTGGAAGAGGAGGGCTCATAAGTTCCGGGGATGCCGGCTTTGCAGTGTTCAAGCTTGGCGGTGCGTACAGCAAGATGAGCTTTGTGCTGGGCCCCGAGCGCCCAAATTCCGCCAGCGACAAATACTATGTGATTGTAACCATCAAAGCCGATGGCCGCAGGATTCTTGATCAGGTGGTATGGTGTTATGATGCTCCGCGCTATGTCACTCTCGATGTTACCGGAGTGAATGAATTGCGCATTGATCTGCCAAAGGGCGAGGAGAACCTTGCTTTCGGATGCGCAAAACTATGGAAATCCGGCCAGAACGTGAAAGTTGCGGACAATCCTCTTGATAAAATGCCGTCCGGAAAAATCCAATTGGTTGAGAAGTTGCAGCCATATTTCATAAGACACAGCGGCTGGGTCAATCCAATAGCAAAGGACTGGATTGGCGGAGCAAAGAATGTGCAGAACATAAGCATCAACCGTAAGACATTCAATTCTGGACTTCAGTTCACAGCGAACGAGGGATTCAGTGACGAGAAAGCCTGGAGTTATTTCTGGCTGGGTAAAAGATATGATAAGATTTCCTTCATCCTGGGACCTCGTGACAATCAGAGTTCCAACGCAAGCGCATGGCTGGTGGTCAAGGCGGACAAGAAAATAGTTTACGAAGGTGTTGTAACACAGAAAGACATTGCAAGGCAGGTGGTCGTTGACGTTCAAGGAGCCGAGCAGGTCTCTTTTTACAGCGAACGTCGTTCCAGTGATTTCCTTGGTTCCATAACTTTTGGCGTTGTTGACATGTTTGCATACAGGAAAGGCGACAGTTCAGTTCCATCTGAAGGAATACTGAACCTGAACAAGGACAAGATAGCGGCATTGCCTGACGTTTGTCCTCTGATGTCCAGCATCAAGCCATTCTCGGTAAGAGGAATAAGTGATGCCGAACAGACAATGTTCACTGGTGAATCACAGTATATCACCTTCTCAATGGGCGGTGAGCATTTCTGTGAGGGACTGCTTCTTACTACAGGAGTGAACCTTATGGATACGAACAAGAGTTCGTATTTCAGCTTCGATCTGGCCGGGGAGTTCGACTGGATATCGTTTGATGTTGGATGCCTTACACAACGCAGGGTGCTTGATGATGATATATTGAGAATATATGCCGATGACGAACTTGTGTTCGAGAGGACCATACACTGTACCTGGCCTAATCAGCATTTTGAAGTGCCGGTCAATAAGTGCCGCAATCTGCGTTTCGAGAAGCCTGGAACAGGAAAGAAGAAACAGAATGTGATAGGAGTGGGCGACATAACTCTGTACAGGGGAAAGCCGGTCAAGAATGACCTGTTCGTGCACGAAAGGCCTGAATGCCCTTATGAGGCGGATCTGATTGATCTTTGTGAAAGACCGTATTTCCATTTCGTTGGCCGTTATCTGAGCAGCATAACCAATTTTGACTTTAACGAATGCTTCAAGAACGGTTCAAGCCAGAGGGAGTATTTCCAGATGAAGGACGGAAGCAAGATATACAAGGGCGTGATGCTTGAAACCAATATTCCTTTTGCCTTTGAAGACCTGGGCCTGCTTGACGTAGCTTTCATGTTCATATGTGGTGCCGGTTATTCAAGCAGTAATAGCGATGTTGCTGCAGCAACAGGTGTTTCCGGCGGTGCTGATATTACTTTGGGAGGTATTTCCCTTCTGCTGATGGACCCTAGCAAGAAACAGGCATCGGCCGCAGCGTTCAATCCTTACGGTGAGTATGAAAGCTGTACTTTCACGGTGGCCAATATTTACGAATACATTGATTCATTCGAGTCAACATTCGGAGCCAGGACCGCTCCTCCGGTGAAACTCAATGTGTTTGCCGACCAGAGACTGGTTGGAGAATTCTGGCTGGACAACAAGATGCAGCCAACAACCTATACGGTCCCTATTTTCAAGTGCCATCAGCTTATGTTCTGGCTTGAGTGCGGAGACAGCCGTTCCGGGCAATATATTCTGTATGACATGAAGGTTAGCAAGGCTCCTTGCAATATAAAAATACCTGAATCATATACTTCCGGTTCAGCAATATCCCAGGTGGGCGGCTCAAATTCTGCGGCATCTACTGCCGTATCAAAATCCGCAGTCAGGAAACCTGCAAAAAAAGCGGGCAAACGTGTTGCATGGGATATTGACAGGAGCAGCGGAATAGGCGATGTTGACAAATATCTGAACAGCGTTTCTTCAATATGGAAAAGAACAGAGAGCCTTGTGAAGAAAGTGGAGGCAATGAGCGATTCGGAGTTCCAACGGAATTTCTCTTCAATTTCCCAGGAGGCCAATGCAATAATGTCATCAATAGAAACGGCAAGATCCTTCAAGGCAGATGCCGCTCTCAGTCTGACCAGAATCAATTCAATAATGGATATTGCATATTTCGGAAAATTCGTGAAGCGGGGCGGCAAGGCTCTTGACCAGTGCAAGGCGGATCTTGAGGAAATGATCCAGTAATTCAAAGCAAGTTGTAATCATGAACAAGAAGGAACAATATGAACTTCTGGTGAGGCAGGCCGCTTCACTTGCAGATGGGGAAACCGACCTTATTGCAAATATGGCTAACATATCGTCTCTGCTGCATTTTGCCATGGGCTTCTGGTGGACAGGCTTCTATCTGGTGAAGGAGGGGCAGCTGGTGCTAGGGCCTTATCAGGGGCCGCTGGCCTGCACCAGGATAGGCTATGGGAAAGGTGTCTGCGGAAGCGCCTGGAAAGCCTCTGAAACCATCGTGGTGGAAGATGTTGAGAACTTCCCCGGACATATAGCCTGCTCAAGCGAATCCCGCAGTGAGATAGTGGTTCCGATTTTCAAGCGTTCCTCCGAAAAGAAGGAGATTCTGGGAGTCCTTGACATAGACAGCCGCGACCTTGCCACCTTTGACAGC
>JAGHUC010000022.1 GCA_018065035.1 Candidatus Egerieousia equi | reverse complement strand
TATGCGAGAAGCACATTGTAGTCATTGTCCGTGCGGGTGGTATCGCCGTAAATTCCATACGCAACATATACATACCGCTGCTGTTCGCCGCAATTTTGCGCGCAACTGTTGCTTCCGATCTTGCCGGCCCTGACATTCATTGTTACTTCAGCACCACGATTCCGTGTGCAGCTGATATTCCCGCAATTGCTGGTTCTATCCCTCATTTTTTCTTCAGTGCCACAGCCATGCACACCGAACGCCGGGGCTATTGTCACTCCGTCAATACCTGAACAGGCGAAGCTGTGCTCGAGAGCCTTGCCACCAAGATCCACATTGGCCTGATAATCACTGCACACTTCCTCAAGGCGGACAAGTGTCATCACCTCCTCCTGCTTCATGTCCATGCGGGTGAGTCTGTCTACATCTATGACCGCCAGATAGAAGCCGGCCTGTTCCCGTGACCAGGCATCCTGACCCAGTTTCCGGGCAATGTTCCTGCCAATCACATCGTCCTTGATTTCAAGTGAGGCAATCACCCTGCGGCTCTTCCTGTCAAAAGTCATGGCTCCTATATGTCCGTTGATATCTGCTATTGAGGCAATTACATTGCCTTTCATATCTGTTTTGAAGAAAGCGCTGGTGAAGGAAAAGTACATGCACTGAGCCTGCTCGTCGTATGCCAGTCCCTGAACATGGAATTTTCCACCATTGACCCTCACGCAGACAGGAAGTTCTGAAGTGCTCACGGCACAAAGGGCATCCTGTGTTTGAGAAACACCCTGCAACGCAAAAGTCAGGAAACACAATATCAATACTATTTTTCGTTTCATTCCTAAAATATATTTCCTTAACAAATTTAAATAAATTGTTGTTTCGGCAAAAGTTTGTTCCAAAGAATTTCTACATTTGAAACCGGTCGCTACCAATCTGCGGCACAGTGTTATGATTGATTATTATGAAGGAGGAAGTGCCTTGGAATTAAGGTTCTTCCATAGTTGCACAGACGGAACAAACGCAGGCATCATTCATTTCAATGATGAAGATTTCAAGCAAGCCATTAACATAAGCGCAATATGCGCCCACAAAAGTGCAGCCTCAATATTGGGGTACGCACATATGAGCACTCATTCTCATTTTGTTCTGGCATGTGCAGACAAGGAACAAGCTGACGATTTTGCTTTCAGCTACAAACGTGAGTATGCCCGCTACATTTGGATGAAGTATAATAAACGGCAGATATTCAAAGGCATAGAAAACACGCCTAAAGAAATAGGTGACATGTTCTATCTGCGGAACTGCTTAAGTTACACTTTTTTAAATCCTGTGGTGGCCGGCATTGTCAAGAGCCCGGAGCTGTACAAATGGTCATCCTTCAACTTGTATTTTCGGGAGCCCTTCAATAAGGATTATGAAAAACCCGTGAATTCTGAAACGGGCATTTTGGTTAGGAGCTTGAGTTTCAACACATATAAAAGATTGCTGCATACCAGGATAAATCTGAACGATTCCCGTTTTCTGATAAACAAAGAAGGTCTTATACTGCCTTCCTCCTTTGTCAATTACAGAATGGTTGAAGCGGTTTATGGGAACAGGTCACAATTCTATAAATCCATGGCTCTGACAAACTCAGCAAAGGAAGAAGCCCTATATGTGAACAGACAATATAAATACACCGATGCGGAAGTTATGGCAGAGTGCTTCGCCCTTGCAAGTCAGCGTTTTGGGAAACAGTCAATCACTTTGCTCACAAAAGATGAGAAAATCAGTCTGCTCCCCGCTTTACGGAAGAAAACCTTTGCTTCCCCCAAGCAGCTGGCCCGCATCCTAAGTATGAAACGTGAAGAG
>JAGHUC010000062.1 GCA_018065035.1 Candidatus Egerieousia equi | reverse complement strand
GATGTTCCTCGTAGTGGAAAGTCCTTGGATAAACGCAATAGCCGTAATTGAGGATATTGGTCTGCATACGGCGCGTAAGAGGCAGCTGCTGTCTGCCCTTCTCGCTGTACACGAAATAGCCCATGTCAATGGACAAGGAACGCAAGGCCATGACAATAAGTCCGGGAGCGTTCTTTCGCGGACATCTGGTAAGGCAGGACATGCATTCACCACAATACCATATCATCTCGCTTTTGAGCAGCTCCTCTATCTGAGCATCGTCCTTTGTCTGTACGATGTTCACTATTGTCTTAGGGTCGTATTTGTAAAATTCCGCAGCAGGGCATATTGCGGAGCAGGTGCCGCAGTTTATGCAAGCCTTGAGCCCCTCCTTCACCCTGTAATCCTGTGCAAGCCTGTCGAAAAGTTTACCCATTTTACAAGAATTTCAGTTCAGCGCCATTCTCATCCACATCGATGGTGATTTCCCTGCCCATGTAAAGGCTGTAGGTAGGCTGCTCGTGACCGCAAGGGAATCCGAAAATCACAGGAATACCCAGCGGAGCCGTATATTCATTGATAAGGTCATAAACCTTTCTCTGCCACTCATCCTCCCCGCCTATCTCTGAGAACTGGCCTATGATTATGCCCTTGAGCTTTGCGAGCCTGCCGCCGCACTTGAGTGTGCGCAGCATTCTGTCAACCGTGTACATTCTTTCGGTGATGTCCTCTATGAACAGTATGGAGTCCTCATCGAACTTGTTCTCCCATACGGTTCCAAGAGTTGAAATGTAAAGTGCAAGGTTTCCGCCTACAAGACGTCCCTGTGCATGACCCGGTCTGCTGTACTTGTGAGGGCCTACCCTGTAACCCTCGAGTTCTCCCCAGAGAGCCTGGTGCAGGGTCTGCTCGGAAAGCTTGGAATCCTCTCCAAGAAGGCTTGGCATTATGCCATGGATTGACTCCATCTCCATATCCTGGAGGACCGCGTGGGCAATTGTTATGTCACTGAAGCCAACAAGCCACTTTGGATATTTCTTGAACAGGCTGGTATCCATTACGTCCATTGTACGCATTGTACCGTAACCGCCCCTGTATGATATTATGGCCTTTATCTCAGGATCCTTCAGAGCCGCTTCAAGATCGGCCGCCCTGTCCTCGTCCTTGCCTGCGAACTCGCCCGGAAGCGCATCAAGCAGATGCCTGCCGGTCTTTATCTTGAGTCCCCAGCTCTCATACAGATCAATCCAGCGTCTTGACTTGCGGCTCTCCTCGGTAAGAGAAGAAGCCACAGCCATCACATATACGGTGTCACCCTCTTTCAGATAAGGTGGTCTCAAATACTGCTTCATTTGAAAATAATATTATAAAAGTCAAATTTTCAGTTACATGCTTCTTACGAATATCTCAAGAATCCTTGCCTTGAGCTCCTTCCACTTGCCTGAAACCATTGTGAAGAAGGAATCGTTGTAAGTGTTGAGCAACTCGGCGGCCTGGTCGTCCTTGCCGTCCTTGATAAGCTGTGCAGCCTCCTGCTCAATCACCTTGTTCTCCATCATCATAAGTTTCTCGAAATTGCTCTGCCAAGGCTCAAGCACCTTGCGTGTCTTGTCCCAGTAGATTGTTGCAAGCCTGTTTGTCTCACGGAATGCCCATACTGCAGCTTCAGGTCTGTATTCGTTCTGTCCGCAGTGCATCATATTGTGAGGAAGAGTGGTCTGGCCGGCATAGATAGGGAACCTAGGGCTCTGAGCGGCATTGTCGTATGCAAAGTAAACGATTCCGCCAACTGCATCAGGCAACCACTCGCGGCACTGTGCAACCCATGAGTAAGAGCACTGTATCACTGCAACTGTCCTGCGGTTCTTCACTACTGGAGTGAACTCCACCTTCTGGCCTTTCTTGAGATTCTTCCTGTCGGCTATCTTTGCCTCAGCCTCCTCCTTGAGCACGAACTTGTTGAGCATTGCGCGTACATCGGCGCTCATGAACGGTGAAATAGGAACAACTTCCTCGTCGTACTCATTGTACTTGCTGAAAGGATACGGATCGCTGTCCTGGATTTTCTCTCTGCGATGAACCTTGATCTTGAGATTGTCGGTAACATCATAACGCCCTGTTCCTTCGTATGTCATTCTGTAGAAAGAGAACATCTGCTCAGGGCTCACCTTCTTCTCAGGAACAATTGAGAACGGGAATTCGTCCCAGTTCTTTGGAAGACCGTCGGCATCGAGTTCCATGTTCTCGAACTGCTTTGGAGCCAGTTCCTTGAAAATCATATACTCCCTTATGCTGAAAGGACGTCCGTCGCCCACGAGTTTCCAGAATACGAGAGGGCCTTTGCCGTCCCATACCTTGTACTGTTTCGCCTTCTCCTTAACGTTCTTGCTCCACATGAAGTTGGCAGGATCGTCAAAATCAATCGCGCCTATTCTTGCAATATTTGCTGAAATGCCCACGTGATTGTCAGGAATTCTCTGAGCGGCCCAGATTGCGCCGGGTTCACCCTCTCCCGGACCGTTTATCTCAAATTGCCATACTTCGTTCTTGTCAGCAACTGTGAGGCACTCGCCCCAGTCGCAATAGCCGTATTCCTCGGCAACCTTGCCCATTATCTCAATTGCCTCGCGGGCGGTGGCGGCATATTCAAGGCCTATTCTCTGAAGCTCCTCAATCCAGAATATTCCCTTTCTGTTTATAAGTTCGAGTCGTCCATCGAATGTGGTTTCACCTATTGCAACCTGCTTCTCGTTCATGCAAGGATATGCCGTATTGAGGAATCTGTATGTATCCTGCTTAGGTGGAACAATGGATCCGGTTACAGTGGCTATCCTGTTGTCCCAAGGTTCCTCCCTGCGGAAAGCATAATAATATACATCCTCTTTCTGGCCTGGCTCGAAATGCTTGCGCGGCTCCATTGTAACGTATGTCCTGTAATATGAATCACAGGCGTGTGCGGTCATTACAGAACCGTCGGTTGAGGCTTTCTTGCCAACCATCACGGAAGTGCAGCTTCCTACAAAGGAAGGATCGTCATCGTACGCATAAACATCGGTTTGTGCATTGGCGTAGAGGCAACAGAGCAGCATTGCGCCAAAAACGGAAATAACAATTGATTTTTTCATAGTTATATTGTTTAATTTTCTTCAGATTCAGGACACCCCTTAATCGGCAAATTTAATCAATTTGAGGCACATTGTCAAACCAAAGCCTCCAAATAGAATTTTATACAACATATTTGGAGTATTGCAAGGCTTTTTATAATTTTATGCAATATTTACGACGATGGTGTTTCAAGAGTCATTGATTCACCGTCAGGGTAGAAGGAAATTAACTTAAAACAGATATAAAATGAGCACACGTAGAGGATTTTTGAAAACCGCAGGTCTCATGACAGCGGCAGCTGCACTCTGGCAGCCTTCAGACCTTTTTGCAAAAGACCCTGTAAGCAAAGGCGGCAGCAAGAAGCTGGAGCTGGCATGGGAGGATTTCAAAGGCATAATGAAGTTCACTTTCCACATTTCCGGTTCATCAAGAACCTTCACCCCTATTGTAATCACCAGAATCACCTGGGACGGTCACGTTGGTTACGGTGAGGCCGCAATGCCTCCTTATCTTGGTGAGACACAGGCTTCATGCCACGAATTCTACAAGAAAGTTGTGTCCGATGTCTTCCCTAAATTCGACAATCCTTTCCAGATCGAGGACATAATGAAGGCCGTTGACAAACTCACAACCAACAACACTGCGGCAAAAGCTTCAATAGACATAGCCCTCCACGACCTTTGCGGCAACATAATGGGCCAGCCTTGGTGGAAGATGTGGGGATTCGATGCAAAGAAGGCTCCATACACCTGCTACACAATCGGTTACGATGAGTCAGACGAGAAACTTCAGGAGAAACTCGAAGAGGCTAACTGGAACAAGATCATCAAGGTGAAGCTTGGTATGACCGAGAAGGAGGACAAGAGAATGATTGA
Organism: Candidatus Egerieousia equi; assembly: GCA_018065035.1. Classification (GTDB taxonomy): domain Bacteria; phylum Bacteroidota; class Bacteroidia; order Bacteroidales; family UBA932; genus Egerieousia; species Egerieousia equi. Next base: position 1,813 of record JAGHUC010000062.1, on the reverse strand, counting down.
TTTCATCCGTGCACGTGACAACAGGAACATAGTTGTTGATGCCAACCAGGGATGGCCTGACAAATACTATGCCCTTGACATGATACACTGGCTCAAGGAGAAAGGCGTAACAATGATCGAGCAGCCTATGAGCAAGTACAATCTCGATGAGACAGCCTGGGTTACCGAGCGCAGTCCGCTTCCTGTAATGGCCGATGAGTCCTGCCAGCGTATATATGATATTCCAAAGCTCAAGGGCGCTTTCACAGGAATCAACATCAAGCTTATGAAATGTACAGGTCTGTACGAGGCACGCCAGATGATTACCATGGCCGAGCAGAACCACATGAAACTTATGGTTGGCTGTATGACGGAGACATCAGTTGCAATCTCTGCTGCCGCTCAGATCTCTCCTAAGATGGAGTGGGCAGACCTCGACGGCAACTACCTCCTCGGCAACGACTGCTTCAACGGCATGAAACTCGTTGACGGCCGCATCACCCTTGAGGACAAGCCGGGCCTCGGCCTCAGCAAGAAACCGGGCATCATAAAGCTCTAGTTTTCAGCTCGGGAAAACAATAAAAAACATGAACGCACGTGGGTATTCTCACGTGCGTTCAATTTGTTATTGTGTATTGTTATTTAATGAGCAGCTGAAGTGCGAGTAGAAACCGCGTCTGGAGTTCTCCATGGACTGAAAGCTGTACGGATTGGTTTCGTAACAGAGCGCATACTCGTATTTCCGTTCCATGAGATGCCTTGTCCGTTTTCTCATGAACCTGCCGTTAGGAGCTACAATGGCTCCAAGGAACGGGACGCCGCAAGATGAAGGATAGATTCTGGTTTTATTGCTGTTCAATGACAGATGCAGTTCTTGTGACAGGAATGACTCTATGGCGGGGACAGCTTCCTTGAGTCTTGCCAGAGACTGGTCAACGATGAAGAAATCATCCACGTATCTTCCGTAGTGCCTGCAACCCATCTCACGTTTGCAGAACTGGTCCAGCCCGTTCAGATAGATGTTGCTGAATAGCTGTGAGGTGAGGTTGCCTATGGGAAGGCCACAGCCAGGAGCCGATTTGAAAAGGCTCTTTGAATCAGGCAGGCCCTTCCAGTCGGACATGCGTCCCTTGATGCGGCAGTTGGAGGCAGGATTGAGAAAAACCGTCTTCTGGAGCAGAAAGGATATGGTATCATAATCAAAGTCCTCCGGAAGCCTCCCCGAAAGGTGCAGGGAGTCAATCCTGGACATCAGGCGTTCGAACAGAATGCGCCTGTCTATTTTCATGAAATATCCCTCTATATCCAGTTTAAGGATGAAGCAAGGATGATGATAATTTGCAGAGCACGAACGTATATGATGTTCCAGACGCTGGATTCCAAAAAGGGTGCCTTTGCCTTTTCTGCATGAATATGAATCATAAATCAATGCGGGCTCAAAAACCGGTTCCAGCTTGGAGTATAGATAATGATGTATTATCCTGTCCCTGAACGGGGATGCGAAGATCTCCCTCTGCACCGGATCGCGGATTATGAAGCACATGCTGCGGCCCGGATTGTACCTGTGCTCCAGTATGTCATTGTACAGCTCTACAAGATTGTGAGAGAGATTCCTTTCGAACCTTACCTGCGATACGGTATTGCGCTTGTTTGCCCGTGCGGCATAGTAGGCGGAAAAAATATCCTCGAGAAGCCTGTTGTCTGACTGACGCTGAAACAGGGCGGACAGTAAAGCCGTTGTAGCGGTTGTTGTTGTTCTGCGGATTGACATTGCTGCTGTTGAAGTTCAAGTTGTAAGCGTTGTTAGGATTGCTTGAGTTCAGACTGCTTGACC
>JAGHUC010000078.1 GCA_018065035.1 Candidatus Egerieousia equi | reverse complement strand
GACATTGTATATTCATCGCCGTGGTCGGTACCCTTGTCATAAATGGTAAGATACTTAGGAGTAGGATCTATCCAGAAAGTAACAGGCTCGCCTTCATAAAGGATTGTTGAAGGAATCTTTATGTACTCATTGCCATCGTATGGACATTCTTCAGGGGCAGGACCTGTGATTACCCAATCACCCTCAGGATCGGTGTTGAAATAAAGGTCTATGCCTGAGTTTATGATATTTTTGATTCGGTAATCATTCTTGTTGTCGTATGAAACCTCAAGCACGGAGTGCTTCTCTGCATCAATGGCAATATGACTGTTCATCCTTGATGACCAGAACTCAACGGTAGCATGCGGCAGATATCCGCCTTCCGGTCTTGCAGATCTCTTGGTAGCAGCGCCGCCTATTGAACAGCTGCCTGCAGGAGAGACCATTGACTTGTCAAACGAAACGGTGAAATTATGCTTGCCGGCAGGGATGTCCTCAAATGGAATGTATGTCACCTGAACCTGTGCATAGCTCTCGCCGGGAGCGAAATGAACGCTTCTGGAAGATATTGAAAAGACATTGGCCTCATCCTGTACAAAATCAAGATTCAGAGTGAGATCCGATTCGCTGCTGCCTCTGACAAGGTTGATGACAATAGGTTCAGGCTCCTCGGAAAAAGAGAAACTTACTGCACTTTCCTTGAAAGTAACGCATTCGTTGGATGGATGATATATGTAGCTCTCATCCTTTTCACAGGATATGAATCCCAGTGAAACCAGCAGCGTCAACAATATTAATTTAAATGTATTCTTCATATTTTCTCATGTTTTAGTTTTAGTTCAACTGCTAGTAACCAGGATTCTGCTGATTACGTATCTGAGGATTGGAATCGATTTCTGACTGTGGAACAGGCCAGAGGAAGAAAGGATCACCGGCAGGCCTTATCATAAGCTCGGTTGTTGAACTTCCAGCACCGCTTACAACATTGCTGTCCTGAGCCTTGGACCTCTGCATGCCCTCATTCCAACGTTTGAGGTCCTTGTATCTGAAACCTTCGGCATAGAGTTCCTTCGCACGTTCCTCCTTGATTTGAAGCATCAGCTCCTCACCTGTATAGGATTGTGTTGCATAAGCTGGAATTCTGTGTCTGCGGAGTCTGTTGAGGTACTTGCAGGCCTCTGTATCGTTTCCGGATGCTGCGTATGCCTCGGCTGCTATGAGATACTGCTCGGCAATACGGAAAGGTTTTATCTTGTTCAGATAGGTTGAAATAGCCACACCCGGCATGAGTTCAGGATTGCCCGGATACTTCACGCAGATATAAAGATTACTTTCAATTGTACCGAAAACCACAGGAGTTTTCATGAACCAGGTCTGGAATCTGATATCCTTTGAGTCGAATGCATCAATGATCCACTGCTCCGGAATGTAATTTGGTGAATAGGTTCCATTTGACTGGAGCTGTACGTAATCATAGCAGTTTGACGCAGGAACGGACTGGAAATCGGCCCAGAACTGTGTTATGCACTCTTTGCCGCTGTCATTTGTCCACAAATCCTCAAAGTCCTCGGTGCTGTCCAGAAGGGTGTATTCATCACTGTCGGCAAGTGCAGAAGCAATGGAAGCAGCCTTGGCATAGTCTCCCTTTGTAAGGGCTATTCTGGCTTCCAGAGCCTTTACTGCATCTATTGTAATGTAGATGGAACCTTCCTCTCCATCCACCGGCGATAGTTTCTGCTCTGCAATGGCAAGGTTTCTGGCAATGTAATCGTATGTTTCCGCAAGTGTGCTTCTGCCAGGATAGGTAGCAGGAGAACTCGGGGTTGTGAAACTTGCATCGCTAAGCATCACTCCGTAAGTGCTTTGTGCAGTTGATGGATTGTAATTCTCGCAGAAGAGTTCAGCAAGCATGAACATTGACCATGCCTTTGCAAAGGCGCATTCTCCAAGAATTATGTCAAGCTGCTTCTTCTCGCTTTCAGTTCCCTGGATTTGTGGAATCCTCTCCTCAAGGAAATTGGCAAGCATCACGGTATAATATGAATAATGCCACAAGGTCTCAACGTTTCCGAACGTGGAACGCATCTCCCATTTGTAGTATTCGCCGTTCCTGTTTCCGAATGTGATGGAAGCATGGAATGAATCACCCATAAGCTCCATCAGATACACAGGTGAACCTGAACAGAGATAATCCCTCATTGTGAGATAAAGGTCACGCCTGAAATTCTGGGCATCGGCAAGTGTGGTCAAAGAAGTTTCAGTTGAAATGGAACTGGATGGCTGCAGGTCAAGGCTGCACGAAGACAGCAGCATTGCCATTACACACAGACTATATAGTATCTTTTTCATAATCATATCTATTTAAAATTAGAACTGTAACTCCACTCCTACGGTAAACTGTTTGGTATTAGGGTAGTTACCCATTGCGGTGATTGCATCAACTTCAGGATCCCAGCCCTTGTATCTGGTGAATGTGAGAAGGTTCCTTCCGGATACATAAACCTTTGCGCCGCGCATGAATCCTGTTGCCTTCATCCATTTCTTAGGCATGGTATAGCTGAGCTGGATATTTTTCAGACGCACGAATGATGCATCCTCAATATAACGGCTGTCGTGCTTGGAAGCATCGTTAGGTATTTCAGTTATCTGTCCCGGAGTTGTCCAGATGTCAAGCATTCTCCTTGTCATGTTGGACTCGTCTGCAAATGCAGGGCTTTCAATGAAATATCTGTCATAGTTCTCCATTGACTTGCCAAAGACTCCGGCGAATGCTGCATTCAATGAAATGTT
>JAGHUC010000112.1 GCA_018065035.1 Candidatus Egerieousia equi | reverse complement strand
CCGCGGCTTTCGTTAGGATGAGAAACAGTTACCGAGCACAGACCGGCGATGAAGGCAAAACGCATATCGGCCATGGCAGCGTGGCGGTCCATACCATGTTCCTGCTCCATCTGTACAATTATGTGCTCAATCATTTCAAGCTCGTTGGTATCCAGATCAAGAGCCTTGATCAAAGCTTTATCACCTTCAATGATCCTGCCTGCCGCAAAACGGACAGGGAATCCGGCTTTCTGGGTATGATCCTCAACAAGATGCATTATTCCGTGAATGCACCTGTGGACAGCCGCACCCTTTTCTGAGGACTTGTTGCAGAAATCGCGGGCCAGAGGTTTTTCATTGTAACGTGCAATATGGATTGCGTGTTCCAGAAGCACGTCAACGCCTTCGTTCTTAGTTGCCGAAATGGCCACCACAGGTATTCCCAGCAACCTCTCCATTTCGTTCACCCTCACCTGGCCGCCATTGCCCAGAACTTCATCCATCATATTGAGAGCCAGTACCATAGGAATCTCCAGCTCCATAAGCTGAATGGTCAGATACAGATTGCGCTCAATATTTCCGGCATCAACAATGTTAATTATGCAGTCCGGTTTCTCCTTAAGAAGAAAATCCCTGGAAACCTGCTCTTCCGATGAAAAAGTGGAAAGTGAATATATGCCCGGCAGATCGGTAATTGTGATCTGTGGATAATCCTTGATTCCTCCGTCCTTCCTCTCCAGCGTAACTCCCGGGAAATTGCCCACGTGCTGGTTGGAACCTGTAAGCAGGTTGAACAATGTGGTCTTGCCGCTGTTCTGCTGTCCTGCCAGAGCGAACTTGAGTCCACCCTTCTTTACAGGAGCCGGAGCCTCCTTCACATTATGGTACTTTCCCGACTCACCGAAGCCAGGATGCGAGTTATGCTCATGCAATGCATCATTATATGCATAATTTTCATCCACAGCGATAGTTTCACTGCCTTCCCCTCTTTCCGCATTCCTTCCCCCTGCAGTATGATAAGTCCATTCCGCACATTTCGAACAGTCTCCGTATGAAGCGCAGCAGCTGCCGTTGATGCATGAAGCGCAATGCGGTTCTGCCTGAACCTCAATCTCTTCCACCTCTGCCTTGCGCACGGATATGGTGTAGCCGTGTACCTTGATTTCAAGAGGATCACCCATAGGAGCCTTCTTTGCAAGCTGTATTGCAGCGCCTGGAATGAAACCCATGCCAAGCAGATGACCGCGAACATTGCCCTCGCCGCCAACAGCCTTTATCACTGCTCTCTGCCCTATTTTCAGATCCTCAATCTTCATTGGATAACACCGGAATCAATTTTTTCAAAAATATATCATTTTTCACGAACTGCAAAAAAATGAACGTCCAATATCCCCCAGGATTAAACTTTGTGATCAAAGACCTGCTCAAAAGCCCATGGTTTACTGCTGATCGAGCAGGTTGAGGGGGCAAACCTGCTCAAAATAACTCAATTCCTGCAAAACGAGCAGGTTAAGGGCCCAAACCTGCTCGGAACGGGCAAATTCGGCTGTTCCGTACAGAAAAGGAGGGCAATCCTGTACGAAACACAAAGACAAAAAGCCAAAAGCAGACAAAAATTAATGATACTATTAGTAAAAAGAGTTAAATTTGTAAGATTGAAAAGTAAAAAACTAAAAATCCAACATAATGTACACAGATTTTCAAAAATTCCTTCAGGCAGAATTGAATTCAATTCAGGAAGCCGGTTTGTATAAGAACGAAAGAATCATTGTTTCACCACAGAAGGCAGAAATCAAGGTAAGCACAGGCAAGGACGTGCTCAACTTCTGCGCAAACAACTATCTTGGCCTTTCAGACAACCAGGAGCTGATTGACGCCGCAAAGAAGGCCCTTGATGAAAGAGGCTTTGGAATGTCAAGCGTACGATTCATCTGCGGAACACAGGACCTTCACAAAGCACTCGAGAAAAAGATTGCCGAATTCTTCGGAACAGAGGACGCAATCCTCTATGCAGCCTGCTTTGATGCAAACGGCGGCGTGTTCGAACCTCTCCTCGGTGAGAACGATGCAATTATTTCAGACTCCCTCAACCACGCTTCAATCATTGATGGCGTAAGACTCTGCAAGGCAAAGAGATACAGATATGCAAACGCCAACATGGAAGAGCTGGAGAAATGCCTCCAGGAAGCTCAGGCACAGCGTTTCCGCCTCATAGCAACAGACGGTGTGTTCTCAATGGACGGCAACGTATGTCCTCTTGACAAGATTTACGAACTCGCTCAGAAATACAACGCAATGGTAATGGTTGACGAATCTCATTCAGCAGGCGTTGTAGGCAATACCGGACGTGGTGTTGCAGAGCTTTACAATCTCCGCGGCAAAATAGAGATTCACACAGGTACACTCGGTAAATCATTCGGCGGAGCGGTTGGCGGATTCACAACAGGCAGGAAGGAAATCATTGACCTTCTGCGTCAGCGTTCAAGACCATACCTCTTCTCGAATTCAATTCCTCCAATGGTAGCCGCAGCAGGATGCGCAATGTTCGACATGATGGCCCGTACAAACGAGCTTCAGGACCGCCTGCACGAGAACACCGAATACTTTGTTGGCAGGATGAAAGCGGCAGGTTTCGATATCAAGCCTACCCAGAGTGCAATCTGTGCAGTAATGCTCTATGACGCACCTCTTTCACAGAAGATGGCCGAGAAGCTCCTTGAGGAAGGCATTTACGTAGTTGGTTTCTACTATCCGGTAGTACCGAAAGGCCAGGCAAGAATCCGCGTACAGATATCTGCAGGCCACAAGAAAGAGCATCTTGACCGTGCAATTGCAGCATTCACCAAGATTGGAAAGGAACTTGGCGTAATTAAGAAGCTGTCTTAAAATGATTCATCTCCTTTCTTATGCATCTTTTCTGCGTCTTTGCACTTTCAGTTCGGTCACATACCAACCGGTATGCTCCCTCACTTCAAGCACAAATCCATCAGAAAATATACTATAATAAAGTTCGTGAACCATTTTAACACAGCTTCTAAATAATCCAGGTGGAACTTTTCTTTTCAGACAGCATTATTGGCGGCAGCTCCTCCATTGAACTCAACAGGGAGGAGAGCCGCCATTGCATTAAAGTGCTCCGCCACAAAGCCGGAGACATAATAAACGTAATCGATGGCAGCGGCAGCCTCTTCAAATGCCGCATAATATCTTCCGAGCAGGAAG
>JAGHUC010000031.1 GCA_018065035.1 Candidatus Egerieousia equi | reverse complement strand
TAAAGATTTGTTGGTATGGAATCAACAACGCTTGTTATTGTTCTGCACAGTGATTCTTCATCGGTATCGAAAATATCCGCTTCGCGTCTCAGCAGATGTCCTTTCTTCCAGGTCCTTTTTTCACCATATCCTTCAAGCAGCCTGCCCTGTTTGTCGTATTTGTATTCAACGCCTTCTCTTTCAGAAAGCATGCCTTTGCTGTTGAACTTTATATCCCTGTATTGCATCTGCGGACCTTCCGCATTGAAAACAATGTAGGGATTGGCCATGGCGCAGTGCTCGGGATATACAATGTCCTGTCGGTGGACGCTTTTCACAGGACCGCGCAGAGAGAAGCTTGCAGTGTTCAGACTTACATCGGAACCTGATATTATCTGGCTGTCAAAGAAATACTGGGCCTGAGCCTGAGTGGATGCCAGAAGTGCGGCCAGAAACAGCGATATATATTTAATGTTCATAGAGTGAAATCAATTAACCATTGTACAAAGATACATGATTTAAATATCTTATTGGCTCAAGCCTGGAAAATTCGTATTTTTGCACCCGGAAAACAAGTGTTTTATGTTCAATACAATTGATGAACTGAGAAAGGAGTTTCCTGCCCTGGCGCAGGAATTCTATGGCAAGCCTCTGGTATATCTCGACAATGCTGCAACCAGCCAGAAGCCTCTGAGCGTTATTGAGCTTATGGACAGGATGACGCGTCTTACCAACTCAAACGTTCACAGGGCAATGTACAGGCTCAGCGATGAAGTGACCTCCCTGTATGAGAGGGCCAGGGATGTTGTTGTAAAGTTCATAAATGCCCCTGGAAGGGAGAACATAATATTCACAAGCGGTACAACCGCTTCCATCAATCTGGTTGCACGCTCGCTTGCAGATGCTCCTTGCGGAGAACTTTCCGAAAAATATTCCTGTGTTGGAAACAGATGCAGTGTGAACGGGAAGTTTCTTGGAAAAGGAGATGTAATAGTTTTCACCGGCGATTCCCATCACTCCAATCTGGTTCCATGGCAGTTGGCGGCCTTGCGTACAGGTGCGGAAATAGAATACACCAGGCTCGACAAGGATGGTTGCTGGAGCATAACGCAACTTGATTCCCTTCTTGCACAGATAGTGGAATCCGGCAGGAGAGTGAGACTGGTTGCCATAACGCATATTTCCAACGTCCTTGGCATAATCAATCCTGTGAAGGCTGCAGTGAAGGTTGCTCACAAGTACGGGGCCCTTGCTCTGGTTGACGGAGCCCAGGGAATTGTGCATGAGAAAGTTGATGTCATTGACTTCAACTGTGACTTCTATGCTTTTTCAGCTCATAAGATATATGGCCAGACAGGTGTGGGCGTGCTCTATGGCAAAAAGGAGATACTTGAGGCAATGCCTGCCTTCATGGGCGGTGGTGATATGGTTGACAGGGTTTCATACGAGAAGACCACATACGCTCCGCTTCCTTTGAAATTCGAGGCGGGTACGCCAAATTTCATAGGTGCGGCATCACTTGCGCCTGCCCTTGAATTTGCAATGCTCCTGCGCAAGGACGAGATGGCTCTTGAAATTGAACGCAATGAAAAGGCAATCAAGGAATATCTGCAAAAGGAATTCAGCGGTATTGAAGGTGTGCAATGGTACGGCAACGCTCCTTTGCAGAAAAGGATAGCCTTGTACAGCATTACCGTCCAGGGTTGTCATCCTGCGGACATGGCTCAGATTCTTGATAAGATGGGTATTGCCGTAAGGACAGGACTTCTTTGCGCCGAGCCTGTGATGAATCATTTCGGAGTGGGAGTGAACAGCGGCAGCAATACCCCGCAGGGCATGCTCAGGGTATCTTTCGCTCCTTATAACACACTTGCCGAAGCGGAATATTTCATAACGTCATTAAAAAGATGCATTGGAATGTTAAGATAAGAAAATTGATTATCTTTGCACGAATTACGCCTCGTTAGCTCAAGTGGCAGAGCACAAATTTCGTAAGTTTGGGGTTGGTGGTTCGATTCCACTACGAGGCTCTATCTTTTTAAGGCAATGACTATCAAGGAAATAGAAGATTCCATAGTTGAGGAATTCTCAATGTTTGACGATTGGATGGACAAGTACGAGTACATAATTGAACTCGGAAAGAACGTTCCCCTTCTTGAAGAGAAATACAAAACCGATGACAATCTTATAAGCGGCTGCCAGAGCAGGGTATGGCTGGGCTGCGAAATAAAGGATGACGGGAACCTGTATTTCTGTGCGGATTCCGATGCAATAATCACCAAAGGTATAATTTCATTGCTTATCCGTGCGTTCAACGGGCAGAAACCGGAAGACATAGTCAGCGCGGACCTTTCGTTCATTGACGCCATAGGATTGAGGGAGAATCTCAGCCCTACACGTGCCAACGGCCTTGTTTCAATGATTAAACAGATCAAGGACTACGCCCTTGCCTACAGTTTGAAGAAGTAAGATGACAAAGCAGGAATTACAGAAGAATGTTATCAGGGCTCTCAAACAGGTCTATGACCCTGAAATACCGGTTAACATATACGATCTTGGTCTCATTTACGAAATAAACATAGACGAGGATTTCAAGGTCAATATAAAAATGACACTTACAGCACCTAATTGTCCTATGGCCGATGATGTTGCCGCCGAGGTTGACCGTGCAGTCAAGGACGTTCCGGGAGTGAGCGATGCCTCAATAGAGCTGGTGTTCGAGCCTGAATGGGACAAGAGCAGGATGAGCGAGGAGGCCCTTCTCGAACTCGGCTGGCTATAATGTAAAGGCTATGAACAGGGTATATCTGCTTTTAGGAAGCAACAAGGGTAACAGTGAGGCTTTGCTGAATGAAGCCGTTCTTGAACTGATTGACGCCCTGCTGCCCGATTACCTTGAAGCGGAGAGCCTTTCGGATGCAGTGAACACATCCGATATTCTGAAATCAGCCCCCTGGGGGGAATTTGACAGTTCGGAAGGCCCTGTCAATGATTTCTCCAACATGGCGATGGCAATCTGCACCGAGCTTTCACCCGAGCAGGTTCTGGATGTATGTCAGGATATAGAGAGGAGAATGGGAAGAGGGGATGAGGACCATCGCTGTGGAAAGGAAGGAAAGGAAATTTACCGCTCAAGGTGCATTGATATAGACATACTTCTCTTTGAAACACTGATGGCTGCAGGAAAGGCTCAGGGAAGAGGAAAGGTCTGGAGAAGCATTGTGGTGGAGAGCGAAAGGCTGTCAATTCCGCACAAGCTGCTTTCACAGAGGAAATTCGCCCTGGATTGCCTGGTGAAGATAGCGCCGGATGCCTATCACCCGGTGGAAAGAAAAAGAATAAGGGATCTAAACAATAAATCGGATATATAGTTATGACACAGGAGGAACTTTTCAAGAATTTGATTGCCCATACCAAAGAGTATGGTTTCATTTTCCCAAGCAGTGAAATTTATGATGGACTGAGTGCCGTATATGATTATGGTCAGCTGGGCAGCGAGCTCAAGAACAATATAAAGAGATACTGGTGGGAGGCTATGGTAAGGCTTCATACCAACATTGTTGGAATTGACAGCTGCATTTTCATGCATCCTAAGATCTGGGAGGCAAGCGGTCACGTAGGCGCTTTCAACGATCCTCTCATTGACAACAAGGATTCAAAGAAAAGATACAGAGCCGATGTTCTTCTTGAGGATTACATAGGAAAACTTGAGGAGAAGATCAACAAGGACGTTGAAAAGGGAAGGAAGAAATTCGGTGATGCGTTCAACGAGGAGCAGTTCCGCGCAACAAACCCTAACGTTCTGAGGAATCAGAACAAGATAAATGCTGTGAAGGAGAAGATGACCGCCGCCCTCAATGCAAACGATCTCAAGGCTTTGAGAGACCTTATCATTGAGTGCGAGATAGCCTGCCCTATCTCCGGAACAAAGAACTGGACAGACGTAAGGCAGTTCAACCTCATGTTCTCAACTCAGCTTGGAAGCGTGAGCGGTGAGGACAACAGCGTGATTTACCTCAGGCCTGAAACAGCGCAGGGTATCTTCGTGAACTTCCTCAATGTACAGAAGAGCGGACGTATGAAGGTTCCTTTTGGAATTGCACAGATTGGAAAGGCTTTCAGAAACGAGATAGTAGCCCGTCAGTTCATATTCAGGATGAGGGAGTTCGAGCAGATGGAGATGCAGTTCTTCGTAAGACCTGGTCAGGAGCTTGACTGGTTCGCAAAATGGAAGGAGACCAGAATGAAATGGCATCTTGCAATAGGAATGGGAGCTGAGAACTACAGATACCACGATCACGAGAAACTCGCCCATTATGCAAACGCCGCAACCGACATTGAATTCAACTTCCCGTTCGGTTTCAAGGAGCTTGAGGGTGTTCATTCAAGGACCAACTTTGATCTCGGACGTCATCAGGAGTACAGCGGAAAGAAGATTCAGTACTTCGACCCTGAAACAAATGAAAGCTATGTTCCGTACGTTATTGAAACATCAATAGGTGTTGACCGTACCGTTCTTGCCGTTCTTTCAGGCGCTTATAACGAGGAGGTGCTCGAGGGTGGCGATACACGCGTTGTTCTCAAGTTCCATCCTGCACTTGCCCCTGTGAAGGTGGCTGTTCTTCCTCTTATCAAGAAAGACGGTCTTCCTGAACTCGCACGTGAGATTCTTGGCAAGCTCATGATTGATTTCAATTGCCAGTACGACGAGAAGGACAGCATAGGAAAACGTTACAGAAGGCAGGATGCAATAGGCACTCCTTATTGCGTGACAGTTGATCACGATTCACTCACAGATGGTTGTGTAACCCTTCGCGAGCGTGATACAATGACACAGGAGCGTGTTCCTATTTCAGAACTTCACTCGATTGTTGAAAAGAAAGTGAGCATGAGAACTCTTTTGGAACAGTTATTGTAAGTAATAACAATAGTTTCATAGAGTTTATATATAACTGCTCGGCTTTCTGGAAACAGGAGTGCCGGGCAGTCCTTTTATTATGGATGCAACTGGGTATATGAAAATGGCTTTGCAGGAGGCTCGCGTGGCGTTCGATGCCGGCGAAGTTCCCGTTGGTGCCATTGTTGTACGCAAGGGGGTGGTGATTGCCCGTGCCCATAATCTGGTGGAGACATTGCGTGATGCAACGGCTCACGCCGAAATGCAGGCCATAACCATAGCGGCAGGAACTCTGGGAAGCAAGTACCTGAACGATTGCACAATGTATGTTACGGTGGAGCCTTGCCCCATGTGTGCGGCGGCACTGGGCTGGGCGCAGATAGGGGAGCTGATTTATGGTGCATCGGATCCCAAGCGCGGATACACCTTGTTCAATGGCAATGGGCTTTCCGCAGATTCCGTGAAGCTGCTGCATCCTAAAACCAAGGTGAGCAGCGGAGTATGTGCGGAAGAGTGCTCGGCGCTCATGAAGGAGTTCTTTGCACAGCGCAGATAGGATTGCCGGAAAGAAATTAATAAACTATCGCAGTAGAATAATATAAAGAAAATGCCTGAGAGCGGATTGAAAAAGGGTTTGTTCCTGATAATGCTGGCAAACCTTCTGAATCTTGTAGTGGGCCTTGTAAACGGCTTCATCCTGCCTAAGTATCTTTCCATAGATACCTATGCAATGATAAAGACATATACCCTTTACATATCCTACGCAGGCTTCTTTCATTTAGGCTACCTCGATGGGATGTATCTCAAGTACGGTGGCAGGCCGCTGTCATCGGTGAGCAGCAGGGAATACGGCACCGACTTCTGGAACATTGGCCTGATGCAATTCGTTGTGAGCGTGATTCTGCTCATAGTTGGTCTTGCAATGTGGAATTTCCTGCTCTGCGCCTTTGCCGCAGGTCTTTTCCTCAAGAACATAAACAGCTGCTGCCAGCTGTTCTTCCAGGCAACTGGAGAGTTCAAGCTTTACAGCAGCGCATTGAACTACGGAACCATACTTTCCTTCCTGCTCAGCCTCTTTCTCATCTTTGTAGTTAAGACCGATGATGCCCGCCTCTATATAGGAGTCCAGATTCTTTCACTGCTGATAGTTTCACTGTATCTGTGCATTCTCCTGAACGTAAAGCTCGGATATTTCAAATGCAGGGAAATGAGCCTTGCGGCATTCAAGGAGAACATTTCATCGGGATTCGTCCTGATGATGGGCAATTTTTCCAACATCCTTTTCCTGAGCATAGACCGATGGCTGGTGAAACTTCTCATGAGCACCTATCATTTTGCCGTTTATTCGTTTGCTTTTGCAATCAACGGCCTGATAGATGTGTTCATTTCGCCATTGTTCGTGACATTGTATAACGCCTTCTGCAAGAACAGCAGTCCGGATCGCATAATGGGAATCAAGAGAGCTGTGGCGGTATGGAGCTTTGCCATAATTGCCTTTGCATTTCCGGCCAAATGGGTTGTTGAACACTACATTGACAAGTACATTGAAGCGCTGCCACTGGTTTTCATATTCTTTGCATCGCACGTGTTCAATGCACTGATTCTGGGCGTATATGTGAACTATTTCAAGGCAAGGAAACTCCAGAAGCAATTTTTCTGGCAGATCCTTTCAATGCTGGCCACAATAATTGGTGTGAGCCTTGTTGCCTGGTTGATATTCAAATCAATGCTGGCCCTGGCAGTGGCATCGCTGCTCGCCAACATCATCTGGCTTGGCGTGAACGAAAGAAAGTTCAAGGATCTGCGTTTTGTCTGCTCGGACTGGATTTACCTTGGTCTGATGCTTGCTGTATATCTGCTGTGCGGCCTGTGCCTCGGCTCCATTGCAGGCTTCATTGTTTACATTGTACTGCTTGTTCTCTTAAGTTTGTTCCTAATGCGGACACAAACGCTGATGTTATTCAACTCACTTAAGCAGTTGTGGTTGCGAAATAAAATATTGTGATTATCTTTGCACTTCTGATTTCCTTGTGAAACAGGCCGGTATTGAGGTATGGTGTAATGGTAGCACTACAGATTTTGGTTCTGTCTGTGGAGGTTCGAATCCCCCTATCTCAACAAAAGGAAGAAAGAAGCTGTCATACGAGCTTGCTCGATGTGACAGCTTCTTTTTTCCTTTTGCAAGCCTGCCGCCGGCAGGCTTGGGGATGTGCGAGGGCCCGCTGCCCGAGCAAATCCCTTGAGATAGGATTGGCGGGGCCCCTTTGGCCCGAGCAAATCCCTTGAGAGCATCAGTTCGGTTGCGTTGCTTGATATATTCCTTCCAGTTGTGCTATCTGAATAACTCGGAATGGCTACCAAGTCTAACGAGTTTGATTGTTTTAGTATCCTTGTCAATCCATATCAAAAGGAAATCGCTTTGTATGTGGCACTCCATAGCTCCACTATATTCTCCTTTCAGTGAATGTGGGTAGAAGCCTTTGGGCACCTCGCCTGTCTCCTCCAGGCATTTGATCACCTCGTTCAAGGCAACCAGTTTCTCCTTGTCATGCAAATACCTCTTGAAATCCTTCTTGAATTTCCTGCTTTGCTCAATTGTGTACATAACCTTACAATGAAGCTATTAGTTTTTCCAACTCACTACGGTTGAAAGTCTCAAGCTTTTTCCCACTTCTGGCCTCCTCTAAAGCCTCTATTGTTTCATCGTTAGGTTCATGATATACTATGTCAAGCAGTAGCGTCTCCACATAATTGTTAAGACTCCTGTTGCTGTCTTTGGCCATTTTGCGCAGGCGTTCTACTAGTTTGGTATTCAATCTGAAAGACGTAAGCGTTTTATCAGTGCTTGTTACTGCAGTATTCATATTAGTATTTTTTTGTATTATATTGTATGCAAATGTAATACAATTTTTTGAATGTACAACAACCCTCAAGTTTGGATTACTCAGATGCTGTAATCATGAAATTCAGTGCTTCAGCAGCCAGGAGAGGAAGTCGGGTTCCGCAAAGGCGTTGTTCCAGCTTCCGTGCTTAACGCCGGGATACTCAACGAGTGAGGATTCGCGTCCTGCCTCAATGAGTGCTTTGTTTGCCAGGCGGGAACCATCCGGGTTAACGGCAGGGTCATCGGAACCATGGAAGAATCTGAATGCGGTGCGTCCCTTGTACTGGCTGCAACGCTTAGGGTTCACGCCACCGCATATAGGCTCGATTGCTGCAAAGTAATCGGGATATCTGATTGCCATATCAAGTATTCCTATTCCTCCCATTGAAAGGCCAGTGCCATAGATACGCTGGGAATCAGCGAATCCAAGCTTGATGAAACTGTCTATCAGTTCCTTTGTGGCAGCTTCAACCGGGTTTTCAACGGATTCCTCCGGATAGGCACCGCCTGTGAATGTCCAGGTTGCGTAGAGAGGGCATTGCGGAACAATAACAATTACGTTTGCAAGTTCATCCGTTGTACGCATGAGTTCACCGCCGTGTATGAGCTGGCTTTCATTGTCATTGCCCCTTTCTCCAGAACCATGCAGGAAGAGCAGTACGGGATATTTCTGCTCTGGATTGAAATTCTCAGGATAAAGGATAACGTAATTCAAGGAAAGGCCGTTCTGTGCATTGAACACTCTTTTCACATACTTGCCATCCCTGGCCTGAAGTGTTGCTGCAAAACAGAACAGAAACACAATTAAGAGAACTTTTTTCATGGTGCTGTATTTTATCATTATTTGCCTGCTGAATACTTCCTGGCCTCGTTCACAAAGGTTTCGAAGATAGGGAGGAAAGTGTTGTCACCACCATTTGCAACCAGGATTTCAGGGTGGAACTGCAAGCCCAGAAGCCAGCCGCCGGCATCCTTGTAACCCTTGATTCTGCCCGCACGCTCAACAGCTTCAACCACACCATCGGCGGAGTGCGCAATGGCCTTCAGACCCTCAGGCATTCTCTTTATACCCTGATGGTGCAGTGAATTCACTCTTACTTCCTCCTTGCCAAGCAGTTTTGCAAGTATGGAACCTTTCTCTATATAAATGGAGTGGGTGGGGTATTTGGGATTGGTAGGCATCTGGTTATGCTTCACATTTCCTTCCACCTGCGATGGTATATCCTGCCACAGGGCTCCTCCGAAGGCTACTGCAAGAAGCTGCTCGCCGCGGCAGATTCCAAGAACGGGAACTCCCTTTGCTATGGCGGCGCGTGCCATCATGATATCGTAATCATCCCTTTCATACTGGATGATGGTCATCTCGCGGCGAGGCTGTTCACCATACCATCGCAGTGGATCGAAATCACCGCCTCCGGTCATGATTATGCCGTCGAGCATTGACATCACTTGCTCTATCTGTACGGAATCGCTGAGTACGGGAATTGCTACAGGAATGGCTCCGGCCTTCTTCACGCATTCAATGTAGGTGAGGTCGGCCATGCTGGCGTCGGTTGAGTTGTATGAGGAAATTCCGATTACTGGAACTTTGGCGTTGAGCTGTCCCATGGATGCTGCAATGATGAGCGCCAGTGCGAAGAGAAGTTTTTTCATAATGTGTAAAGTCTTGGGAAGTGTAAACTGTTGGTGAAATTATGTTACAAGCTCTTGATTTCAATTATGTTGCCTTCAGGTGTTACAACTGCGGCACCGGCACCGGGTTCGGTGAAATGGCCTATGATGTCCACGTTAGGGAATTCGCGATGGAAATGTTCGTGCTCTGAAAGCGGGATTACAAAAAGGAACTTGTAATCGTCGCCTCCGTTGAGTGCGGCGGTTGTGGCTTCCATGTTTATTTCCTCTGCCATTTCAAATGTCTGTGCCGCAATAGGTATCTTGTTGAGGTACACTCTTGCTCCAAGATTCCACTGCTCGCAGAGACTCAGGACGGATTCAGCAAGACCTTTTGTTATGAACCTTCCGCAGCAAGGAATTATGCCGGCCTCCTTGAACTGGTTGAGGGTCTTTGGGTTGATTTCAGGCTGGAGGTACTGGCTGAGCACATATTTGTACTTGCTCAGATCCGGCTGAACATAATCCTTGACCTTATCTGCAGGTATTTTGTTGAATGCAACCTTTTCTCTTTCAAGAACATGCAGGCCCATGAATGCCGCACCAAGATTGCCGGTGAGGCATAGGAGCGAGTTCTTGTCCGGCTTTGCAGACTGTACGCTGCTTATGCCGAGAGCGCTTATGTTTATATTCATTCCCGTGCAGGATGGCAGCAGGTCGAATCCAATCTGCTTGATTGAATGTTCCTTGGCAGCGGCAACAACTCCGGTGAAGAAAAGCACAATGTCCTCGGCGCAGAAACGCTGTGAAATGGCAAGCTTCACCATTATGCCCTGCGGCTGGTGCATTGCGGCGTACAGATGGCCAATGGCACCGAGCACAACCTTGTATCCGAGATGTTTGAGCGGTGTATATACAAGGTCAAAGTCTACGCCCTCGAGGAATGATGCGCTTGTGTTCATAACACTGGCATTGGAGGATTTGCAGCCGTTTTCTTCAGTTTGTGCAATCTCTAGCGGTTTTATCTCAAGCTGCCTGCAATTCTCATATCCGGTGCCCTCGAACAATCTTCTTATAAGTTCCTTTTTGCCAATCTGCGCAATGTCGGTACGCTTGTTTTCTCCGTTATCTGTTTTTCCTGTGCTTTCCATTCTATGCTTTGTCTCAATTCAAGTAAATAATCAAGTTCTTTCACACAAAGATATGCTCCACCATCAAGAAATGCAAAAAATGCCTGACCACGTCCATCCGCTTTGCAATAGTAACTTGTAAATATTTCATTTAGTCACATAGCCCGCAAATCTTACCAATTTTTTTTGCGATTGCCAAGTTGAAAATCACCTGGCACACTGGAATGCCCCACACCACACTCTGGCGATGGTAAGCGTGCCAGGTGAGGCAATTTTGCCCCGCCTGGCACGGCAATATGCCCTACAGGCACTTCCAAGGGCAAGTGTTGTGCCAGGTGATTTTCGGCTTCCAGAACTTTTTAAGAATTATTTTTGGATTTTGCCAAAGCTGCCTGCACACAGGTGGTTCAGAATGCAATGCAGCCGTGCAGACCGCAAGCAGCTTTGGCAAGGTTGTGATGATATACTATCGCCAGTGAAAATAAGTGAGATATAAAACAGCATCCACAGCAGTTTGGAGGCATTGGCTCCCGAAGAGGGAGGGCACCAGCTTTGCTGGGAGGACCGCCAAACTACTGTGGATGCTGTTTCAATCAATGATTGCGGACTACATCATGCCGCCCATGCCTGCACCGCCCATTGGCATTGCAGGAGCAGGATTCTCCTCCTTCTTGTCTGCAATCACGCACTCTGTTGTAAGGAACATTCCTGCAACTGAAGCAGCGTTCTGAAGAGCTACTCTGGAAACCTTGGTAGGGTCAATGACACCGGCAGCAAACATATTTTCGTATGTGTTGGTGCGTGCATTGTAACCGAAGTCAGCCTTGCCTTCCTTAACTTTCTGGATAACTACGCTGCCCTCAACACCTGCGTTCTCGGCAATCATTCTCAAAGGCTCCTCAATTGCACGTGCAATGATGTTGATACCTGTCTGCTCGTCATCGTTGTCGGCCTTGAGAGCTGCGAGAGACTCAATGGCTCTTACGTATGCAACTCCACCACCAGGAACTATGCCTTCCTCAACAGCTGCACGTGTTGCACTCAGAGCATCGTCAACTCTGTCCTTCTTCTCCTTCATCTCAACCTCTGATGCAGCACCTACATAGAGAACAGCAACACCGCCTGCCAATTTTGCAAGACGCTCCTGGAGTTTCTCCCTGTCGTAGTCAGAAGTGGTTGTTGAAATCTGCTTCTTGATCTGAGCTGCGCGGTCCTCGATGGCTGCCTTGTCACCTGCACCGTTGACAATGGTTGTGTTGTCCTTGTCGATTGTGACTTTCTCGGCTGTACCGAGCATCGCAATGCTTGCGTTCTCAAGGGTGAAACCTCTTTCCTCGCTTACAACGGTTGCACCTGTAAGGGTAGCAATGTCCTGAAGCATTTCCTTTCTGCGGTCACCATAACCAGGAGCCTTTACGGCAGCAATCTTGAGTGTACCTCTCAAACGGTTTACAACCAATGTTGTAAGAGCCTCGCCCTCAACGTCCTCAGCAATGATGAGCAAGCTCTTGCCCTCTCTTGCAATTGGTTCGAGAACAGGGAGGAGATCCTTCATTGCGGAAATCTTCTTGTCTGTAACAAGAATGTAAGGAGTATCGAGAACAGCCTCCATCTTGTCCGGATTTGTCATGAAGTATGGAGAAATGTAACCTCTGTCGAACTGCATTCCCTCAACAACCTTTACTTCGGTGTTGGTGCCCTTTGCCTCTTCAACTGTGATAACACCCTCTTTCTTGACCTTGCTCATTGCATCAGCAATGAGTTTGCCAATGAAAGCATCGTTGTTTGCCGAAATTGTACCAACCTGCTCAATCTTTGAGTAGTCTGTTCCAACTTCCTGGCTCTGCTCCTTGAGGTTTGCCACAACTGTTTCAACGGCTTTGTCAATACCGCGTTTCAGATCCATTGGGTTTGCACCTGCTGTAACGTTCTTGATACCAACGTTGATGATAGCCTGTGCAAGAACTGTAGCTGTTGTTGTACCGTCACCGGCCTGGTCGTTGGTCTTTGAAGCAACTTCCTTGACCAGCTGTGCACCCATGTTCTGGAATCTGTCTTCCAGCTCAATCTCCTTTGCAACGGTAACACCGTCCTTTGTAATCTGAGGAGCACCGAATTTCTTGTCGATAACTACGTTTCTGCCCTTAGGACCAAGGGTTACCTTAACTGCGTTTGCCAATGCGTCTGCGCCTTCCTTCATAAGAGCGCGGGCGTCCATATTGAATTTTATCTCTTTTGCCATAGTCTTTTTCTTTTTTACTGCGATAGTTCAACTTTTTAATATCCGTGTTAGTCGATAACTGCCATTACATCACTCTGGCGCATCATAAGATAGGTTTTGCCCTCATAGTGAATTTCAGTACCTGAGTATTTTCCGTAAAGAACCTTGTCACCTGCCTTGAGTTCCATAGGCTCATCCTTCTTTCCGTTACCTGTTGCAAGAATAACACCTTCCTGTGGTTTTTCCTTTGCGTTGTCAGGAATGAACAATCCGCTTGCTGTCTTGGTCTCAGCCTCTTTAGGCTCAACCAGCACTCTGTCTGCCAATGGTCTAATTGTCATCATATCATTAAAAATTGTTTGTTGTTTATATTATCATTTTTCCCGCTTTGCGCTTCAATCCGCATATCGGATGCCGTTTCAATCATATGCATCGCTAATGTGCACGTATCAAGACGCAGTCTTGACCACTAAAGCAAAAGCAATGCCAATGCAAAGATATGACAATTTGACATAAAAGCCTTGTATAGTATTTTGTTTGTTCTAGAATAATAAAAGTTTATTAAAATTCAATAAATTATTTTTACATTTTAATAAATGTGTTTATATTTGCAAAAATTTTTGAGTTATGAATGTCTATAAAAAAATCAAAATTCTAAGTATTGTTCTGGCAATTGCAACCGTTTTTGGCATTGCTACAGACATTACCGCCTGTGTGGTTGATTGTATAAAAGGATGGGATGAAGTAATGAACGCTTCTGATGAAATAATTACCGCTTGGGAAGCAATCGGTACCATCCTGGTGATTCCATATTTCATTGCATTAACAATATTAATAGTTAAATATATAGGCATTATTACAAACGTTAAACGAGGCAATCTGTTTTCCGTTGTCCTGGAAAAAAATTTCAGATGTATTGGAATAGCTATGATTGCTTTGTACGCAATACGTTGGGGAATGTGCCTTTGCCTGCAATGTCTTGAAGATGGAAGCCCTGCCCTTGAACTATGTTGTGGCATAATGTTCATCATAGTATCATATATTTTTGAACTTGCACGAAACATGAAGGAGGACCAGGAATTTCTAGTGTAAGTTATGATAATAGTTAATCTGGATGTTATGCTCGCCAAGCGCAAAATGACACTTAGCGAACTTTCCGATAAAGTTGGCCTCACTTTGTCCAATATGTCCATTTTCAAGACCGGAAAATTAAGGGCCATACGAATAAGCACCCTCGATGCTGTCTGCCGCATCCTTGAATGCGAAGTCGGAGATATTCTTGAATATGTCCCGGACGATAACAAGGAAACTCTATCTGACACACAGTAGTTTCTGCGGAAAGAAACTTCCATTGTCTTTTGTTAAATAAAATATCCATTACGCAAAATGTGTAACGCAAAATGCGTAATGGATAAGTTTTGGAAAGGATAGTAATCAAAATGTAAAGTATATTTGTCTTTTTGGAATTTATACTTAACTTTGTACAAAATTTCAAAAGGATAATATTCACTTTAAATTCATTTGTTATGTCATATTCCAAACTTTTGTTGCCGCATAGATGCCAGATCATAGGCTGGATACTGCTCGTTGCAGCTCCGATTGAACTTTGTGTTGACTTACTGATGTTCAATGTCTGGAGATGCATAAATCAAAACTACAGCCATTATGCGACAGCCATATTATATTTTCTTTTTTTCACCGGGACATTTCTTATTGCACTTTCTAAAGAAAAGGAGGAGGATGAGATGATTCAGGAGTTCAGGTTCAGAGCCATAGCTATCACTGCTTATATTTGTGTGTTCTTATTTGCAGTTACAGGCTTAATTTACGTTTTGAATATAGTAGTGCATTTTTTGAATATGTTTATATATGTTCTGTTTCGGCTCATGAATGTTTCCTTTCCTTATTTCTTCCTGTACATTGTAATATTCAAGACATTTTTGCTGATCAGCAGATATAAGGCAAAAAAGGGGAATTAAAATTTTGCAGGAATGAAGAATACTATAAGAGTAGAAAGGGCTATTCTTGACATAACACAACAGGATTTGGCCGAAGCTGTAGGCGTGAGCCGGCAGACAATAAATTCCATTGAGTCCGGGAGATATGTACCATCAACAGTGCTTGCCCTTAAAATAGCAAGGTATTTCGGCAAACCTGCCGACAGCATTTTCTCACTTGATGATGGGGACTGATGCAATAGTCATCCTTATCCGGAATAAAATTAGGGGTCATTAGTTGGAAATACAAACGAATTATTTATATCTTTGCGTTGTTAACCAATTAATTGATTCACTTTGGAACCTCCCAGTAGCGTACCGCTAAACTCAGCAGTTCAGTTTCCACAAGGTATTCACGTGCATTTCTGCGCACCGGTGCTTCCGGCGTGCGGCTTTTGCTTTGTCCAAACCGTGGAAGGTGAATTTTGGTTTATGTGATAAATTAAATGATTGCGAAACTTGAGTAGTATTAAACATATATGGGACTTTATTTAAGACGAGAACTTGAAAAGGGCGGCGAGATTGCCGTATGGCAGGTGAGCGAGACAGAGCAGGAACTTCTTGACATAGTTTCGATTCCCAAGGACGAACTTGAAGAGGTGTTCATGTACAAGAGCGAGGTGCGCCGCAAGGAGAAACTTGCTGTGAGGGCGTTGCTAAACACCGTTTTCGAGGACAAGGTTTATCTTGGACATCACGATAACGGCAGTCCGTTCATCCAGAACAACCTTACTCACATAAGCATTTCGCATTCCGGGAAATACGTTGCCATCATAACGCATCCTACAGAGGACGTTGGCATTGACATCGATTCTCTTGACAGGGATTATTCCGCAGTTGAGAAGATTGCCTTGTCGGAGGACGAGATAGATGACCTGTCCAAGAAGAACCGCAATACGCAGCTGGCTATCTACTGGTGCGCCAAGGAGGCTCTTTACAAGAGGATGGGTCAGAGCGGCGTTGACTTCTCGAAGCAGATGGAGATTGACAAGTTCAATCCAAAGGATGAGGGCGAGATAGAGGCCACTTTCATTGACAAGGACGGTGAGGAGGAGGAGTTCGACATGGAGTACGAGATTTTCGACGATTACGTAATGGTTTGGATAGTTGACTAGAGGAATTATTGCGTAACTTTGCCGGCCTGCCGTGAAGTTGCTTAACTATCGCGGGTGGAAAATAATAACTATCGCAAGTAAAAAATTAAAAGGGATATGAAGAATTTTGTTGAGGAGCTTACCTGGAGGGGAATGATTCATACAATGATGCCAGGTACAGAGGAACAGCTGATGAAAGAGCCTACATCGGCATACGTGGGCATTGACCCTACAGCCGATTCATTGCATATAGGTCATCTGGTTAGTATAATGATGCTCAAGCATTTCCAGAATTGCGGCCACAAGCCTTACGCGCTTATAGGTGGTGCAACAGGTATGATAGGGGATCCTTCAATGAAGAATGCCGAGAGAAACCTGCTTTCACTTGAGACATTGCGTCACAATCAGGAGTGCATAAAGAAGCAGCTGAGCCGCTTCCTTGATTTTGACAGTGACAAGGAGAACGCCGCAGTGCTTGTGAACAATTACGACTGGATGAAGGACTACGGTTTCCTTGATTTCATCAGGGACATTGGCAAGCACATAACCGTGAACTATATGATGGCAAAGGACAGCGTGCAGAAGCGTTTGAGCGGTGAGGCGCGCGAGGGCCTGTCATTCACCGAGTTCAGCTATCAGCTGTTGCAGGGTTACGATTTCTTCTATCTGAACAAGAACTGCAACTGCAAGCTCCAGATGGGCGGTTCCGATCAGTGGGGCAACATTACTACAGGTACCGAGCTTATCCGCAGAATCACAGGAAACGAGGCATACGCCCTTACCTGCCCGCTTATTACAAAGGCGGACGGCGGCAAGTTCGGCAAGACTGAGAAAGGTAACGTATGGCTGGATGCCAACTACACTTCTCCATACACTTTCTATCAATTCTGGATGAACGTTACCGATGATGATGCCATAAAGTATATAAAGATCTTCACTATGCTTGACAGGCAGACCATTGAATCTGCAATTGAGGCACATAAGGCGGAACCTCACAAGAGGGAGCTCCAGAAGCTTCTTGCAAAGGAGATTACAATCATGGTTCACGGTGAGGAAGAATGGAGGAAGGCTGTTGAGGCCAGCGGAATCCTGTTCGGCAATTCAACTCAGGAAGCGCTTCAGAAACTCGATGAGAAGACTTTCCTTGCAGTCTTTGACGGTGTTCCTCAGTACGAACTCCCAGCAGACAAGCTTGGTGGCGGCATAATTGACATGCTTGCAGTTGATACCAATATCTTCCCTTCAAAGGGCGAGTGCCGCAAAATGATTGCAGCAAACGGCCTGAGCATTAACAAGGAGAAGTTCACCGATGTGAACGGTACACTTGGCGCAGAGAAGCTCATCAACGGAAAATACATTCTTGTTCAGAAGGGCAAGAAGAATTATTTCATACTCAAATTCAACTAGCGTTATGGAGGAAGGAAGCACAAGACTGCTCAAGATAGACAGGGAGCTCCAGCGAAATCTTGCCGAAATCATAAGGCGCAAGGGAATGGCTGCCTTTGACGGTGCGCTTCTTACCGTAAGCGAGGTGAGGGTGAGTCCGGACCTTTCCTTTGCCAAGGTGTTCGTGAGCATATTCCCTTCGGCCAAGCAGACCAAGGTGATGGAAATGCTCAAGGATCAGACCAGGGCCATACGCGGGGAGCTCGGGCGTGAAATGGGGCATCAGTTAAGGATAATCCCGGAAATACTTTTCTGCCTTGACACCACCCTCGACTACGTTGCGCACCTTGACGAACTGCTGAAAAAATGATATGAACGTTCCGTTGTTCATAGCCTGGAGGTATCTTTTTGCCAGAAAGAAGCACAATGTCATAAACATCATTTCAATGATAAGTGCCATAGGAATATGCATTGGCACAATGGCATTGGTAGTGATACTTTCGGTCTATAACGGTTTCGACGGCATAATCCAGAAATTCTATACCGAGCACAAGGCATCATTTGTTGTCCAGGCGCGCAAGGGAACCTCCTTTGAACTCGAGCCCTGGCAGGTGATGCAGCTGCGTCTTCTCAAGGATCAGTTTTCCACCGGCGACAGTGATGTATATGTTGCCAAGGTGGTGAGCCAGACCGTTTTCCTTCAGTACAACGGCAGACAGAAGATAGCCACCGCAGTAGGAATAGACACTCTTTACGGGCGCAAGGCATCACTGGTGTCCGCCATCCTTCAGGGCAGTTTCTCCACCAGGTTCGGAGAGGTGCCAATGGCGGTTTTCACCAAATCGCTTGCATCCACGCTGGGTGTGAATCCTGCCTTCATGAATCCTGTTGAGATTTATTTCCCGAGCAGGACATCCACAATATCTCTCATAAATCCTTATTCTTCACTGAATTCCGCAAAGGTTTTCCCTCAGGGCGTGATTCAGGACATATCCGGTTACGATACCAACCTGATGTATGTAGATGTTCCTCTGCTTCAGGAACTTATTGAATATGACAGCAATGAGTTCAGCAGCGTTGAGGTTTATGCGGGGAACAATCGTTTCCTCCCGGAAATAGAGAAAAAGTTGAAGGGGATTTTCAAGCCCGAGGATTTTTCCGTGAAGGACATTTACCAGCAGAACGAGGTCATTTTCAAGATGGTGAACATGGAGAAGGCAATGGTCTATCTGATACTTTTCTTTGTAATCTTCATTGTGGCCATAAACATTTTCAGTTCGCTGTCAATGCTTGTACTTGAAAAGCGTGATGAAATGCTCACCTTCCATTCAATGGGTATGCAGGATTCAATGATAAAAAGGATATTCTCGCTCCAGGGTGCGCTCATATCGCTGCTTGGAGCGGTCACCGGCATAATACTTGGTCTTGCACTCTGCGTTCTGCAGATAAAGACTCATTTCATTGCCCTTCCGGGCAACTACCTCACAACCTGGTATCCTGTTGACATCCACGCCACTGATATTCTCATAGTCTTTGCCGGCGTTGCGGCCATGGGCTATCTCATTGCCTCCTGCATAAATATCAAAGCGCATTGATTTTTGTGCAAAATATTCTAAAATATGCACTGTTTTAGGTGCATTGTATTTTTGCAAAAAGATACGCAAATGGAATCGAAGATGATTAGGTGCAAATAATCAATAGTAAAACTTGGGATTGTTTTATAACAAATCAAACATAGCGTGATTTAATTTTGGGCAGGCAGAGAAATCTCGATTGGCTCGGCATCCTTGGAATAGAATGCCTCGAAAGCGCAGAGATATCCCTTCTTCTGCTGAAGGTCATATATGACTGTATGGGAGGTCTCCCAGTAATCATTACCTCTGACATGTGGATCTTTAAGATGCCCGTATTTCTCATCATAGTCAGCCCAGAATTTAGGCATTGTATCCCAAGCCTTCACTTGAGCTTCCTTCCATCCACTACATGCAATGCGCTTTTCATTAATTGTGCAGTACCAACCCTGCTCATCCCTTCCATAGTCATCTCCTGCATTCTCCGTATACCATAATTTGTCTTTGGACATGTAATTCTTGAAATACCACACTGACTTTGCAATGTCAAAATTGTCATTCACCGACCTGGAAGCCACATCATACTGAGACAGTATAGTCTCCCAGCGCTCCACACCCATTGCTAAAGGTCTGTTATCATAGAAATCATCTGTACCCAGTCCCCAGTTTTCAACTGCAAAATTGCACAAATTAGTCATTATGGCCGGATTACCCTTGTCGCTACGGCAACCGTGGCCACTCTCGTTGTAGTATGTGACAACCATCTTCTTGTTAAGAAATTCCACGGCCGCGGTTTTAGTTGGGTCAGAAATCATGAAATGTGTATCGTAGTCTTTAACTTCAACAACATCCTGACATATCTTCTTCTTATTCAGCAGACTAATAGCCTCATCCACGCTACCGGCATTGTCAAGAATATACCTGACTACGCTCGAAGATGAGATATCACATTCCTCCTTGTTGATATAAGTATCTCCTGGAGTATGGCAGAGCATGTTTATGTTTGCAGTAACGCCGGCGTCATTGATGCCGTCAATCGCCATACAGGGGATAATATGCCTATATTTTTCGTCCACAATATCTCGAGCCATGAACTCTCTGTTTACTATAAGGTTGCCGTTTACAATGGATACACTGGCATGTTTGACTCCCTTGCCTGAGGGCATCTGCAGCACAAGACAACCGTAGTCCTCCTGCAACCAATCCAAGTTACGGCCATGATAACGGCCATTGCGCCAACTTGAGCATGCTCCTGCTTTAGCATCCTCAGCCATCTTGGCGTATATTTCAAGCACACCGGCGTTTCCCTTATCAAAATCAAATTCATCGGGGTTCCAAATGACCTGCCCGACGTTTGGCTGAAGGTTGACGATTTTGTAAAATTGCGAAGCATCGGTTCCGCTATGATTTTCCTTTTGGCATGAGACCATTGCAACAATGGCAAAGCCTGCCATTACAATTGTTATAATTTTTTTCATATTCATTTTATCCTGAATTGTCTATAAATGTCCTTTCCTGATCTATGTGAGTCTTATCACTGACACACAGGCAAAGGTAAATAGTTTTCAGGGATATCCAAGTTATTTCTGAATGGTTCTGAAGGATTCACGAATAAGAATAGCAGGTGCCGATGACCGTTCAACACATATTCTGAAACCGGCACCATGGGACAGGACACTTTTGGAGCGCAAGCAGATTCCTGCGAATGAAAACCTGACCATGCAGATTGCTTCTCAGGTATATGGTATAAAGACAGCCGAAAACGGCCTGTGTTTCACGCCTAAAGGAGAGATTGTATATATCACAAAGCGTTTTGACATACTTCCTTACGGATCCAAACTTCCGATGGAGGACTTTCCCCTCACATTGAACGTAGCGATGTCTATGAGCGGACTGGACATCCTTGTCGGCTGGACTTTGAGCGCTTCGGAGCTCGCATAGGTCTGCTTGAGTCCCGTGTTGCAAGGATTCTCAATAAATACATGTTGCTTCCTGAAGCAGCTTCAGACCTCGTAAGACGCAGTTTCCTGAGTGAAAAGGCAAGGCGGCATTACTTGAGAATAGTAAATGAGAGGATAGCAAGGTTTACCAGAACATCAGATTGAGAAATCCGAGCCACCTTAGCCGATTTATTGCCTGGCGCAATCCATGCTTTTTTATGAGATTATGCCAATTAATAATGTTATTATTTGGCGCAATCTTTATCTTTTTCTAACTTTACGCCAAGAAATAATAAAAATAATGATTACATCAATTATTGGACGTGAATTTGAGATAGAATGTCTGAAAAAATATATCGATTCCAACAAATCGGAATTCATAGCCATTTATGGCAGAAGACGCATAGGCAAAACTTTTCTTGTGAAAGAGCTTTTTGAAGGGAAATTCTCTTTTCGCATCACAGGACGCGAGAATGCAGATCTCAGGGATCATCTGGCAGGCTTTTCGTATGCCATGTTTGATTATTTCGGAGAGCAGGCAATGTATGCAAACTGGACAGAGGCTTTCAGGGCGTTGTCAAAGGCAGTGGAGAAGCAAAAGGAGGGCACAAAGATTATCTTCATTGATGAACTTCCATGGTTCGATACCCATAAGTCCAAATTTACGAGCGCCTTGGAATATTTTTGGAACAATTGGGCTTATTATCGTTCAGATATCAAACTTATAGTGTGTGGTTCCGCAACATCATGGATGTTGAATAAAGTCATCAATGCACGTGGCGGACTGCATAATAGGGTTACTCATAAAATGCTTATGTCACCATTCTCCTTAAAGGAGGTGGAGCAATATTTCCGCCGTAATGGGTTCAATTATGAGCGCGAGGAAATAATTGACAGTTATATGGCTGTAGGAGGCGTGGCATACTATCTTACATTATTTGACAATGACAAAAGTGTTGCAGAAAATATAAACAAGCTGTGCTTCCGAAAAGGAGGCGAACTGGTGGATGAATTTGAGAAGTTATACAAATCACTCTTTAAAAAGTCCGACAATCATATTGCAGTGATAAATGCTATAGGGAAAGTTGGCAAAGGGATGACAAGACTGGATATAGTCTCAACAACAGGAATAAGAAACAACGGTAATCTCAGTACTGTTTTAAAAGAATTGGAATCTTGCGAATTCATTCGTTCCTATCTTCCGTTCGGCAAAAGCAGAAAAGACAAATTATACCAGCTCATCGATCAATTTTCGCTTTTCTATCTGCGTTTCATGAACGGGAAAGCCGGTTTCGGTAATAATCATTGGCAGCAGATGATTGGCGGCGGCGAATATAACGCATGGAGTGGTTATGCTTTTGAAACAGCGTGTCTGCATCACATTGACCAAATGCTCGACGGATTGGGAATAAGTGGAATGCTTAATACTGCTTGTTCTTGGGCATACAGACCAACTGAAGCTGCTAAAAGCAATCCTGATCTGGATGAAGACCTTAGAAAAGGAGCCCAGATAGATTTGCTTATAGACAGGAAAGACAAAACCATAACAATGTGCGAAATGAAATATTCCAGCACTGAGTTTGAAATAGACAAAGCATACGACAAGCACGTGCAGGAAAGAATCAGAATATTCAAGAAAGTAACAAAAACAAAGAAGTCTGTTTCACTGGCGTATGTCACACCTTGTGGTTTGGTTGACAACATGTACGCACGCAAATCAATCAGACAAATCACGGCTGAAAACTTGTTCAAGTAACTGAAGATTGCTGCACTGCACTGGTTTTGTGCAAAATATTCTAATACATGCACTATTTTCAGTGCATTGTGTTTGTTTTGCAAAAACATACGCAGATTGAATCATTGATGATTATAAATGCTTGAGTTAACTTCTTGCTTTATATGGCCAATGGCTAGATTCAATGCCATAGAAGCATCACATTCTATGTCAGGTATAAGCAAATCACTATTTTTCGTTTGATTAGCCCGTCTACATTGTTCAGAAGAAATGAACAGCGACAATTTGGAGTTCGGCAATATGAAATGAACCATATTGGTACAGCAGTTCACTGCATTCCCCGATGTTTCACCAACAATAGTACATAAATTATTATCCCTCAAATAATTGGCAAAATTTGTTGCTGCACTGAATGTTCCTACAGATGTTAGAACATATACTTTTCCTGCAAAGACCAAGTCGGTGTAATTTTTGTTTTTGTGAGTTCTCTTGCGATCAAAAAGGAATGGACCACGTCTAATTTGTTGACTACCAGTGTCGTATTTGCTCGCGGGCAGGTACTTTATGAATTCAAATGCTATATTGGCGTTTCCTCCGGGATTGTCTCTTAAATCTAAAATCAAAGCTTTGCATTTGTTGGCTGCAACATCAATGAAAAGTTGACGAATCATTTCCTTGAACCTTTTAGTTCCCTTTGGATAATAGTATATACAGGTTGACAATTTCATGTACGCCGTATTCAGAGAATCTATAATGAAATAGTTCTTCCGTTCAGTATTTGGTATCAATCCAGTTGTAGTGGTTTGAGTTTGATTAAAATCTTCCTTTGCAAATACTGAGGACATTACAGCACCGTCCTGTGTTTTATATGTGACATTTATGCTATTGTCCACATTGAATCCCAACGAGAGCAAGCCTTCATAACTTCTGATTTTATCATTAATCTGGCATTTTGTCCATGCTTCTGACTCGCTGCTGATCAAATACTTTTTGGCTGAAAACACTTGGTTAATGCTTAAATTATCAATCGAAATAATTTCCGTGCTGTTTGAGAAATCTGCATAATGTATTGTGGAGTCGATTGAGCGTATGTTTGTATGTGCATCGGAAAAAGTGGCGGCTATGCTTTGCAGATAAATGGCAAGGTCTTGTACTGAAATCTCAGTTGAATTATCTATTTGCGTTTTAACTTTCAGGTATTCATTCTGTGTTATGGTGGGGACTCCGTTTATACAGGCAGGATGCACTTTTCGTATCTGATGCATACAGAATGCCAAATCATTGGCAGCTTCCTTTTTTGTAAGCAATGTGTTCGCATTCTTGGAATAAGGGTAATTCTTGCCAAGTACATCAATAAAGGTTATGCTATTCCAGTAAGGTAAACAATATGAAGAGTA
>JAGHUC010000097.1 GCA_018065035.1 Candidatus Egerieousia equi | reverse complement strand
CTCAACGACAAACTATTGCAAATCTTCATTGAACTTCCTAAATTCGCAGACAGCGTTGAGGAATTGAGGGAGGACAGCTGCTTTCTTGACAAGTTCGCAGTAGTGATGAAGCGTATGGCAGAATGTGAAACTCCGCCCGAGATATTCGGTGAGGGAATATTCAGGAGACTGTTTGATGCAGCAGACCTTAACGGCTTCAACGCCCAGGACAAGGAACAATACAAAACAGCGGTTATGAACGAACTCGATTATGAAGCAACTCTTTACGATTTCAAAGAAAGAGGTAGAAAAGAAGGTCTTGCCCAAGGCTTGGATGAAGGTGAAGCGAAAAGCAAACGTGCGATTGCCGAGAAACTCAAGGCCATGGGCCTGTCCGCTGAGCAGATAAAGGAAGCCACGGGTATTGATATCTGACCTCAGTTTTGCAACTCTTTGGGGGAAGTGCTAATTTCGTGGAAAAGAATGTGGTTATGGAAGATGAACAGTTGACTCTGCTTCAGTTGCAGGAGATGATAGGAGGGGCGGTGAAGGAGGCACTGCCTGATTTGTATTGGGTGAGCGGCGAAGTTTCGCAGATAAGCATCAATTCAAGCGGGCACTGCTATATCGAGCTCGTGCAGACCGACGTATCTTCCGGCCGTGTGCTTGCCAAGGCGCGTGCAATAATCTGGCGCGGCAGGGCTGAGGCGCTGCTGGCTTATTTCCGCGAAAGCGCAGGCTCCAATCCTCAGAAGGGAATGAAGATGCTTCTCAATGTGGCTGTTGAGTATTCCGCAGCCTGGGGTCTCTCACTCATTGTCTATGACCTGGATCCAAGGTTCACGCTTGGTGACATAGAGAAGGAACGTCAGAAAACCATAAGGAAACTTGAGGAGCAGGGTATGTTCGAGCTGAATTCATCACTGGAACTGCCCTTGCTGCCGTTCAGGATTGCAGTTGTGAGCGCTGAGGGAGCGGCCGGATACGGCGATTTCCTCAAGCATATCAGGCAGAGCCGCTGGGCAGGCTCGATTGCTTGCACTCTTTTCGCTGCGCCGATGCAGGGAGAGGCCTGTGCGGCGGGGATAATTGATGCACTATCGCAGGTGGAGGAGGATGAATATGATATAGCGGTTATTATAAGGGGAGGTGGCAGCGATATGGACCTCAAGCCATACGATGACTATGAACTGGCATTGAATGTGGCTCAGTTTCCGCTTCCTGTGTTTACCGGGATAGGGCATGACAGAGACTATCACGTTATTGATATGGTGGCGCACAGCTGGTTCAAGACGCCTACGGCTGTGGCTGACTTCCTGATAGGGATGTTCGAGAATCAGTGGGAAAGGCTGGCCGAGCTGGGTGCAAGGGTGAGTGAGGCTATTGCCGGCAGGGTGAATGCTCAGCTGTGGAACTGAGTGCTCTTGAAAAACGCATCCAGTATGCAGTGAGCGCCATGCTTGCCTCACGTGAGAACGCTCTGAAACTTGTGGAGAGCAAATTGGAGAATGTGAATCCTGCAAGAATAATAGGAAAGGGTTTTGCAATGATTCTTGACAAGGATGGAAGGAGAATATCCAGCCCGCAGGGACTTCCCGCCGAGGGTACAATAACAATAGTAATGGAAAAGACCATGCTCGAGTACAAGGTTGAGCGTATTGCTTCAAGAGAATTTGGGGAGTAAGCATTTAATTCGTACTTTTGCATAGAATCTTTTTGCCGTGAGAATCAGTAAAGCAATATTCAAGGGCAGTTGCACGGAAGTTGCAAAGAAGCCGGCCGGTGGTTTCCCCGAGTTCGCATTCATAGGGAGATCCAATGTAGGCAAGTCATCGCTGATTAACATGCTCTGCGGCAACAAACAGCTTGCAAAAACATCTTCAACACCTGGCAAGACCCTGCTTATCAATTATTTCCTTATTAACGACAAATTGTATATAGTTGATTTGCCGGGCTATGGTTATGCCAGAATCAAGCAGACGGAAAGAGAGAAGCTCAACAGGATGATCACTTCATACGCCGGTCATTCCCAGGAGCTGAAAGTGCTGTTCGTACTGATGGACCTGAGACTTCCCATACAGAAGATAGACCTTGAGTTCCTTGAGGCGCTCGATGAGGCCAACGTGCCTTGCGCCCTTGTGTTCACCAAGGCCGACAAACTGGGCACCAATGCCAGGGCGGCGCAGCTTGAAAAAAACAAACAGGAGCTCCGGGAACATTTCGGTGAACTGCCTCCTGTGTTCTGCACCTCTTCCGAGTCCGCTCTGGGAAAGGAGGATCTGCTCGGGTACATTGAATATGTGATGCAGGAAAGTGAAATTGAGAAACAACAACATTAACAATATAAATTATGCAGCAGCCTAATATAGTTCATTCGCACAACATCAAGATTTTTGCGTGCAGAGGTTCTAAAGTTCTTGCTCAGAAGATAGCCCTCGCACTCGGTCTTGAACTCGGACAGTCAGACGTTACAGTTTTCTCTGACGGTGAATTCCAGCCTATTTATCTGGAGAGCATCAGAGGTAACAACGTATTCATTGTTCAGTCAACATTCCCGCCTCTTGACAACCTTTTTGAACTGCTTCTCATGATTGATGCGGCAAAGAGGGCTTCAGCTCACAGAGTCATTGCTGTAATGCCTTATTTCGGTTGGGCAAGACAGGACAGGAAGGACCGTCCTAGAGTATCAATCGGTGCAAAGCTCGTTGCCAATCTGCTTTCAGCCGCCGGCTGTGACAGAATCATGACAGCGGACCTTCACGCAGACCAGATCCAGGGCTTCTTTGATTTCCCTGTTGACCACGTGTATGCAAGTTCAGTATTCCTTCCTTACCTGAGGAACATGCAGATAGACAATCTTTCACTTGCAGCTCCTGACATGGGCGCGGCAAAGAGGGTGAACGCTTACTCAAGGGTTCTTGGTTGTCCTATGATCATCTGCCACAAGTCAAGGGAGAGAGCCAACGTTGTTGGCAGCATGACAGCAATCGGTGATGTTGAAGGCCGTAATGTTGTTATCATTGACGATATGGTTGATACAGCAGGTACTCTTACCAAGGCTGCCAACATGCTTATGGAAAAGGGCGCAAAGAGTGTCCGCGCTCTTGCAACACACGCTGTTCTTTCAGGCCCTGCCTATCATAACATTGCCAACAGCGCACTTGCCGAGCTCATAGTTACCGATACCATTCCTTTGAGAGTTCCTGAGGGAGCCGATGCATCAAAGATAAAGGTAATCTCAATCTCCGACATCTTTGCCGATATCATAGAGAAGGTTTACAATTACAAGTCAATCAGCACAAGCTTCGTTTTCTAGGACAGAAACAAGCTTGATGTCATAACAATCGCCCCGCTTGCAGTGGATGCAGGCGGGGCGGTTTGCTATCGCTGTAGAAAATTATTTCTGCCTTAAATATATCTGTACAGGGCAGCCTGTGAACTGGAAATGTTCGCGCAGGCGGTTCTCAAGATAACGTTTGTAAGGGTCCTTCACATACTGCGGAAGGTTGCAGAAGAAGGCGAATGACGGGCTTCTGGTAGGAAGCTGTGTGATGAACTTTATCTTTATGTACTTGCCCTTGGTTGCAGGTGGTGGATAGTTCTCTATTTCAGGGAGCATCTCTTCGTTCAGCTTTGAAGTAGGGATTTTCCTGAGATAGTTCTGCGCCACCTCGAATGCCGCCTTGAGAACGTCGAGTATCCTCTGCTTGTTTATGACGGACGTGAAGATGATGGGAACATCGGAGAACGGAGCTATCCTGGCGAGGATGTCCTCTTTGAACAGTTTCATTGTGTTGCTGTCCTTGCCCTGTATGGTGTCCCATTTGTTCACTACTATCACGCAGCCTTTCTTGTTCCTCTGAATGAGGTTGAATATTGCCATGTCCTGGCTCTCGATGCCGTTGGCGGCATCAATCATAAGTATGCACACATCGGAGTTCTCGATTGACCTTACGGCCCTCATCACTGAATAGAATTCAAGGTCTTCGCTGACCTTGGTCTTCTTCCTGAGGCCTGCGGTGTCAATAAGTTCGAATTCATATCCGAATTTATTGTAGTGGGTTGAAATGGAGTCCCTTGTCGTACCTGCGATAGGCGTTACAACATTGCGCTCCTCTCCAAGAAGTGCGTTGGTCATTGAACTCTTTCCAACATTAGGCCTTCCTACTATTGTAATCTTAGGAAGCGAACTTTCCTGCTCCTCTTTCCTGTCCTCGGGCAGCAACTCGCAGATCCTGTCCAGCAGGTCGCCTGTACCGCCACCATCGGCCGCGGCAATGGCGAAAGGCTCTCCAAGACCAAGGGCGTTGAACTCGTAGATGCCGAACATCTTGTCTCCGGTATCAACCTTGTTGACCGCCAGAATCACCGGTTTCTTCACTCTGCGCAGAAGGGAGGCAACCTCCTCATCGTAATCGGTTATTCCTGTTCCAACTTCGGTAAGGAAAAGAATCACGTCAGCCTCTTCAATGGCGAGCTTCACCTGTTTCTTTATCTCTGTTTCGAATGTGTCGTCTGAATTTGTGGTGTAACCACCTGTGTCAATGAGGGAGAACTCCCTGCCGCACCACTCGCATCTGCCGTAATTGCGGTCTCTGGTAACTCCGGCAACCTCATCCACTATTGCTTTCCTCTCGCCTATGAGTCGGTTGAAAAGAGTGGACTTTCCAACATTAGGCCTTCCTACAATCGCTACTATTCCCATATGTTTTTCAATTAATTATCTTTTTTACAAGCGCCCCTGTCCCTTATCATGTCCTTGACTTCCCGGGAAAGACCGCAGTCGATGCTGCAATCCTCGCAGGAAACTTCACCATGCTTTCCTGCTGCACCGCCCTTCCTGCCATTGCCGTTCCCCCATATCTGTTTCTCCTCCATCTTCGCACATTTTATGCCCTGTTCGCGCAGGGCCTTGTTATGCGCTATCTCCCCGTCGGGAAATTTCCCGTTCTTGCGGAAAATGATGTTGAAGCACATCCCGAAAACGCATAATGCAAGAAGTGCAATACTAAGTAGAACAAGTTTCATCGGTCTTTCATGCAATGTATTACAGCCTGCAAAAGTAAAAGATATTCACAAATTCGGCAAATTATGATTTTTCAGTTTCAATTTATTTTTTATTAACTTTGTGCTCAAATAGAAAAGGTACAGGGGCCGGCTAATGATTAGCCTGCTTCTTTTTAATTTTGTTCATTATGGGAAATATACATTATCTGACAGCTGAAGGACTGGACAAACTCAAGGCGGAACTCGCCCACATGATATCTGTTGAAAGACCTGCAATCTCAAAGGCCATTGCCGAGGCAAGGGACAAGGGAGACCTCTCCGAGAACGCCGAATACGATGCGGCACGTGAGGCTCAGGGCCTGCTTGAACTCAAGATCTCGCAGATGCAGAACCTGGTGGCCAATGCAAGGGTCATTGATGAGTCAAAACTTAACACAGACCACGTGCAGATGCTCAACAAGGTGAAAATCAAGAACCTCAAGACAGGAGCTGTAATGCAGTACACTCTCACTGGCGAGAGCGAGGCCAACATAAAGGAAGGCAAACTTGCGGCCACAACACCTATAGGCAGGGCGCTTATGGGCAAGCAGAAAGGCGATGTGGTTGATGTCCAGGTGCCTAGCGGAATGCTCAAGTTCGAAATCCTTGAAATCTCACTGTAAAAATTCATAATACCATTGCAATACTTATGGCAACAATATTCAGCAGAATAGCGGCAGGCGAGATACCTTCATACAAAGTTGCTGAGGATGAGAACTATTACGCATTCCTTGACATAGCACCGCTTGCAAAAGGACATACCCTTGTAATTCCAAGGAAAATTGAGGATGATTACATTTTCCACCTCGATGGCAATACATATTCAGGACTCTGGGAGTTCGCCCGCAAGGTAGCTGCAGCCATTGGCGCCGCATGCCCCTGCAAGCGTGTTGGCGTTGCCGTTCTTGGAATGGAAGTTCCTCATACACACATACATCTTGTTCCGTTGAACAGTGAGGGAGACCTCGATTTCAAGAAAGAGAAACTCTCGCTCGATCCTCAGGAAATGGCTTCCATAGCAAAATCCATATCCGATGCGTTCAACAGTCAGAACAAATAGCAAAACCTGCAAAATCATTAAAAGCTTATATGAAAAAAATTTTTCTCATTGCACTGGCAGCGCTCGCCATTGCTTCATGCACGGGCGGAAACAAGGCTAAAATCGTACTCAATCTTCAGGACGGAGCCGGAAAGCAGGTTCTGGTTTCAATTCTCAAGACAGATGAAGTCAGCGTGGTTGATACCATGGAACTCAACGGCAACGGTGTTGGCAAATGCATTGTTCCGGTTACAGAAAAGAATCCTCAGTTCTATTATCTTTCATACGGCAGGAATCTTATTGCCCAGCTCATTCTCGAGGGCGGTGACAAGGTCAAGGTAAGCGTTGACACATTGGGACGCAATCTCGAAGTCAGCGGTTCCGAGAACACAAGCTCCCTCATTGAGGTAAATGCAATGGTGGATCAGGCAAACAGAACTCTGGATTCGCTTGCAGCAATACTTCAGACAGCACGTGAGCAGGAAAACAACGAACAGGTTGCAGATGTGGCTCACAAAATGGGTCAGGCATTCATTACATACAAACGTCAGGCTGTGAAATATATCATAAACAATCCGTATTCATTTGCGAATGTGAATCTGCTTTACCAGAGGGTTGCCCCAACACTTCCATTGTTCGGTGATGCCAACGATGTGGCTTATTACCAGAGAGTCTACGATTCCCTCAGCGTTGGATATCCGAACAGCAAGTATGTGGCAAGGCTTGTTGATGATATCAAAGGTCTTTCCGATGTTCTTGCACTCAACAGCCACGTTGGTGCAGCAGGCGAGATATCGTATCCGGAACTCGAAATGCCTGATGTAAACGGTGAAATGGTGAAACTTTCATCCCTTGCAGGAAAGCCTTTCATCCTTTATTTCTGGACAGCGCAGGATGCAGGCCACAAGATGCTCAACCATGACCTTATGGAGATCTACTCACAATATCATTCAAAGGGACTTGAAATCTATCAGGTTTGTGTTGATGCCGACAAGACAAACTGGGCAACAACTGTCAAAGCCCAGAAACTTCCTTGGATAAATGTCTGCGACGGCCTTGCAGAATATTCACAGGCACCGGCATTATATAATGTTACATCGATTCCTACCATTTATATATTTGATGCTCAGGGAAATATAGTTGATAAACAGATATTCGAGAAATCAAGGATACTATCCGTTTTAAGCAGAATTCTCTAGTTCTCTGAAAAAGCAGAAAATTTCAGGAAATATATTTTAGCAGCAATTCAAAAAGTTTTGCTGTTTCAGCACCTGATTCAGGAATGAGCCTTCCAACTTTGCAGAAGAGTTGGAAGGCTTTCTTTTTGTCTTGCATCTCATAGATGGTTTTGTTTTCTAAAGTTGCCCATGCGGGTATGGTGCCGGCTTGTATTATCGATTTCATTGGGGAATGGAAGGCCGGGAACACAAGCCGGCACCATTGGTTGAAAAATGAGGAGAGGAATTGACATAGCACAGATTGATGCTTATGATTGCGGGGCGGCTTGCTTGTGCTCAATAGCGGCATGGTGGGGAAAAAGAGTTTCCTTGACCAGAGCAAGGCTGCTGTGCGGATGCACTCACGATGGAATAACAGTTCGTGGGGTCCTGTGCGGTGCAAGGGAGCTTGGTATGGAAGCCAGAGCCATAAAGACAGTGAACAGGGATGTGAATGATCTCAAGGACATTCCATCACCTTTCATAGTACATACTTTGAACAAGGAAGGCATGCTGCATTATCTGGCTGTATATGGGATGGATTCTGTAGGAATCACTGTTATGGACCCGGCATTCGGAAGAAGGAAGTCATTCTCCAAAGCCGATTTCGCCGATATCTGGACGGGGATAGTCATAATGCTGAAGCCGGGGGCATCCTTTGCCGAGAAAGCCTCCGGCGATGTTTCAATAGCCAGACAGATGTTCAATTATGGAGTTGAGCATTTCAGGGAAATATCGCTGCTGATTCTTCTTGGCTCCGTTCTTTCACTGCTTGGAATTGCTGATTCGCTCATATTGCAGTACCTTATTGATACGGTGATACCCGGAGGGGACTGGGCGCTTATGGCAACCGTGTCCGCAATAGTGATGCTCATCTTTGTGCTGCAGCTGCTTCTTTCATTGGCAAACAACAGATTTTCGGTCAGGACAATGACAAATATGGATACCGGGATTCTTGCCCGTTACTCGCGGAACTTGCTATGCTTATCACTTTTTAAAACATCTCAGTTCGACGCCGGCGATCTCACGTCAAGGATTGCCGACATTCCCAAAATCAGGAAACTGTTCTCAGACACCCTGGTATCCTTATTTGTCTCCTTCATGACCTTATGCATTGCAATGTGCATTACATTCACGTACAGCCGCATATTCGGGGCGGTGCTTGTGGCATTCGTCCCTCTTTATATCCTTCTTTATAAGCTTACTGACAGAATCAACAGAAAGTACAGCCACCTGCTGGCCAGCGGAATATCGGTATATCAGTCCCGTTTCGTGAATTTCATGACAGACAGGGCTGCCATAGGACATTTCTGTCTGGGAGAAGTTGCCAGTGGACAGCTCAATGCGGAGTATTCCTCAATAGCCGGCAACATGAGGCGCGAGGGCAATGTAAATGCTCTTCTGGCCTTGTTCTCCCAGCTGCTTGCCAGAGGAATCACAATAACGGTCATAATAGCAGGTGCCGTAATGGTGTCAAGGGGCGAGCTCACTCTCGGCTGTCTGGTGTCAATGTATGCTTTGTGCTGGTTTATTACAGGACCGCTGGAGAATACGGTGGAATTGTCCACGGAGCTGGCACAGGCAGGAGTGAGCTGGCGCAGGGTTTTTGAAATAATCAGGCTTGAGAGTCCGGAATCAAATGAAAGTGGATGCGAATATGATAAACGCCTTTTTTCGGGAGATATAGTCTTTGAGAATCTTCGGTTCGAGTATGCTGGAAGACTTCCGTTGTGGAACAGGTTGAATATAAGGTTAAGTCCGGGAATAATGAATGTTATTTGCGGTCCCAACGGTTGTGGAAAAAGCACTCTGGCCTCGCTGCTTGTCAAGGACTATCTCCCTTTGGAAGGCAGGATAACCATAGGCGGGATTGATATAGCAGGACTG
This sequence comes from Candidatus Egerieousia equi, assembly GCA_018065035.1. Classification (GTDB taxonomy): domain Bacteria; phylum Bacteroidota; class Bacteroidia; order Bacteroidales; family UBA932; genus Egerieousia; species Egerieousia equi. The sequence continues at coordinate 16,982 of JAGHUC010000097.1, read as the reverse complement.
GAAAGCTCGTTCTTGAGAAAGAATGTGCTGGTGCTCAGGGGAAGTGACAGCTTGTGGGTGGGAACCTTGCTGGACAATGTCTGCTGCTTTTCTGAAGCTACGGACCAATGCATAAGCAGAGCGCTTGAAGCAATGAAATCCGCAGGTCTGGGAGAACTGATAAGAAGGCTCCCTCAGAATATACTGTCCAAAGTAGGAGGCTTGGGAGGGGCGTCGCTGAGCAACGGAGAAAGACAGAAGCTGCTGCTGGCCCGGGCTCTGTTCTCCGATCCGCAGATATTGCTGCTGGATGAGGCGACTGATGCTCTTGACAAGGATTCCAAGGAAAAGATACTTGACCTGCTCCGTGAAAGATGCAGGAATGGAAAGACAGTTGTGATCATATCACACGATGACTCCATGGTTGGCACAGGAGACAGGGTCATATATCTGAATACGAATGACATTTGCGCAAATTAAATAGGCGGTGCACGCCGGAGGTGATGTCTGCACACCTTTTACTTGCAGACAAAGAAAAACTTGGTATTATGGAGAATGAAAGAAATTTTGAAAGAAAGTTCAGACCTCTCAGTGTGGAGGAGCAACTGACTTGCGGTGGGCTGAACCCGTATAAACTTGGTGGGAAGGTAAAAAGATTTATCAAGTTTATCTGGGAGTACAGCAGTGATTTCATCAGCGGATTCAGAATCGGTAAAAGTACAGCGTTATGAGAAATTTCGTGGAGTTGAGCGCTATGGAGAGCATTACCATAGCCGGGGGGAAGAGCAGTGCGGTGGCCGGTCTCGTCTATAGGATCGGAATCCTTGTTGGTGTGACTGTGAGCATCATAAAGTACTGCAGGGACACCTTCACAGGAAGGATGCGTCTGGCTGCGGCAAATTAGCGGCAGTTTGAAGTCTTGAAAACGGGAGGTTTCTTTTCAGGAAGACGCCTCCCTCTTATTATTTCATATCATACAATAATGTTTAATAAAATGATTAAATTTGCAGTTTGGATATCGTACGGGAGGTATAATATGTCAGGAAAATATTTTTTGTTCGTATGTCTGGTTCAGCTTCTGCTGCTTGGAAGTGCTGTGCCTGATAGCGCCGGCTTGCATGCACAGACAAAGGATGCGGCATGCTGGAGCCTTGGTGCCTGTGTGGATTATGCCATTGAGAACAATATTTCCATAGCACAGGAGGAGATAGCACTGGCCAGGAGCAAGAACGATCTGCAGGAATCCTATCTTGATCTCGTGCCAAGCGTTTCCGGCGGTATTTCCCATTCACTGAACTGGGGAAGGTCAGTGAACGTTCAGGAACTCAAGATATCAAGAAGCCTTACACTGAACACTTCGGCAAGCATTGACGCCAGACTCACCGTATTTTCCGGTCTGTCCAAGCAGAATACAATAAAAAGCCGGAAAATGGCCCTCAAGCTCGAAACCGAGAATTATCAGAGACTCAAGGATGAAATATCCATAGATGTTGCCAATTCGTATCTGCAGGTGCTCCTTTATTACGAAATCAATGAACTGAGCAAGAAAAGCTGTGAGGCTTCAGCACAGAAGGCTGCCAACACCAAAGTGCTTGTGGATGAAGGCAGCGAGCCATACAGCACCTATCTTGAAATGCAGGCAAAGGCGGCCCAGGACTCACTTCAGCTCGTGAATTCGGGGAACAATCTTTCAAACGCATACCTCGCCCTTGCCCAGCTGCTGAACCTTAGCATTGAGCAGCAGAAGGATTTCCGGGTTGAGATTCCCAAGAACGATGATCTTTTAATAACTCCGGATGACTTGAATTTCAACGAGATATATAACGATGCACTTGGACTTCCTAAAATCAGGATGAACGAGTTCGCACTTGAAAAGAGCAAGATTGACCTCAAGATAGCAAAAGGAAACTATTATCCCCAGCTTTCCGTTTCAGCAACATACGGAACATACTATACAGACAGCCAGAAAGCGGCTTTCTTCTCGCAGTTCAATGACAACAAGAATCCGTATCTGGGCATAAGCCTGAACATCCCCATATTCTCGGGGCTCAAGACAAGGATAAATACTGACAACGCCAGACTCAATGTCCAGAACAGCCAGTATAACCTTGACAGAGCAAAGCAGGAACTTTACAAGGAAGTTCAGTCTGTATATTTCGACGTGCTCAATTCATACAGAAGATATCAGGCCGCTAAAAGTTCTGCTGAAGCCAGCCATGAATCATGGCAGGTGGTTGATTTCAAGGCACAGGAGGGCGCTGCAACAACCACTGAGGTTATTGTTGCCATGAATAACTGGTTCTCCAGCGCTTCCGAGTGCGTTCAGGCCAAATACCAGTATCTTCTCTTCACCAAGATACTTGATTTTTACAGAGGAATACCAATCAGATAAATTTTTCATCTATGGCTAAAGATATCAAAAAAGGCAAGAAGAAAACCGGACGCATAGTGCTTGTTGCGGCCCTTGTCATTGTTGTGCTGCTCATTGTGAACGGAGTATTGAAGGGGAACAAGGCTGTTTCAGTTGAGAGCGCATATCCTCAGATAACCAGCATAACCCAGACTATTCCTGCAAACGGAAAGGTCCAGCCGGTTATAGAGGTGAAGATTTCTCCTGACGTATCCGGTGAGATAGTGGAGCTCAACGTGAAGGAGGGCGATTTCGTGCATGAGGGAGATCTCCTGTTGAAAATCAAGCAGGATGTATATCAGTCTGCAGTTGAGAGGGCTGAAGCATCCTTGAATTCAACAAGAGCCCAGTACAAGCAGCAGAAGGCCCAGATGGTTCAGCTTGAGGCCGCACACGCAAGGGCGGAGAAACTTCTGTCAAAGCAAGCCATAGCAAAATCCGAATATGAATCGGCCAAGGCACAGTATGAGGCCGGAAAGGAGCAGCTGCGTGCCTGTGAGTACAATATCCACAGTTATCAGGCAGCTTTGAAGGAGGCTCGTGAGAATCTGGTCAAGACAACCATATATGCTCCAATGGACGGTACCATATCCAAACTCAGCGTTGAAAAGGGCGAAAGGGTTGTTGGTACAGGCCAGATGGCAGGAACCGAGATGCTCAGGATAGCCGATCTTGGCAATATGGAGGTCATGGTTGATGTGAACGAGAACGATATCATAAAGATAGGTCTTTCCGATTCGGCAGTTGTGGAGGTTGACGCATATCCTGACACAAAGTTCAAGGGTCTGGTCACGCAGATAGCATCCTCTTCAAAGAGCGCCGGAACATCAGTTGACCAGGTCACCAATTTCGAGGTCAAGGTCCTTATACTTCCTGAATCATACCAGCATCTGATAAAGGACGGGTCAATGCCTCTGCGTCCTGGAATGAGCGCATCAGTTTCAATAGAAACACTCAGGCACGACAATGCGCTTGTAATACCGCTTCAGGCCATAACCACCCGTTCCGGTCTTATTGACTCCTTGAACTATGGCTCCGCCGTGCATCAGCAGGTTTTTGTTGTTGAGAATGGAAAGGTGCAGGCCAGGGAAATCAGGACAGGAATTCAGGACGTGCTTCAGGTTGAGGTGACAGATGGAATAGATAAGGATACGAAGATTGTTACCGGACCTTTCAACGCAATAAACAAGGAACTTAAGTCCGGTACCAAGGTTTCTGAAAAATAGTGTTTTAGATAAAGGAATGATAATGAGCGAAAACAAGCCGCTTTTACTTTTGATAGAAAGCGCAACTGACTGCTGTTCCGTTGCGCTTTGCCGTGGAAATGATACACTTGATGAGATTTTTGAGGACAGACCAAGGACCCAGGCAGCACTGCTCGCCCCTATGGTTGAGCAGCTGCTTGTCCGTAATTCCTTATCACTCAAGGATTGCGATGCAGTAGCCATAAGCGAGGGCCCCGGCTCATACACCGGCCTCAGGGTGGGACTTTCCCTTGCCAAGGGACTCTGCTATGGTGCAGGCAAACCTCTCATTGCTGTCAACACCCTTGCAGCCATGGCACAGTGCGCTGCAGATACTCTTGAAGCAGGCTCCATGAATGATGCCGCTGTGGTCATACCAATGATAGACGCCCGCAGGATGGAGGTTTACTCCGCGGTTTTCACCCCCGATGGAAGGACTCTTGCAGCCACCGAGGCAAAGGTGCTTGACTCGTCCTCATATCAGGAATATATGAACAAAAGCATATTTTTCACCGGCGATGGTTCTGAAAAATTCAGGAAGCTTCTTGAAGATGAAGGCAGGCTTGATGAAAGGATTGTATTCATAGATGCGCGCCTGAAGGCAAGCGGAATGCGCGTTGCTGCAAGCAAGGCTTACGCAGAGTCCGATTTCAAGGATGTGGCATATTTCGAACCTTTCTATCTCAAGGATTTCGTGGCGGGCAAACCTAAAAAGCTTCTGTAATGGGAAAGGGAAAGTTCTTGTATCATATCTATGCGCTGGCTGTCACAGCTGTTTGGGGAACAACCTTCATCTCCAGCAAGGTGCTGATGAACGCCGGATTCAGTCCAACGGGCGTTTTCGTGCTGAGGTCTCTCATTGCATATATATGCATGTGGACGCTGCTTACTGCCAAACATAAGAAGGGAAGTTCAAAGTTCTGGGCAAAGAATCTCAGGGATGAGTTCTATTTCCTGCTGCTCGGCATCAGCGGCGGTTCCTTGTATTTCCTTGCGGAGAACACAGCTGTCAGCTATACCCAGGCCAGCCACGTGTCATTCATAGTGGGAACGGTTCCATTGATCACAGCACTTGCAACCATCGCTGTAAAGAAATATTTCAAAGGAAAGATAGCCGACGGTCTGGAGGATGTGAAGTTCTCCTGGAATCTGCTGCTGGGTACGGCGCTGTGCATGGTTGGTATGGCTATGATTATATTTGAGGGCGCCAGTGCTGAGGCTGATGCCGTTTCTGCACCTCATCCTGTTCTTGGAGATTTACTGGCTTTGCTGGCTGCGGCCTGGTGGGCTCTTTACAGCATTCTTGCGGGGCAGCTTACAAGCGAGTACGGCAGCCTGTTCGCCACGAGAAAAGTGTTCTTCTGGGGACTGGTGACTATCATACCATTCGTGCTGCATGATGCTTCAACCACATCCACCATCGATGGTGGAAGTACCTGGGGACTGCTTTATGACGGTTCGGCAAGCCTTCCTTCCCTCCTGTGCAATGTGAAGGTGCTGTTCAACCTGCTCTTCCTGGGACTGCTGGCATCATTCATAGGATACGTTGTATGGAACAGGGTCATGGCGGCTCTTGGCAATGTGACGAGTACAAATTACATGTACCTGAATCCATTCTTCACACTTGTGGCTGCCGTGCTGATACTTGGGGAGGGGCTTACCCTAATAGGCACCATAGGAAGCCTGGCCATAATCGGCGGCGTGATTCTTGCCGGTGGCAAGAAGATTGAGCTTAAAATTTGATTTTCAGCAGGTAAGGAAACACTTTTTCGTACAGATCCACCAGCCACACCCAGATGGATGATTCCTTGAGAGTGGCGTTGCTCACCAGATTCCAGTTGGTGTTGATTCTGTTGAATGCATAGACAATTACTGAAAGCAGAAGTATGATCTTGGCCGCTCCGAGTATTGCGCCAAGGAGTCTGTTCAGCCATCCAAGTGTGGTGATCTTGAGTATCTTCTCAATGAAGCGGGCAAGGAGCCAGCCCAGCAGTATCACAAGGACAACTATTATTATGAAACAGGCAATGTACATTGTCCTTTCTCCTGCGTGGCACCATTGCTGAACTTTCACGGCGGCCCAGGAACTGAACTTGAAGGCGCACCACACGCCTGCGAATATTGACAGAAGTCCTACAATCTGTCTTACAAAGCCCTTGAAAGCGCCCATTATTGCCACAACAACAATTATCACTCCGAATACCAGATCCAAAACATTCACACTCATAAATCCTGATTTTTATAGAAAGTCCAAATATAGGAAAAATAAGAGTTTTTGCAGTGATTTTCGTATCTTTGTAGCTTTCAAAAAAAATACGTTGATATGGGATTTGCAGAGTATAAGAATCTTGACCTTGTTGAGGTGAATGCCAGTGTGCTTGAAAAATGGAAAAAGGAGAATTGCTTCGAGCGTACATTGAAGCTCAGGGAAGCCGGACCAAAATTCATTTTCTTTGAAGGACCTCCTTCAGCCAACGGAATGCCGGGCATACATCATGTCATGGCCAGAAGCATAAAGGACGCAGTATGCCGTTACAAGACACAGAGCGGATATCTGGTAAACAGAAAGGCAGGATGGGACACTCACGGACTTCCTGTGGAGCTTGGCGTGGAAAAAATGCTGGGAATCACCAAGGAGGACATCGGCAGGAAAATCTCCGTTGACGATTATAACGCAGCCTGCCGCAAGGAGGTGATGAAATATACAGCCGAGTGGGTGAATCTTACACAGAGAATAGGCTACTGGGTTGATATGGACAATCCTTATATCACCTATGATAACAGATACATTGAGACATTGTGGTATCTGCTCAAGAAACTTTACGACAAAGGCCTTCTTTACAAAGGCTATACAATCCAGCCATATTCACCTGCAGCCGGAACAGGCCTGAGCTCTCACGAACTCAACCAGCCGGGATGCTACCGCGATGTAAAGGACACCACCTGCGTGGGTCAGTTCAGAATGCTTGACCCCAAGCCTGAGATGACAGGTTGGGGCACTCCTTACTTCATTGCCTGGACAACAACTCCTTGGACACTTCCTTCGAATGTGGCCCTTTGCGTGGGACCAAAGATTGATTATGTTGCAGTCCGCACATACAATGCATACACAGGAGAGAAGATTACAGTAGTTCTCGGCAAGCCGCTGCTTTATGCACATTTCAACAAAAAGGCGGAAGGCATTGCTCTGGAGGACTACAAGGCAGGTGACAAGCTCGTACCTTTCCAGGTAGTTGGAGAGTACAAGGGATCCGACCTCGTTGGTATGAAATACGAACAGCTCATTCCTTGGGTGAAACCTGTAGAACTTGCCGATGCATCCTGCAGCAATGCAGTTGACTGCCCTTCCGGAATAAGGATTGCCGATGCTTCTCAGAAAGCTTTCAGAATCATTCCTGGAGATTATGTCACCACTGAAGATGGTACCGGAATAGTTCACATTGCACCTACATTCGGTGCCGACGATGCCTTTGTTGCAAAGGCTGCAGGCATTCCAAGCCTGTTCATGATAAACCGCAAGGGTGAAACCCGCCCTATGGTTGACCTTACAGGAAAATTCTACAGGACAGAGGAGCTTGATTCTGAATTCGTGAAGAATTTCGTGAACCTTGATCTTTACAGGGAATACGAGGGCGCCTGGGTGAAGAACGCATATGATCCTCAATATACGGTTAACGGCAAGTATGATGAGAAAGCTGCTTCAGCGGCTCCTAACCTTGACGTTGCACTCTGCCTCATGATGAAGGGACAGAACAAGGTCTTCAAGATAGAGAAACACGTTCATAACTATCCTCACTGCTGGAGAACGGACAAGCCTGTGCTCTATTATCCTCTCGACAGCTGGTTCATACGCGCCAGCGCAGCAAAGGAAAGAATGTATGAACTCAACAGGACCATAGACTGGAAACCTGAATCAACAGGAACAGGACGATTCGGCAAGTGGCTTGAGAATCTCAACGACTGGAACCTCAGCAGAAGCCGTTACTGGGGAACACCTCTTCCTATATGGAGGGATGAGGACGGAGCGGAGAAATGCATAGGCTCCGTTGAGGAACTTTATGCTGAGATTGAAAAATCCATTGCCGCAGGTTTCATGAAGGATAATCCATACAGGACCAAAGGCTTTGTTCCTGGAGTATATACAAAGGAGAACTATGAGAAGATAGACCTTCACAGACCATACGTTGACGATATAATTCTTGTTTCAGAGGCGGGCAAGCCAATGAAACGCGAACTTGACCTCATAGACGTATGGTTCGATTCAGGTTCAATGCCATACGCACAGCTTCACTATCCATTCGAGAACAAGGAACTTGTGGATGAGGGCAGGAACTTCCCTGCAGACTTCATTGCAGAAGGAGTTGACCAGACCAGAGGCTGGTTCTATACCCTCCACGCAATTGCCACCATGGCATTCGACAGCGTTGCTTACAGGAGCGTTATATCGAACGGACTTGTCCTTGACAAGAACGGCATGAAGATGAGCAAGCGCCTTGGCAATGCAGTGGATCCTTTCCAGGCTCTTGACACATATGGCGCCGATGCACTGCGATGGTATATGCTCACCAACGCCCAGCCTTGGGACAATCTCAAGTTCGATACAGCCGGCGTTGATGAAATAAAGAGGAAATTCTTTGGAACTCTTTACAATACCTATTCATTCTTCGCACTTTACGCAAATGTCGACGGCTTTGATGCAAAAGCTGCGGAAGTGCCTGTCAGTGAGCGTCCTGAACTTGACAGATGGGTCATTTCATATCTGAACTCGCTCATAAAGAATGTAAGGGAATGCTACGAGAACTTCGATATCACCGGTGCCGGCAGGCTTATCCAGGACTTTGTCTGTGACAATCTGAGCAACTGGTATGTCCGTCTCGGTAGAAAACGCTTCTGGGGCACTGCAATGAGCTCTGACAAGCTCAGCGCATACCAGACATTGTATTCCTGCCTTGAAACCGTAGCAATGCTCGCAGCTCCTATAGCACCTTTCTACATGGACAGACTGTTCATTGACCTGAACGCTGTAAGCGGCAAGCACAGTGAGGCCTCAGTCCATCATACAATCATGCCTGTTGCCAATGAGGCTCTCATTGATCCTGACCTTGAGCAGCAGATGGCACTCGCACAGAATGCTACTTCAATGGTTCTCAGCCTGCGCCGCAAGGTGAACATAAATGTCCGCAAGCCTCTTGCAAAAATGATTGTTCCTGTACTTGACAGCAGGATAGGGGAGCAACTTTCAAAGGTCAGAAATCTGATTCTCAATGAGGTGAACGTGAAGGAAATGGAATTCATAAGCGATACCACAGGCCTGATTACAAAGAAGATCAAACCGAACTTCAAGACTTTGGGCAAGAAATACGGCGCGGCCATGAAGAGCATTGCCTCAGCATTCGCTTCTTTCACCCAGCAGCAGATTGCACAGATTGAGAAGGACGGTAATTATTCATTCCAGCTCGAGAATCCGGCTATGCAGGTTGAACTGGTTCCTGAAGACTACCAGATATCATCCGAGGATATGCCTGGATGGTTGGTTACATCAATGGGACAGCTTACCATAGCTCTTGATATTACCATAACCGAGGCATTGAGACAGGAAGGTCTGGCACGTGAACTTGTGAACAGAATACAGAATGCCCGCAAGGAATGCAAACTTGAAGTTACAGACAGAATCAAGGTTGAACTGAAGGCGTCCGGAGAAAACAGCAGGAATATTGAAAGCGCACTAGCATCGTTCGGCGACTATGTACGTTCGCAGACCTTGACAGCGGAAATATCATTCAATGAAAATATTTCTGTTCCTGAAGGAACTGTAATATGTGCCGCTGGAGGTATCTGCAAGGCTGAATGGGAGGATGGCGACATGCTCGTGATTAAGATTGATAAGATTTAGTATTTGTTTTAATCACAAATTATTAATAAATTTGAGGTTAACATTAAAAATTTTTCAGGATATGAGCGAATCAGATAACGCACAGACTGCAACTTCAGTAAAGTTGCGTTACAGCGATGAGGAACTTCAGGAATTCAAGGAACTTATTCTCAAGAAACTTGAGAAGGCCCGCGCAGACTATGAGGTGCTCAAGCAGACAATGACGCATAGCACCAGCAACGATGTTGAGGATACGTCTCCTACATTCAAAGTGCTGGAAGAGGGCGCTACCGCTCTTTCCAAGGAGGAGAGCGGACAGCTGGCTGCACGTCAGTACAAGTTCATCCAGAATCTTGAAGCTGCTCTGGCAAGGATTGAGAACAAGACCTACGGTATCTGCCGTGAAACAGGCAAACTCATTCCAAAGGAAAGGCTTATGGTTGTTCCACACGCAACTTTGAGCATTGAGGCCAAAAACAAGAGGTAGCAATGTTTTTCTCAAAAGGCAGGAATGTTGCGGCGTTTGTGATAATACTGGTTATTATTGACCAGCTTATCAAGATTGCTGTAAAGACTTCAATGATGCCGGGAGAGTCCTTCAATGTGCTTGGCAGCTGGTTCCATATCAATTTCATTGAGAACAACGGAATGGCTCTTGGAATACAATGGGGTGATTACACAGGCAAAATCCTTCTCACAAGTTTCAGAATTGTCCTTATCTCGGCACTTATATGGTATTTGAAATGCCGTCTTATAGCCCGGAAGGCTCCAACGGGGGTCATTGTCGGAGTGTCACTCATACTTGTGGGAGCAATAGGGAATGCCATTGACTGCATTTTCTATGAAATGATTTTCGGTGCTGTGGATCCGGTCACTGGTGCAATCATGCACAGACCGTTTATGGGAAAAGTTGTGGATATGTTCTATTTCCCAATCATTGAAACGGAACGTTTTGTGTTCTTCCAGTACATTTTCAACTTTGCAGATGCCTGTATAAGCTGCAGCGTTGTGTACCTGATTCTGTTCCAAAGAAAATTCTTCTCGAATTCAAATACTGAAAAAGCCTGATTCAATCAGGCTTTTTTTCTGTCTTATCTTCAGGCTTGTCTTCTTTAGGTTTGGTGTTGCAGATGTTCATCGCACGGTCCGGCCCCATTGTAATGAATGCCTTTATGGCCTTGCAGCATCTGTCAAGCAGTTCCGGCATAGCCTTGCGTTCCTCATCTGACCATTCACCGAGAACATAGTCTATCTGCGCTCCTTTGGAGAAGTTGCTGCCTACGCCGAACCTCAGTCTTGCCCAATTGCTGCCGCCAAGACATTCCGTAATGTTCTTGAGCCCGTTGTGACCTCCATCGCTTCCGGCCTTGCGCATTCTTAGGGTTCCGAAAGGAATAGCTATGTCATCCACTATCACCAGTAGATTATCTTCCTTACATTTGGTCTGAGTCAGCCAATAGCGTACCGCCTTGCCGCTCAGGTTCATATAGGTTGACGGTTTTATGAGCGTAAGCTTGTTGCCCCTGAAGGATACTTCCGCCACGGATGCATAACGGTCGGAACTGAATCTGGCCCCTTCAAAGTCCTCTATGAAGTGGTCCACCACCATGAATCCTGAGTTATGACGTGTTCCGGCGTACTCAGCCCCAATATTTCCCAATCCTACAATAAGATAATTCATACTCAAGTTTCGCAAGCATTTAATTTATTACTTTCCAAGGACTTGTGGGAGGCTTGCGAAACTTCTTCCCACCGCACTTTCCTGATGTTTTACCCTCTCCCTAAATCCCTCTCCAAAAGAGAGGGACTTATTCATCGGCATAAATGCCTCTAAAATAGGTGTTTCGCATAAATGCGAAACTTGAGTAATTCATAGCATTAAAAAAGGTCTGGCATACAATTGCTATATGCCAAACCTGTCTTGTAAATCAAACAGACTTTATTTAGCCTCTTCTGTAGCCTCAGCTGTTGCGGAAGCACGTGTAGCCTTGACTGCGCAAACAATGGTACCCTTTGGAGAAACCATCTGAACATTGTCATAGTGAAGGTCACCGGCATTGATAGTCTTGCCAAGTCCGAGTTTGGTAATGTCAACAACGAGCTCGTCAGGAAGATTCTCCTTCATGGCTGAAACTTTGAGTTTCCTTACGTTAACAACAAGCTTACCGCCCTGTTTAACACCCTCTGAGTTACCTGTAATTGTAACAGGAACAGCAATCACTACCGGTTTGCTGTCTGAAACTGCAAGGAAATCAACGTGGATAGGCTCGTCTGAAAGTGGATGGAACTGCATGTCATGAACGGTTGCGAGCTGCTCCCTGTCCTCGAACTTGAGGTTGATGAGGAATGATTTTGGAGAAGCGAGCAATTTCTTGAGTTCCTTGAGCTCAACGTTGAAGTTGATGTTCTCGGTTCCGTTTCCATAAACGATAGCAGGTACCATTCCGGCTCTGCGAATCTGCTTTACGCTCTGTTTGTTGCCAAGTGTTCTTGGACTTGCGTTCAATGTAAAAATCTGCATAATGTTTTAATTTAAAATGTGTTACTCAGTCCTTGCGGACCCCATTGCACCAAAAGCTGCTGCTTTTTTTGCGACGGCAAATATAATAATTTTATTTTACAAAGTCCTTTTTACTTCTACAATCTGGTATGCCTCAACAACATCGCCAATCTTGATATCGTTGTAGTTCTCAATGTTCAAACCGCAGTCCTGTCCGCTGAGAACCTCCTTGGCATCGTCCTTGAAACGCTTGAGTGAACCAAGGACACCAGTGTAAACCACAATACCATCCCTGATCACCCTGACTTTCGCACTCCTTGAAAGCTTTCCTTCCTTCACTATGCAACCTGCGATAGTACCGACTTTGGAAATCTTGAAGGTCTCCTTGACTTCCGCTGTGGCTGTGATCTCCTCTTTCTCCTCCGGAGCAAGCATACCTTCAATACCGCTCTTGATTTCATTTATCGCATCATAGATTACAGAATAGAGTCTGATTTCAATCTCCTCCTTGTCCGCAAGTTTCCTTGCCTGTGCGGCAGGTCTTACCTGGAAGCCAATGATGATTGCATTGGATGCAGCTGCCAGAAGAACATCGGATTCTGAGATTGCACCCACAGCCTTGTGAATGACATTGACTCTGACCTCTTCTGTAGAAAGTTTGATGATTGAATCGGACAATGCCTCAATTGAACCATCAACGTCACCCTTGATAATGAAGTTGAGCTCCTTGAAGTTTCCGATGGCAATACGGCGTCCGATCTCCTCAAGGGTAATATGCTTCTGTGTCTTCAATCCCTGGATCCTTATAAGCTGCTCCCTCTTGTTTGCAATATCCTTCGCTTCCTTCTCGTCATCGAAGATATTGAAATTCTCACCGGCGGTAGGCGCACCGTTCAATCCGAGAATCGATACAGGGGTTGAAGGACCGGCCTCGGTGACTTTCTGACCTCTCTCGTTGAACATAGCCTTCACTCTACCAGTGTAGCATCCTGAAAGCATTATGTCTCCAACGTGAAGAGTACCGCTCTGTACAAGGATGGTTGCAACGTATCCGCGTCCCTTGTCAAGTGCTGACTCGATAACTGAACCTACAGCCTTCTTTGAAGGATTGGCTTTAAGTTCGAGCATATCGGCCTCAAGGAGAACCTTTTCAAGAAGGTCTTCAACGCCAATGCCTTTCTTTGCCGAAATTTCCTGGCACTGATATTTTCCGCCCCAGTCCTCAACGAGGATGTTCATGTTGGAAAGTTGCTCCCTGATCTTCTCAGGATTAGCGCCAGGTTTATCTATCTTGTTGATTGCAAATATCATAGGAACGCCTGCGGCCTGTGCGTGGTTTATAGCCTCAACAGTCTGTGGCATTATGGCGTCGTCAGCGGCGATTATGATGATGGCAACGTCGGTGATCTTCGCACCACGGGCACGCATGGCGGTGAAAGCCTCATGTCCAGGGGTGTCAAGGAAAGTGATTCTTCTTCCAGAAGGAAGTTTTACATTGTATGCTCCAATGTGCTGGGTGATACCACCGGCCTCACCTGCAATCACATTGGATTTCCTTACGTAGTCAAGGAGCGATGTCTTACCATGGTCAACGTGTCCCATAACGGTAACGATAGGAGGCCTGCTTTCCATATCTTCAGGCTTGTCAACATCATTCTCCTCATTGATGGCTTCCTGAATGTCGGCGGTTACGAATTCAACGGTGTATCCGAATTCCTCCGCTACAAGAACAAGAGCTTCCGCATCAAGCCTCTGGTTTATGGAAACCATAAGTCCAAGGTTCATGCAGGCGCCTATTACCTGGGTCACAGGTACGTTCATCATTACAGAAAGGTCATTGACAGTTACGAACTCGGTGAGCTTGAGAATCTTGCTCTGCATCTGCTCCATCTCCTCCTCTTCCATCTGCCTCTGGTTCATGAGCTCTCTCTTCTCCCTTCTGTATTTGCTGCCCTTTGTCTTTCCCTTGCTCTCCACCATTCTCTGGTAGGTTTCCTTTATCTGTTTCTGAACTTCATCGTCATCGACTTCGTTCTTAATAGGTTTGAACTTGTCTTTCCTGTTATGCTTGCCCTGACCCTGCTGATTCTGCTGGTTCTGATGGAACTGACCGTTCTTCTGATTCTGCCCTTTGCCGAAATTAGCTGAGGTAGGATTCTTTCCCGCCTCATGGGCAACGTCAACTTTCTCCTTCTGCTTGTGTATCCTTTCCCTCTTTCCGTTCTTCTGCTTGTTATCCTTCTTCCTTTCGAACTGGCTCAGGTCAATGGTTCCTTTTATGTTAGGACCTGTAAGCTTTTCAACTTTGGTCTCTATATGCTCAATCACAGGAACTGCTTCAACAGGCTTCTGGGTACTTTCTTTTGGAGCCTGTGATATCTGTGGAGCTGCGGTTGCCTTGGTCTGTGGAGCTGCGGAGTCAACAGCTGGTGCGGCCTGAACCTTCTTATGGTCAAGGTCTATGGTGCCAAGGTTCTTTGGCGCATGCAACTCATCCACTTTTGTTTTGAATACTTTCTCCTGTTCAGGTTCTGCAGGTTCTGCCTTTTCAGGCTGCTGATTTTCGTGAACAGTTTCCTGAGCTTCTTTTACGGCTTCAGGCTCAGGCTGTGCCTCTGCTGTAACTGCAGCAGGGACAACAGTTTCAACGACTTTTTCAACAGGAGCTTTATCAGGCTTGGCCTCAAGCTTCACTTCAGGCTTTTTCTCAACCTGAATGGCAGGTTCAGCTTTCACCTCAACTGCAGGCTCTGTTTTAATCTCAGGCTTGGTTTCAATCCTGACCTCAGGCTTAGGTTCAGCTTTCGGTTCTGCCTTGGGAGCTGACTGCTTCATCTCATTCTTGGCAAAATCCTTTACCTTGAGGGCAATCTTCTTTGATTCCTCCTTGATGGTTATTTCCTTGTTGAACTCCTTGGCAACGAGCTCATATGCGCTGCCACTGATTTTGAAACTTGGATTGGCTTCAGCTTCTATTCCTTTTGACTTGAGGAAATCAACGAGCGTACCCATGCCTATGTTGAATTCCTTTGCAACTTTAATAATTCGTATTGACTCCAGTTCTGCCATATTTTATTTCAGGAAATGTTAATTATTCTTCTATTAGTCCTCAAATTCAGCTTTGAGTATTCTCTGAACCTCTTCAACGGTCTCCGTTTCAAGGTCCGCACGTTTGCTTATGTCCTCAACTGAGAGAGCAAGCACGCTCTTTGCAGTATCACATCCGATAGCCTTGAGGGCATCGATGATCCACTGATCGATTTCGTCATTGAAATCGGTGAGAAGAACGTCCTCCTCTTCCTCTTCAAGCTCTCTGAACACTTCGATCTCCTTCCCAAGAAGCATGCTTGCAAGCTTTATGTTGCTGCCACCCTTGCCGATTGCCAGAGAAACCTCGGATGGCTTGAGTGAAACGTATATCTTCTTGTCCTCCTCGCTTATCTTGATGGAAGTGATCTTGGCCGGTGAAAGAGCCCTCTGGACCAGAAGCTGCTCGTTGCTTGTCCAGTTGATAACGTCAATGTTCTCGTTTCTGAGCTCCCTTACAATGCCGTGGATTCGTGAACCTTTCACACCAACGCAAGCTCCAACCGGATCAATTCTGTCATCGTATGACTCAACAGCCACCTTGGCTCTCTCGCCAGGCATTCTTACAATCTTCTTTATTGTGATAAGACCGTCGAACACCTCCGGAACCTCCTGCTCGAACAATTTCTGCAGGAAGGTTTCCGATGTCCTTGAAAGAGTGATCACAGGATTGCTGTTTCTCATTTCAACGCTCTTGATAACTGCCTTCACGGTGTCTCCCTTGTGGAATGAGTCGTAAGGAATCTGCTCGGTTCTAGGCAGCAGCAGTTCGTTGCCGTCCTCGTCCATGACCAGCACTTCCTTCTTCCATGCCTGATAAGCCTCGCCAACAAGAACCTCGCCTATCCTTTCCTTGTATGCATTGTAAAGATTTGCCTTCTCAATGTCTGAAATCCTGCTCTGCAGATTCTGTCTGAGGTTGAGGATTCCTCTTCTTCCGAAGCTGCTGAGTTTAACCTCCTCCGAGAATTCCTCACCTATTTCGTATGAATCATCTATCTTGTCAACCTCTTCCTTTGATATCTGGGTGTTAGGATCCTCAACGGTTTCAACCACCTCGCGGTTGCGCCATATTTCAAGGTCACCCTTGTCAATGTTGATGATGATGTTGAAATTGTCCGCTGAACCGTACATTCTTGCCAATTGTGTGCGGAAAATGTCTTCCAGCACGCTCATCATTGTTGGTCTGTCAATATTCTTAAGTTCCTTGAACTCTGCAAATGAACTTACAAGGTTTAAACCTTCCATTGCTATAATCTGGTTTTGATATTATTTTTTTTAGTTTTCTTTCATTTTATTTGAACTCCACAACAGGCTTGCAGCTCTTTACTTCCGCAAGAGGGTACAGGGTGGCAATCTTCCTCTCAACCTTCTTCTTCATGCCCTCCTCCTTCACCAACCTGGCGATAGTAAGTTCTATTCCCTGCTCGGAATACCCTGTGAGAGTTCCCTTGACCCATCCGCCTTTCTTCAACGTTATCTGAACCTGGCTTCCCATGAACTTCTCGAACTGCCGGGCAACCATGAAAGGCATGTCAAGACCTGCGGAGCTGACCATAAGAGAGTAGTCCTCCTTCTCCCTGTCAAACGCATTCTCGAAAATGTCGTTGATGGCTGCGCAGTCATCTATGCTCACCTCACCGCTCATTCTGTCCACATATATCTCAATATCGTTTCCGGCCGATATGCCAATGTTCACCAGGAACAATCCGTGCTCCTGAAGATATGGCTCTATAACCTGTTGAATTTCTGCTTTTTGCAACATGACTGAATGTTTATGGTAATTATCGGGTAAAGATAAAGGGCAACCGCTCTGCGGTCACCCTCACTTTCCACCTGCAAATATAATTCATATTTTCATATCATCAAAATATATGTTAATGATTTTGA
>JAGHUC010000093.1 GCA_018065035.1 Candidatus Egerieousia equi | reverse complement strand
ACATTGCACTCTGCTATTCCAAGAGGGGTTGTCACCTCTATTGTCTTATAATTCAGGGTCTTACTTATTTCAGCCGCAAAAAATGCGCCTATTCTCTCAAGATTCATTCTGAAACGTCTCGGATCCTTCTGTATCTGTTTGTCCCTCATCTGGCTCAAATACTGGCCGAGAATGCTGTTCTGGTTTGAATAATCAATGGTTTTCATATTTATCAAAGCTGTCTTCTTAAACGTGCTACAGGAATACCCATCTGCTCCCTGTATTTTGCCACGGTCCGGCGTGCTATGCTGAATCCGTGCCTGTTGAGTATTTCAGAAAGTTCGTCGTCGGTGAGCGGCTTGGCCTTGTTTTCGCCATCCACACTGTCCTGAACCAGTTTCTTGATCTCCCTTGTGGAAACCTCCTCTCCGCTGTTGTTCACAAATCCTTCGGAGAAGAAGGACTTGAGTGAGAATATACCGAAATTGGTCTGAACATACTTGCTGTTCACAACCCTCGATATTGTTGAGACATCAAAGCCTGTGATATCAGCCACATCCTTGAGGGTCATAGGCTTCAGTTTTGTTTCATCGCCATCGAGCATATAGTTGTGCTGCAGCTCCACAATGGCTTCCATTGTCTTCTGCAGCGTATTCTGTCTCTGCTTGACTGCCTCTATGAACCATCTTGCCGAATCCAGCTTGCGTTTCACAAACGAGGCCGCCTCCTTTTCTGCATTGGACCTGGGAACGTTGGCTTTATCAAGATAGTTTCTGTATCTCTTGTTCACCCTGAGTTCCGGAATGTTGAATTTCGGCATTGTGACAGTAAGCACACCTTCCTCCTCCTCGAGAATGAAATCAGGGATGACCTGCTGTGACTGATCGGAGTATGAATCATCAATCTGTCCGCCCGGTCTTGGATTCAGTTTGAGTATCTGTGCAATTATTTCCTTGAGATCGTCCTGGGATATGTCCATTCTGGAACATATCTTGTCGTAGTGCTTCTTTGTGAACAGATCAAAATGGTCATACAGCATGTCAAGGGCAAGCTGCTTGTATTTCAGCCCTTTGGCATCCCTGAGTTCCTCCGCCTTGGTCTTTTCCAAGGTGATTTTGGATTCCAGCTGGAGTGTGAGGCATTCCTGCAATGACCTGGCGCCTATGCCTGCCGGTTCGAACTGCTGGATAAGTTCAAGCAGGCTCTCCAGTTCCTCTTCGCTTGTTTCTATGCCTAGTCTGAAACTTATGTCATCAGCGAGTGCGTCAAGCTCCCTTCGCAGGTAACCGTCACTGCTCAGACTTCCTATTATGAATTTGGCCAGATTCTTCCTGCGCTCATCAAGGTTGGTGAATCCCAGCTGGCGTTGAAGTGACTGCTGGAAGCTTTCCTTTACTGAAAATGTATTGTACTGCGGCTTTTCATCCTTGCCGCGATTGTTCACATAAAGTTTGTACGAAGGAATGTCGTCCTCGGAGGAATATCCGCTCAACGATACGTTTTTCCTGCTTTCCTCCTCAGTCCCCTCGTCATCCTCCTTCTGGGCAGGCTGGTCATCGAGCACAGGATTGTCCTCCAGCTCCTTGCGTATTCTGGCCTCAATCTCCATGGTTGTAGCCTCCAGGAGCTTTATGGTCTGAATCTGAAGTGGAGACAGCTTGGTTGCAAGTTTCAGTCTCAAATCCTGTCTTAAATCCATAATTCCGAATTGCTGACGCTGATAATACTAATTTATTGCAGGGAAATCCATTTCCCTTTCCTTGAGTATGTAGGCATCCTTGAAAACAGTCTTGATTTCCTCAAGAGCCTTCAAGGCATCCGACTTGGTCCTGTAATTGCCCACCGCCACCTTGAAATGTGGATTAGGGTAGGTCCTGTACACCGGAACGCCCGGGAAATTCTCCTTGAACTTCTCCTCAATCATGGCAGACTCCGTCCTGGCATTCTGCTTGTTGCTGAAATATATCCTTATCCTGTACCCCGACAGTTTCCGTGAAGCGGTCAGCATTTTATGACCGTTGAGCGCAGAGGCAACCTGGGCGCTCTGATTCACCTTTATGCCGTTCACCCCGGTTTCCACCATTTGAACGATGTCCGCTCCCACCATGGTTGAATCCATGATAAAGGCCTGACGGACTGTGGCAAGACTGTCCTCAGGGGTCTGTGCGCTGAGAGGACAGGCCGCCATACAGACCATCGCTGTGAAAAATACCAGGGAAAAAACTTTCAAACCTTTCATTGGCATCAATAATTGAAAACAAGTGTCTTCTTTATGTCCGGGTGCAGTGAGTTCGCTACAGGACAGGTGCGGGCAGCGGCCTCTATCACTCTCCTCTGCTGGGCTGTGAACTCCCTGTCCTTAGGGAAGTTGAACGTAATCTTTATTTCAACTATCCTCCTTGGATTGGTTCCCATGATCTTTTCCGTTTCAAGAGTCGTGCCAACAATGTCATATCCGTAAGTTTCTGCACTTATTCCCATGATTGTGAGCATGCAGGCGCCGAGCGCTGTTGCCACCAGGTCTGTTGGAGAGAACGACTCACCCTTGCCGTGATTGTCCAGCGGAGCATCGCAGACCAGCTTTGTTCCGGACTGTTCGTGTATTGCTTCTGTTCTGAGATTACCCAGATACTTGCTTATCATCTTTGTCATGATTTCAATGTTTAAATGTTTCTTATCTTGTCCTGTATGAATTTTTTCAAAGGGAGCGACATTTCATCGGAAGGCGGAGCGGGAACCACGTGACCGAACAGGGTTGCGCTTGTGCAGCGCTCAACCTCAACCCACAGATACTTTCCAATGTAATTGTCCTGCGACGGAGCGTCAAAGACTATGGCCTTGTTCTGTCCGTTCCTTCCCATAAGCTGTGCTTCGGAACGTTTCGAATGTCCTTCCACCAGAACCTTGTATGTCTGCCCTACGCATTTCTCATTGCTTTTGAGCGAAAGCGTGTTCTGCAGTGCAATTATCTCATTGAGCCTGCGTGTTTTCTCCTCAAGCGGAACATCGTCCTGGAAATGACGGTCGGCAAAGGTGTTGGGCCTCATTGAATACTGGAACATGAAAGCGCTGTCGAAACCCACTTCCTCCATAAGGGAGAGAGTCTCCTTGTGCTCCTCCTCGGTCTCCGAGCAGAAACCTGCAATGATATCTGTGCCTATTGCGCAGTCAGGAATGATTCTCCTTATTGCGGCAATTCTTTCAAGGTATTTCTCCCTGGTATATTTCCTGTTCATCTTCTCCAGCATCCTGTTGCTTCCGCTCTGAACCGGCAGATGGATGTAGTTGCAAATATTATGGTACATTGCCATGGTATAAAGCACGCCGTTGCCCATATCCTTTGGATGCGATGTTGAAAAGCGCACTCTCAGTTCAGGATCAATGATAGCAACCAGTTCAAGCAGCTGCGCAAAGTTCACGCTGTCTGCCTCATCATCCGGATTCACCCATTTGTACGAGTCCACGTTCTGGCCGAGGAGGCACACCTCCCTGTAACCGGCCTTGAACAACAGAGTTGCCTCACTGACTATGGATTGAGGGTCCCTGCTTCTCTCAGCGCCCCTTGTGTAAGGCACCACGCAGTATGAACACATGTTGTTGCACCCGCGCATTATGGAAATGAAAGCGCTCACGCCGTTGCCGTCGAGGCGTACAGGATTGATATCCGAATATGTCTCCACCTTTGACAATTGTGTGGCGGCAACTTTTCCTTCAGGAAGATTCAGTCGGTCTGAATCCATTACAGCATTCACGGTATCAAGCATTTTAGGGAGGCTTCTGTACGAATCAGGGCCTACAACAAGACTTACCGCAGGATGTTCAAGCAGTTTCTCCTTGAGCCTCTGCGCCATGCAGCCCATTACGCCAACAAGGACTCGTTTTGTGGATTTCTTCTTTATCTGAAGGAAAACGTCGAGCCTTCCCCATATGCGCTGCTCGGCATTATCCCTTATGGAGCAGGTATTCACGAGTATGAGATCCGCATCCTCCATCCGTGTGCAAAGCGAATAGCCGCAGTCCTGAAGTATTGACAATACAACTTCACTATCGTTCACGTTCATCTGGCAGCCGTATGTTTCAATGAACAGCTGCTTTGCCTGAGGATTGATTACAGGCCTTACAGATTTTGAGTCAAATTCGTTCATAGTACGCAAATATACTAAAATTTGCAATTTTTCTCAATTATCACTAAAATTGGGTACAAAATTTGAGAGCAAAAAATCAAGCGTATGAAAAGCATAAAATACATACTTCTGGCAATCGCCGTCATTTCAATTTCCTCCTGCGGCAATATCAGGAAAATATCAATAGGAAAAGTTGAATACCAAGGGATACAATTGAAATCATTCACCAGCGCCATAGTGAACATTGGCATTGAAGTGAACAACCCCACAAAGAAAGCCATCCTCCTCACGGACATTGAAGGCCAGGTTTGCAAGGGCGGCAGCGAACTTGCGGAGTTCAATCTTGAAAACGAAGTTGTGGTTGATCCCGGATACAGCGGAGTTGTGACCGTTCCGCTGAACGCCAGGATAGTCAGCCTCGCAGCACTGTACGACCTGCCTTTCGAGCAGATAATCAGCAACAGCTTCAACCTTGACCTTGGCAGCATTGATTTCAACAGCAACACGGAGGATGTGGTTTTGCCAGACAGTACATCACGGAACAATCCTGCTGATGCAGCATTGACAAAAGACAGCTTGAAACAGGCTGGCAAGAGCGCGCTGAACTCACTTATGAAGGATCTCACAATGCCAACAAAAATTACCGGCAAGTTCGGCGGTGTCCGCAAGACCAAACGCTTTGCCAACCTCCTGGACTACATGCACTAGAGTGCATGACCTTCCTGTTACAGATCCGGCATGAGTCCGTTGTCAAGAAAGCTGAAATAATCATTCGAACATATTATTATGTGATCCAGCAGTGTTATGTCACAGGTTCCGGCCGCCTGCGCGAGCTTTTTCGTCTGGGTGATGTCCGCCTCCCCCGGCGAGGCCGTTCCCGAAGGATGGTTATGAACAAGCACGAATGAAGATGCCAGACAGGCCAGTGCCTTGTGAAGCACAATCCTGGGGTCAACTACGGTGGCTGCGACTCCGCCAAGCGAAATCCTTTCCTTATGAATCAGTCTGTGCCTTCTGTTGAGGAACAAGGCCCAGCATTCCTCATGCTTGAGTTCCCCTATGATGGGTCTCATCAGGGAAAATACATCTTCTGATGAAGCGAATACAGGTTGATCCTCAGCCGGCGTCTCCCCCGCCCTTCTTGCCATTTCAAATGCGGCGAGCAGGGTTGACGCCTTCTCATCTCCAATTCCCTTGAACGTCAGAAGCTGCTGTGGCTCCATTCCTCTCAGTACATCGAACGAATTGTTGCATTCGCCAAGAATCCTGCGGCTCATATCAATGACATTCTCTTTCCTTACGCCGCTGCGGAGCAGGACAGCCAGCAATTCGGCATTGCTCAACGACCTCACCCCAGAATTGAATATCTTCTCCCTCGGGCGCTCACCCTTCTCCATATCTGCAATCATGAACCTTTTCTCCTGCGCTTCCTCCTTCTTCCCGGCAAGCCGCTCCTTCAATCTCCTCATTAGTTTCATATTTATAATATTTCCGCTCCCGGGCTATACCGGACATGCAGTGCCAATGAACAATAAAAAAATTCCCCGCAAAATTGAATTTTGTGGGGAATCAAACTTGTAAAGACTTAAGAACTGGACTACTGGAGTGTGTTTACATAAACTGCTATTCCACTCTTGAGGTTGGCTGCCTTATTCTTGTGAATAATGTTTGTCTTAGCCAACTTGTCAAGCATTGCATATACCTTTGGAAGGAGTGCCAATGCCGCTGTTTTGTCTGTTGTGTTGCGCAATGCCTTGATTGCATTACGTGTGGTCTTTACGTAGTACCTGTTGTGCAGCCTTCGCGTATTGTTCTGTCTTGTACGCTTATCTGCTGATGCATGATTTGCCATTGTTATTATTTTTTATTATTTTTTCTTTCGTAGTGGGTAGGGGAATCGAACCCCTATTGCAAGAATGAAAATCTTGAGTCCTAGCCTTTAGACGAACCCACCAAAGGACTGCAAAAAGGATTGCAAAAGTAATAAAATATTTTATTCCTGCAAAAATATCTTGTTATTTATTGAAATCTTCCTCCCATTCAAACGAATAGAGTATTGCTTCAAGCTGCCTCAGGTAATTTCGCTTGTCATATTTAGGAGCATAGACAAATCCCTCGAGTACTATCAGGTTCTGTCCGTCCTTGTCATAGAATATATGCTGCACGAAAGGACCGCCCATGAAATCGTTCTGAACCTCCCAGAGACCGCGCAGCTCGCCGAAATCCCTTCCTCTGTATTTCATCCACTTGAGAACAGGAGTCTGCTCCTCTCCCTGTGCGGTTGTCATGTAGCTTCCCTCGAACATACCAGGCACATTCCGTTCCATTACCACGTTCCTTGCAGAAACTAGCATGTCCAGAGTAATCTCCGGAGCCTGGCCGTTGCTGTGAAGAATCAGATCCGAAATGTCTATCCTGTATGCAAAGAAGCCCTGGTTGGTATATGTAGTCTCGTATGAGATCCAGATGAAATCATCGGTGATTTTCTTGAGAGAATAACCTGTAGGGAAATACGGTGAACCTCCGAGTCTCTCAGCCACTGTGTTCCTCAGGCTAGCCTCCTCATATCTCTTTGAACTGCGGATTATTCTGTTCCTCTCGGCCTGTTCTATGGCATTGAATATGGTCTCGCTCTTGTCCTTTATCAGTTCTATTGCCTCCTCGGCGGTCTTTGCGGTAATGGTGACAATGATCTGCGGGGTTGACCACACATCCTGCCTGATGGCAACCCTGGTATTCTCAACTGAAGCGCCTATCTTGACCATCACAATATTCCTGTGTGTCTTGAAAATATCCGTGAATGTATTGTCAGGCACATTGATAAGGTCAAAGGAAGCCTCCTTCTGCGGAAGAAGAGGATAATCGGCGGCAAGGACATCCCTTATTGCCACGCCAACATCACCTTCCCACCAGCCTTTCCCACATACAACTATGACTTCGCCCGCCTTTCCGCTGGCCTGACGCAGAAGTGTGGAAGCGTCATCACCGCAGGAAACGAACAGGAATGAACTGAAAACGGCTGCAAGCAGAGCCCAAAAACTTCCGATGGATTTGAAAGAATTCTTCATACAAAAATCATTTTAGCAAAAATGCTCTCAAAAATCGTGCAGAAATCATTTGAACAGACGGAATATATCGTTTCCGAAAGCGAAAATCATCAGAAGTATGAGGAAAATCATACCTATTGTCTGCGCAACTTCCAGAAATTTGTCGGAAGGCTTGCGTCCTGTGATCATTTCATACAGAGTGAACAGTATGTGTCCTCCATCCAGAGCCGGAATAGGCAGAATATTCATCACCGCAAGAATTATTGAAAGGAAGGCACAGATATTCCAGAAGAAATGCCAGTCCCAGCTTCCAGGGAACAGGGAGCCTATGGCTATGAAGCTTCCTACGGACTTATAGGCCCCGGTCTGTGGCTTCACAATAAGTTTGAGTTCCTTCCAGTAGTTTGACACTGTGGTGATTGCCTTGTTGAAACCGGCAGGAACGCTTTCAATCATATTGTAGTTGCGCTCGGTAATCCTGAAGAAATGCTCCAGATTGCCGTCGGCATAGATTCCAAGCCTTCCCAGGCTGTCTGTACTCGCCTCTATGCTCAATATTCCACCGGCGATGGTATCGATACCATCCCTGTGAATCTTTACAATCACCTTGGAATCAGGACGGGCCTGGAGATATTTTGCAACCTCGCTGTAATAAGGGATTTCAGTGCTGTCAATAGCTACAATCCTATCGCCATGTTGGAAACCTGCGGCAACATTACGGGAAGCGGCGTCAACCGAATCTATTACAAAAGGAATTCCATAGTCAAAGAGCCTGCCCCCGTTTAGCATTGCCGGCATGAAAACCGGATCTATGCTTATGGTCATCTCCTTTCCGTCCCTGAGCAGCTGCACTTCCTTTGCCTGCTTCCTGATGATGGTTGGATGAATCTGGTTGAAATCATCAATGGCCTCTCCATCAACTGCAATGATGTGGTCACCGTTCCTGAAGCCCATGTCGTATGCAACATCGTTCACAACAACACCGGTTGTAACATCCTCGTTCCTTATGTATGAATCGCCCCAGGAATACAGGATGGCGGAATAAAGGATTATTGCAAGTATCAGATTGAAGAACACACCGCCGAACAGGACGAAGAACCTCTGCCAGGCCGGCTTGGCCCTGAACTCCCAAGGCTGCGGATCCTTCTTGAGCGCCTCCTTGTCCATGCTTTCGTCTATCATTCCGGCTATCTTGCAATAGCCGCCGAGAGGCAGCCATCCAATGCCGTATTCTGTGTCCGAATTCTTCGGTTTGTATTTGACAACCGAGAACCACGGGTCAAAGAAGAGATAGAACTTGTCAACCTTCATTCCAAAAATCTTGGCAAAGAGGAAATGGCCGAACTCGTGTACGAGGACCAGAAGGCTCAATGCCATCACCAACTGCACAATTTTCATCAAAACTTCCATATCGTAACTGTTTTCTATTTCAAAATATATTTTTTCAATGCTTCGGATGCTGTCCTGCGCGCGGACTCGTCTGCCTGGAAAATATCCTCCAATGAAGGTTGTCCAATAACATGGGCCACAGCCATGGTATCCTCTATGATGTGCGGTATTGCACCGAACTTTATTTCACCGCGGAGGAAAGCCGCCACCGCTATCTCATTGGCTCCGTTCATTGTACAAGGCATGCTTCCGCCCTTCTCCTGTGCGCTGTAAGCAAGGCGCAGGGCCGGGAACCTGT
>JAGHUC010000055.1 GCA_018065035.1 Candidatus Egerieousia equi | reverse complement strand
CGGTCTTTCCGAATACACAAGCAGCACGGTTTCAGCGGAATGTACATTGAAAGACGGTGACAGAAGACCGCAGTCTTACTGGTACGCTTCATCGCCTTTCTTCAAGGACCTGGAATGGAAGGGATGCGGTGAAAAGGCATATCGGAGGACAAAGGCAAAGATGGGTTCAAGAACTATCGCCAGTGGAAAATATAGAGTGAAGATTGATACTCTGGTGGCTCAGAATATGATAAAGCCGCTGGCAGAGGCTCTCAGCGGGGTATTTCTGGCGCAGAACAATTCATTTCTGCTTGACAGGCTCGGAAGCAAGGTTTTCAGCAGCAAGTTGAGCATTCTTGATCGGGCTGTGATGCAGGGCAGGACATCGTCAAGACTCTGGGACAGTGAGGGGCTGGAAGTAAGGGACTGCCTGATGATAGACAAAGGCGTGGTTGCAAAGGAATATCTGAGTACATACGAAGCAGCTCAGATGGGCAAGGAACCCACAGTGGATGAACCTACCATCCTTTCCATCAAACCTTTCGGCAATGCCAACCTGGCCGATGGCATATTGATTACAGGCTTCAACGGGGGCAACTGCAATACAGCTACAGGTGATTTCTCATACGGCATTGAAGGATTCCTCATTGAAAACAATGAAGTCATAACAGCCGTTTCCGGTATGAATTTCAGCGGTAATTTGGTAACTTTGTTCAATAATATATGTGCAGCAGGAAACGATGCTCTGGAATTCAGGAGCTGGGATATACCATCTTTGGTTTTCGAGGACTGCAACATAAACGGAAACTGATTATAATCAATTGATTGGAAGAAAATTATGGCAACAGAAGACAACAATGGAAGTGTAAGGATGCCTTCGCTTGGCATTTCAATAATACCAATAGCCGTACTCATTCTGCTCATGGTGGTCTGCGCCCTGTGTTTCGGCGACAGCTTCACCGAAGGCCCTTCACAGCTGAGCCTGCTCACTGCAACACTGGTTGGCGGTGTCATTGCAATGTTCAAGTACAAGGAGAAGTGGGAGACAATTGAAAACGGCATACTTGACAATATCTTCAAGATGGGAAGCACGCTGTTCATCATACTTATGATAGGTGCTCTCACTGCTTCGTGGATTCAGAGCGGCGTTGTTCCAACAATCATTTATTACGGTCTGAAAATAATAAGTCCAAAGATCTTCCTCTTTGTTGCCTTCCTTTTCACCGGTATCATTTCAATACTGATTGGCAGTTCCTGGACAACCGTTGGAACAATAGGTATTGCAATGCTCAGTGCCGGCCAGATTCTTGGATTCTCTGACGGATGGCTTGCAGGAGCAATCATTTCAGGTGCATATATGGGTGACAAACTCAGCCCGCTTTCAGATACAACCAATCTGTCGAGTTCAATTGCAGGCGTGAATCTGTATGACCATATCAAATACATGCTCTACACGGCTGTTCCAACTTTCATACTCAGCGCCATCATTTTCTTCATTGCCGGCACACAGATAAGCGGAAGCAGCAACGTTGATGTTGCGGCACAGTGCGAGGAGATAGCAAGCACATACAACATAAGCCTCTGGCTGCTTATCATACCGGTAATCACTATCATTATGATATGCAAGAAGGTAAGCCCTTTCATCACTCTTCTTTCTTCAGCTCTTATCGGTGGTGTTGCAATGGTGCTTTTCCAGCCTCAGATTTTTGTTCAGATTGCACCTGACGGACTGGTTTCACAACTCGGAGGAGGATTCCTTGGTGAACTTGGCTGCGGATTCTATGGCATCTTCAAGGTACTCACCTGCCCAGTTGACGTTCAGGGACCCTCACAGATAATTGCCAAACTTACAAGCACTTCAGGCATGAGCGGAATGATGAATACAATATGGTTGGTTCTGAGCGTTTCTGCTTTCGGCGGAATGCTTGATGCAACAGGTTTCCTCAAATCAATCACAAGCAGGATGATGCAGCATTTGAAGACCGCACCTCAGCTGGTGGGTTCAACCTTGCTCAGCTGCATTGTCTGCAACTTCATAATTGCTGACCAGTACATTGCAATTCTTCTTCCTGGAAAGATGTACAGCAAGGCATATAAGGACCATGGTTTCAATCCGGAACTTCTGAGCCGTTCGCTTCAGGACAGTGCAACAGTGACCTCAGTGTTCGTTCCTTGGAACACCTGCGGCATTTTCCAGTCAGCAACGCTTGGAATGTCACAGCTGGTATTCGTGCCTTACTGTTTCTTCAATATACTCTCCCCTATCATATCCTACATTGTAGCAATCATAGGCTGGAAGATTACCAGGAACGGCAAGCCGGTGGGACTTATGGCAAGGAAACTGGCAAAGAATTAAATGTCAGTGCTTTTTCACTGATAAGCTTCTTACTACACAGATCAAGCCTAAAACGATAAAAGGAATACTAAGAATCTGGCCCATATCCAAACCGATTACTTCTCTCAATCCGTCTTCAAAGGAAACTTGAACTTCCTTTGTGAATTCTATAAGAATTCTTGTAATAAATATAAGAGAAACAGATGTCCCGAAGACCAGGCCGTTCTTATATTTATGACTTTGTTTGTTTACAAAAATAAGAACGCAGAATATTATCAGATAACTAATGGCTTCATATAGCTGTGATGGATGTCTTGGAACATTGTCAACCGCTTGAAAGACTACAGCCCAAGGCATGTCTGATGGTGCACCGATAATTTCCGAATTGAAGAAATTACCGATTCTGATCAAGGCTCCTGCTACTGGTGCCGCCAATGCAATCTTGTCAAGAAGGTAGAGCATGCCTATCTTGAATTTTCTCTTGAAAAGATATAATGCAATACAAATGCCTATTGCACCTCCATGACTTGCGAGTCCGGCATATCCGTGGAGTTTGATACCTTCCGAAGTGAAAGAAATCGGAATGATTATTTCCAGAATATTGTGCGAAAAATAATCCCAGTCATAAAATAAACAATGTCCCAAACGGGCGCCAAGCATTGTTCCGATAGCAACATACCATAATAAATCATAGGCCAGTTCAGGATTCAACTTATCCTTACGTATAGATTCCCGGACAATTATAAAACCGAGTACGAATGCTAATAGCCACGAAATGCTGTAGTAACGCAATTCAAAAGAACCAATGTGAAAAATCACATTGTCAATATTCCAATTAATATATTCAATCATAACGTCACTTCAACTATTCTGGATATTAAATTGCGGTCATAAGGGCGTTCAACCTTTATGTAATTACCTGTGTATCCGTACATCATGCCACCTTTCTGGGTGGATTCGAACAATACTTTCTGAGTTGTGCCCTTGAATCGTGCAACATATTCAGCATAGAGTCTGTCACAGAGCTCAAGCAAGCGATGTGTGCGCCTGGTCTTTATGCAGTCCTGTACCTGAGGCGTAAGTGCGGCAGGGGTATCGGCACGCATGGAATATGGAAATACGTGAATGAAGGCCGGTCTGATCCTTTCAGCAAGGAAATTGTAGCATTCCTCAAAACATTCGTCGGTTTCAGCGGGGAAACCTGCAATCACGTCAATTCCAAAGAACACATCGCCCATTATCTCACGTATCATATCAATCTTTGAGGCGAACATTGTTGTGTTGTAACGCCTTCGCATTTTTGCAAGAACTGCATC
>JAGHUC010000057.1 GCA_018065035.1 Candidatus Egerieousia equi | reverse complement strand
AAAACCTACTACAAAGGATTTATCCAGAAAGAAGGTAAGAGAACTTATACTTGGAGAGAGGAACTGATATTGGCTGATGGCTGGACAAAAGAGGAACAGCCAGAACCAAATCCTCTTGAAATTGCGAAGGCAAACAAGTTGATTGAACTCGCTGTTTATGACCATTCAACCGAGGTCAATTCTTTCCTTATGGGTGATACTCCTAAATGGTTCACGCCAGAGGAAAGGGTAAACTATCTCTTGACACTTCAGGCGGCAAAAGATAAAGGAGTTGATATGATAGAGTACGAAGGCGCACTAATCTCTACCGAAATGGCTATCAAAACTCTCAAAGATATTTGCGTATATGCTATGGAGTGTGTCGCAGTTACTGCAAGGCATAGAACAAAAATCAATTCTTTCAAGAATGTAGGACAGGTTGAGACCTACGATTTTAGGGTAGGTTATCCTGAAAAAGTTGTGTTTGAATCTAATACTGGGAGCAATGTTACAGGTGGTATTACGAAGAAGAACTAATGCTGTCAAGAGCGGAGGAGTACCATCAAACCAGATATGGTATGATGCCCCAAGTAAGGTAACCTTATATTCTGAAACAGATGTGATATCTCATACATTTAGGAACGGACGAGGTATAATCACATTTAATAATGACATCACCGAAGTTAAGGATTGGCTACGTGAAACACAAATTACCAATGTGTATCTTCCAAAGGGTATAACAAAAATTGGTAATAACGCATTCTTTGAGTGTTTCAAACTTGCTTTAACCTCTTTACCAAGTGGGGTTACATATATAGGCGACCATTCATTTACCGATTGTGAAAAACTTGCTTTAACCTCTTTACCAAGTGGGGTTACATATATAGGAAGTGCGGCATTTTTTCGTTGTGTCGGAATAAATGGCCTAACTATTCCGATTGAAACACCGCCAACACTAAAGGCATACACAGTAGTATTTGATGGTACTTATTTTGCAATCTTTGTTCCCGCAAAATCCGTTAATACGTACAAGAATGCTACTGGGTGGAAAGAATACCCATCAAGAATTTGGCCAATACCTAAATAAATGAAAACAACAATATCAAAGAACAACATCCACATTGAGGACAGTGCCGAAGTGAGCAAGGACTGCTTCGGTGCTGTCTTTGTGAAATTGTCGCAGGATTACCCAGATTGCGAGATATGGAATCGTAGCAGACGCTCACTCATTCTTGAATGGAGTGCGCACAACTTCCTCTACACCCTGCACATAGCTAGGAGCCACACAAAGGACGTGGACTTGAACTATCCGCAGAAGTTGTGGGAAAAGATACTCTATCCGATAGTGGGTGGGATTGGTTGGATATTCATACAATGAAGACAAGCTATTTAAAAAGTGCTCAAATACCGATATTCTGGCATTTGTGCACTTTACTTGTGTGTCGATAAAATAATACGCTTCGTTTTTTTATTTTTGTAAAAAAATGTACATTTCGTTTTCAAATGTTGTACACTTGGTTTTTGCGATTATAAAAGAGACGCTATCAGCAGAAAAATAGAATGTTCGGAGGTGTTGGGGGTATAAAGGAACGTTCGGTTTATATAGTTCCTGAAATGGAAGTTGAGTTCCTGGGCAAGAAATTCGTGGTCCGGGATGCCACAATAAAGACGGATTCAGATAACGTTACAGATCTGGGTGGAGGGTCATTAGGAAACGATTTCATCAAGGAATTCTCAAAAGTGAGCCTGAACCTGCAACGTATGTATCTGCTTGTAGAATGAAATCTTACAGAATCAGATCATAAGCATGGCGGCGGGACTGATATCAGGCTTCTCAATTGGGAAATGCTCCTGCTCATAGTCGATTACTATATCGGACATCATGACTAGTTCCACGGCTTTAGGATCTGAAAGCGGTGTATTGTCATCAACGAGCGGAAGCAGTGCCTCAACTCTTGATTGCGCGAACCTATATTGTTCTTCAGTGATTTTTCTCATAACAAAAGCCATTATATTATTGTATAATCGTGAATATCAGTAGAACAGGCGGGCGAAGTCGGCGGCGGTCAGGTGCTGGGATGCATCCTGGCCGGCAGGGGAGAAGTACTCCTCGAACGGGTGTGGAAGTGCGTTTAAGGCAGCCTCGATAGCCCCCGGCGTATGCATCGTTCCTTCAAGAGCGTCAACAACGGCCTGGGTTGGCTGCGTTGAGAAATAATCGCCGAATATGTTGAGGTTGGAGATACGGCCGTCCTTGACGTTGAAGTATATTTCAATGAGGCCGAACGGGAATTTGCGTACGTTCTTGAAACTGTATTTAGGGGATTTACCGTAATTCCACCAGGTCTGTGAGTATTTTTCAGCGCAAAGCTTGTCTATTGCCTCAATGTCCCTGGCGGTGTATTCATAGACTTCGCAGTTCACCGGCTCATTTGAAACGGTTGTATTGAGATTGTCCTGTGCCTGAATGCTGTTGTTCCGGATGATGTAATCCATGAGAAAATTGCGGAAGTCCTCTACACTCCAGCCATTATTCAGATGTGAGGATATGTTGGTCACACGCTGGGCGTTGCTGGCAACGCTCTTGCCTATGAACTTCTCCGGACGTGCCTTGAGCGCACCGCTGATGTCCGCCATATTGCTGTTGAACAGCAGCGTTCCGTGCTGGAGCACCCTTTCGCTGCCATCGGGTTTCTTGTAAATGCAGACGGCATTTCCTGAGAACTTCCTGCCATCAATCAGCAGATCGTTCCTTCCAACAAGCGCTGCATTCACCCCGAGTGAGTTCAATGCGGCAATTATTGGTGCTGTGAATTTGCGGAACATTTCCACAGGGTTGTTCGAGGCGGCGGTACGTGGTTCAATGAAGGTATAGTTGAGGTTGCCAAGATCGTGGAACACAGCGCCACCGCCGGTAAGGCGCCTGACCACCTTAATATTGTGCTGATTTACATATTCGGCATCAATCTCAGCCAGAGTGTTCTGGTTGCAGCCAACGATTATTGCGTTGTCGTTTCTCCAGAGACGGAATATGGGTTCATTGAATTCCTTGAGCAGATATTCCTCCGCTGCAAGGTTCCAGTATGGTTCTACGGAAGTATCACAAATGCAAAGCATGACTCTCAGTTTTTTTGAAGACTACTTAGCAGAGCAGCATGTACAGCAGCCATATTTCGAGCATTGCGGCAATCGAAATGAGGATGGTCATCATTGTATGTGTCCTGTAGCCCTGCTCCAGTTTCATTCCGCTGAAATTGGTGACCACCCAGAAGTAACTGTCGTTTGCGTGCGAAGCCATCATTGCACCGGAACCTATTGCCATAACGGTCAGGCCTGCGGCAAGAGGCGAGCAGAGTCCGAGAACGCTCATGAGCGATTCGCTGCTTGAGAAGGCACCCATTATTCCGGCCGTTGTTGTGATAGCAACCGTTGAAGAACCCTGCGATGTCTTTAGTATTGCCGCAATCAGGAAAGGGAAGAATATGCCTATGCCAGAAAGCGAACTTGCGTTCTCCTTCACGAAATCCACAAAACCTGTTTCCATTATAACCTGCCCCAGAATGCCTCCGGCGGCAGTTATGAAGATAATAGGACCGGCGGTTGTGAGCGTCTGTCCCATGACTTCATTTATCATATTTCTCCTTATGAGAGGAAGCGCGCACAGGAAGCCGATTATCAGCGCAATCACCGGTTTGCCAAGGAAAATGGCCCAGCTGACCTTTGAGCCTGTCATTGAGAGCACTGATGAGACTCCCATAAGCAGAATCGGCACTATCAGAGGCAGGGCGCTCATCCATCCTCCAGGAAGCTTTTCCACAGCGATGGATTTCCTGAACAATTCGCTGGCACTTTCATCGGTCTGCTCGCAGCCATTTTTGCCCTGAACCTCTTCTTCCAGCTTGATCTTCGGACCGATGTGGTTTGCCCAGAAATAGCAGACGGCAAGAGGGAAGATGGAGCAGAGAACGCCAAGACCTATGACCAGAAGCAGATTGTCTTCCAGCCCCAGCATTCCTGCAGCTGCGATGGGACCCGGTGTGGGGGGTATGAGAACGTGACTTATATAAAGTCCTCCCGCAAGCGCTACGGCAAGCGTTACTGGACTTACACCGCTTCTGCGTGCCATCCATTTCCTGATAGGGTTTACAATAACGAATCCGCTGTCACAGAACACCGGGATGGACAGAATCCATCCGAGCAGAAGCATGGCCAGCTGCGGGTGTCTCCTGCCAACGGCCTTGAGAACAATGTCGGCAAGTTTGACAGCACCGCCGCTTTTCTCAAGTATCATACCTATCGCTGTGCCAAAAATTATGACAAGGCCTATGCTTGCGAAAATGGATGAGAAGCCGGTTCCTATTACGGCCGGAAGTCTTTCAGGGGAGATGCCGCAGGCAAGGGCAAGCAGCATGCTAACTCCAATAAGTACAAGGAAAGGATGAATTTTCCATCTGGCGCCTGCAACAATGATA
Source organism: Candidatus Egerieousia equi (assembly GCA_018065035.1). Classification (GTDB taxonomy): domain Bacteria; phylum Bacteroidota; class Bacteroidia; order Bacteroidales; family UBA932; genus Egerieousia; species Egerieousia equi. The sequence continues at coordinate 30,682 of JAGHUC010000057.1, read as the reverse complement.
AGTGCTATGGCAACGAGAAAATAAATCAGTAAAAGGTATCCGCTCATGATTTGGCCTCCTCCAGTAAGTTGCCGAATTCCTCAATGTCCTTGCAGGTGATGGTAGGCGGCTCCTTTGCTGCAAGTGCAGTTTCCAAAGTTGTTTCTCCTGAAAGCACGAGCACACCGCAGGAACCTGCATTGAGGGCGGTCTGCACGTCGGTATAAATCCTGTCTCCAACAACTGCTGCTTCCTCCGGCTTCAGACCTCTGCGGTTCAGTATGCCCAGCAGGAACTCCTTGTTAGGCTTGCCGATAACAAGGTCCGGCCTGCGACCAGTTGCTCCTTCCAGGCAGGCGCAGATTGAACCGCAATCAACCAGAATCGTTGGTTCATCGGTAGGGCATACCCAGTCCGGATTGGTGGCCAGATATGGAAGCCCGCGGGAAATCCACCATGCGCAGCGGCAGAGGCGGGAGTAGGTGAGAGTCTTGTCGAAAGCGGCAACCACAACGTCTGGAACATCGTTGGCGGAATCCTTGCAGCTGATGTATCCGGCATCTTCAAACTGCTGTATCATTGAAGGGGTTCCCAGGAGGAACAGGCGTTTTGCATTCGGATAATTGACCTTCAGATATTCAATGGTGGCGGTGGTGGTGCTGTACATCTGCTCGTCCTTGCAGGGAACGCCCATGCGGTGGAGCTTGGCAATGTAATCGTTGATTGACTGTGACGGATTGTTGGTCAGGAAGGAATATTCTATTCCGAGTCTGTCCAGCTTTTCAAGAAAAGGTATTGTGAATGGAAACAGAGTCCTGCCCATATAAATGGTTCCGTCCATGTCAAGGGCAACGTGCCTGAGTTTCCGCAGTCTGTCTTTAAGCTCCTCTGTCATATCTGTCTCTTACTCAAGTTTCGCAAGCATTCAATTTATATATTTTCAAGAACTTACGGAAGGCTTGCGAAACTTCTTCCCTCCGCACTTTCCTTATGTTCTACCCTCTCCCTAAATCCCTCTCCAAAAGAGAGGGACTTTTTCATCGGCATAAATGCCTCTAAAATAGGTGTTTCGCATAAATGCGAAACTTGAATTCATTATCCTTATTAGAATGGTAAATCATCTGATGAATCGTCTGACAGTTCAGCCGATGAAACCATTGGCTGCGAAACTGCCGTATTGCCTTGGAAACCTCCATACTGCTGTTGCTGAGCCTGCTCCTGAACTGCAGGAGAAGGACGCCTTTCCTGTGAACCCAGCGGTTGAACACCATCTCCCTTCCGCCCAAGCAAACGGATATTATCTGCATAAATCTCTGTGGTGTAACGTTTCGCACCACTCTGATCTGTCCAATTCCTTGTTCTGATCTTGCCTTCCACAAAGATTTGGGTACCTTTACTGATATACTTCTCGGCAATCTCCGCCAACTGTCTCCAGCAAACGATATTGTGCCATTCAGTAAGTTCCTGGATAGCACCGCTCTTGTCCTTGTACCTCTCGGATGTAGCCAGAGTGAACTGAGCCACAACCGCACCGCTTTCCAGATGTCTCACATCCGGATCCTTGCCCACATTGCCAATTAATAATACTTTGTTGTATGACATACCGTTAAATTTTTATACCGCAAATGTACGAAATATGCTACTATCTACAATGTTTCCTGTAGAAATTTCTCTTCAGCAGCTCCCACTCGGCAGGCGCTGAATGGCCGCAATCAGGAAATACATAATACTCCTTGGAAGTTGCGTCAGGTATTTTTGCATAGGAAGCGAAACTCAATCTCGGAACAATTTTCTCATCCTGCAAGCCCACTCCATATAGCACAGGACATTTTATCTTTGCGGCAAAGTACGCTATATTGAAATAAGACAGTGTATTGCGCATCCAGTTCTCGCTGATGCCCGCATTCCTGGCACTTTCATATATAGGATCCATGAAATCCTTGTTCCACTTGGTCATATAAGTGAAATCAGTCATTCCCGGTGCATAAGCGGCAACAGCGGCAACCCTTTCGTCCATTGCAGCCACTGCGAGAGCCACTTCCGCGCCTGTTCCCCTGCCCTCCACATATATTCTGTTCCTGTCGGCATTCGCAAGACCATAGGCAAAATCAAGTGCCTTCACTCCATCGAGGTAAGCATACTTATAATAATAATCCTGCCTGCTCTTTATTCCATAAGCCTGATAAATCCCATAGCTTCTGTCTGAAGAGCACAGGCCCTGCCCGCGCAGGGAAACAGCAATATCTATACGGTTGAGCGATGAATCAGCCTGAGAGCTTGCAGGACTCGGCACCTGGTCAGCATCGTAGAAGGAAATCACAACAGGGAACTTCCCGGACTTCCTGGGTTCGAACAGGTAGGCCTTGAACTCCCCGCCGTATGGAGGATTTATTGTAACAAGCTGCACCCTCCTTCCGCCATCATTGTTTTTCACTTTCGACAGTTTATTCCTCCCGCTCATGAGGACAGCATCCTGATGGGCCAGCTTCCAGAACAGGTCGAAATCCTTCTCACAGGATGGCTGCCTTCGTTCAAGTTTCTCGGGTTCGAAAGCAAAGGAAATTGCCGGAACTACCATTTTAAGATCGGACTTGCTGCCGTTCACGCGGTCAGAACCGTACTTCACACCATTCTCCTCATAAAGGACTGCCTTGTAGAAACCGGGATGCAGGTTGCAGGAGAAAGAAACTATTGACGAATCACCCGGACCAAGCGTGAGATTCTGGGCGAATGTATACACCTGTGTGAGTGTATCGCTGGTTACCGACAATACAATCCTTTTACTGTCCTTCCTCGGACCTGCACTCTTTACAGAATATTCAAGTGTGGGGATTGTTGTTCCCCAGAACACAAAGTTCCCGCCGGTCAATGGCTGATAGCTGAAATCAACCTTCTTGCCAACGCTGGTATCGTACCGGCCCACCTGGGCATTGAGCACCCCTGATGGAATCAGGCACAAAACAAGGGCTGCAAAAGCAGCCTCGATGAAATGTACTCTATTGTGAATCATACGATTATCTTTCTCTTTCTGTAAACATCTCTGAACTCCTTGGGCGAGCAGTTCTTTTTCTTCTTGAATATGCGGTTGAAATTGCTCAGATTGTTGAAACCGCTGTAAAAACAGATGTCGGCAACAGGAATCTGGGAATCGATAAGCATTCTTGAAGCATATCCGAGCCTTATGTCAATGATATAATCCGAAAGGCTGCTTCCGGTCTTGTTCTTGAAAAGCCTGCTGAAGGCAACGCTGCTCATCCCAACCATATCCGCAAGTTCCGAAAGCCTTATCTCCTCCTTGTAATTCTTATTTATATATTCCTTCACAATCTTTATCTTCCTGTTGTCAGGATGCAGTTCAATCTTTGCCTTTGCGCTGGTTGAGAGAATCTTCACATCCTTGTACAGCGACAGTTCATACAAGATTTCCATGAAACTTGTAAAGGCATAGAAGCTTGGCCTTTCCTGATTACAGAGCGAATCCAGCTTGTCGTAGACTTTAAGAATGGCCTGCATAGGGAACTCCACGCCTTTCTCAGCCTTTCCAAGAAGTTCCTTTATGGAATCGAAAGGAGCCTTGTCATTGAAACTGTTGAGAAAGACATCGGAAGAAAAATGAATTGTTATATCGCGCACCTTCTCGCTCTTGCACTCCTGCTGTTCCCAGACATGCTCCACGCCTCCTCCTATAAGCACAAGATCATACTCACCAAGGATTGTGCTTGAATCACCCACTATCCTGCGCACGCCTGTGGCATGTTCCGTGAAGTTAAGTTCGCACTCCTTGTGCGTATGAATTGGATAAGTGAACTCGCTCTTGCTTCTGTCCGCAATGTACAGACAATCCTTACTGGAAAGCGGAGTAACTTCCTTCAACACTTTTGAGGATGCTTTTTTGCTCATAATCAAATATTTATCTGTTTATAGCTCATTTTTCTGAAACATCCGGGCATGGAGGTGACAATGCTCAGGGTCATTCTGTTGAGCACATCCACATTATCCGCGGTTGTATAGAACTCATCTGTGCCGGCTGTTCCTGAATCCTCGCAAGGAAGCAGGGAGCAGAGCCTGAGGGCCACGGCAGGTGCCGGATTCACAAGAGTGATCCTGCCCTCCGTTATTGAATCTATCGCCGGTGAAAGAAAAGGATAATGAGTACAGCCAAGGACAATATGGTCCGCTCCGGCGTCAATCATTGGCTGAAGGTATTTTGAAATGAGGGCGTAGGCCTGCGGAGAATTCTGCCTGCCGGTCTCTACAAGCTCAACCAGACCGGTGCCTACCTGCTCTATCACCTGCACATCCTTTGCGAAAAGGTTCAGAGTATTGAGATACTTGGAGCCGTTGAAAGTTCCTTTCGTTGCCAGAACACCTATGACACCGCTTTTTGATGAAAGTGCGGCCGGTTTCACAGCAGGCTCCATACCAACTATCGGAAGTGAATATTTTGAACGCAGGTGCTCAACCGCAGCCGCCGTTGCTGTGTTGCAGGCAATCACAATGGCATTCACTCCCTTGGAAATCAGGAAGTCGAAAATTGCCTCGCACCGATCTATGATGTACTGCGCGCTACGCTCTCCGTATGGACAATAGCCACTGTCCGCCACATACAGATAATTAGCGGAAGGGAATATCCTCACAAGCTCCTTCCACACAGAAAGACCACCAACGCCAGAATCCATTATACCTACCTTCATAAGCCGCAAAAAATAATATCACAATCCGCGAATACTAATACAAATATAACCACCGCCACTCAATATTGCAAGAAGGTTTGGCATTGAGTCCCGATAAAAAAAGAAAGGACCCGACCTTGCGGGCCGGGTCCTCAAATCTGGTTGGGATATATCAATTAGATGATACCCTGCTCCAACATAGCGGTAGCTACCTTCATGAAACCAGCAATGTTTGCACCCTTAACGTAGTCAATTGTGCCGTCTGCCTGTGTACCGAATTTAACGCACTGCTCGTGGATAGAAGCCATGATGGTATGGAGACGCTCGTCAACTTCCTTACCTGACCAGCTGATATGCTCAGCGTTCTGGGTCATCTCGAGACCTGATGTAGCAACACCACCGGCGTTAACTGCCTTACCAGGAGCGAAGAGGAATCCAGGGATAGACTGGAAGTAGTGAATAGCCTCAGCCTGGCAACCCATGTTAGAGATCTCGCAGCAGCACCATGTGCCGTTCTTTACGAGTTCCTCTGCATCAGCCTTTGAAAGCTCATTCTGGAATGCTGCAGGAAGAGCGATATCGCACTTAACTGACCAAGCCTTCTTACCAGCTGTGAACTTGGCAGCACCTGGGAACTTGTCGGCCATATCCTGAACTTTGTTACGGTTTGAAGAACGCATAACGAGCATGTAGTCAATCATCTCCTTGGTGATACCCTCTGGAATCTCGCAAACGCCATCAGGACCAGAAATTGCAACAACCTTAGCGCCGAGTTCAGTAGCCTTTGTACAAGCACCCCAAGCAACGTTACCGAAACCTGAAACTGCAACGGTCTTGCCCTTGATGTCCTTGCCAGCTGTCTGAAGAACGTGCTGTGTGAAGTAGAGAGCACCGAAACCTGTAGCCTCAGGACGGAGGATTGAACCACCCCAAGTCATGCCCTTACCTGTAAGAACGCCTGTATGATACTGACGTGAAAGTTTCTGATACATTCCATTGAGGAAACCGATCTCACGGCCACCAACGCCAACGTCACCTGCAGGAATATCCTGATCAGGACCTATGCAGCGCCACAACTCAAGCATGAATGCCTGGCAGAAACGCATGATTTCGTCGTTTGATTTTCCAACTGGATCGAAATCGGAACCACCTTTACCACCACCCATAGGGAGTGTTGTAAGAGCGTTTTTGAATGTCTGCTCGAATCCGAGGAATTTGAGCATTGAAGGTGTAACTGCTTTGTGGAAGCGGAGACCACCCTTATAAGGTCCAATAGCGCTGTTGAACTGAACACGGTAACCGAGGTTTGTCTGGATCTGACCTTTGTCGTCTACCCAGGTAACACGGAATGTGAAGATTCTGTCAGGCTCAACCATTCTTTCAACGATCTTTGCCTTCTCAAACTCAGGATGCTGATTGTAAACCTCTTCGATTGAATCAAGCACCTCTTTAACAGCCTGCAAGTACTCGCTTTCGCCAGGATGCTTTGCTTCGAGCTGCGCCATTATTTCTGATACTTTCATGATAATGAATGTTTTAAATGAAAAATGTTTTTGTTAATATTTGGTTAACTATTATTCAAGTTATTTCTCAACTGTCCAGGTTGCGCCGCTGTGAAGAAGTTCGTCAACTGACTTGATCTTTGCCTTTGCCTCAACCTCACAAACCTGATTCCAGAGGTTGTCGTCATAGGTCTTGTCCTCAACATCCCTGATAACGCCAAGAGCAACAGGATAATCAGGATATTTCATGTTAACGAGCATTGTGTGAATGCCTACATTATCTGTATGGGCGTCATGAACAAGAATATCTTTCTCTGTAATGCCGTTCTCACCGAGCTTCACAACCTTGAGCTGGAGTGTTTCCTTGTCAAGAACAATACCTTTCTCCTTGTTCTTTCCAAAGAGCATCTTCTCTCCATGCCTGAGGGTGATTGTTGTATCGTCCCTGAGTTCCCTTGCGGACCACTCCTTGTGTGTACCATCGTTGTAAATGACACAGTTGGTGCAGAATTCAATGATGGAAGTTCCTTTGTGCTTTGCAGCTATAGGAAGGATCTCCTGGTTGAGTGCAAGGTCATAGTCAAGGGTTCTTGCAAAGAATGTACCTCTTGCGCCGAGAACGAGCTGGCCAGGTGTGAAAGGCTGCTCTATTGTTCCGTAAGGGGAGGTCTTTGTTACCAGACCGAATTTTGAAGTTGGAGAATACTGGCCTTTTGTAAGACCGTATATTCTGTTGTTGAACAATATCACATTGATGTTGATGTTCCTTCTGATTGCATGGATGAAGTGGTTACCACCGATTGCCAGAGAATCACCGTCACCGGTCATCTGCCAGATGCAGAGTTCAGGATTTGCAACCTTCATACCTGTTGAAAGTGCGGTTGCCCTACCGTGAATACCGTGGAATCCGTATGTATCCATATAGTAAGGGAAACGTGATGAACATCCGATACCTGAAACGAATACAAGGTTCTCCTTGTTGATGCCGAGTTCCTCGCAAACTGCAGGCATTGACCTCAATACAGATGCCAAAACAGCATGGTCACCGCAGCCAGGACACCATTTTACTTCCTGGTCACTCTTGAAATCTTGTAATGTATATTTCATAATTGATCTGTTATCTAAGTTTTACAATGCCTTTACTGCGTCAACAATTTCCTGAACCATGAATGGCTGGCCCTGAACCTTGTTCAACTGTTCGTATTTGAAATCCGGCTCCTTTGCGCGCAGGTAGTTTACAAAGTGTCCGCTGTTAAGCTCGCAAACGATGATCTTCTTGAATTTTGACAATACCTCAGCTGTGTTCTTTGGAAGCGGGTTGATGTAATCGAAGTGGGCGAAGCCGACTTTCATACCCTGCTCAAGAAGGTTCTTGGTAGCTGTGTAAAGATGGCCGAATGTTCCGCCCCATCCTACGATGAGAACATCACCGCTCTGCTCGCCTATGACTTCAAGGTCAGGAATGCAGTCCGCAACCTTTGCAATCTTTGCAGCTCTGGCGGCAACCATTTTCTCGTGAACCTGAGGATCTGAAGAAACTGCACCTGCAGGTGTCTTCTCAAGACCGCCTACTCTGTGCTCGAGACCAGGTGTACCAGGGAGAGCCCATTTTCTTACGAATGTCTCAGGGTCTCTTTCGAATGGTTTGAACTTGCCCTCGCACTCCTTGATGATAGGAGGATTGATTGCAGGATACTCAGCCATTGAAGGAATCTTCCAAGGCTCCGAGCCATTTCCGAGGAATCCCTCTGAAAGCAGGATGACAGGCATCATGTGCTCCAATGCATATTTAGCTGCATAGAAAGCTGCGCGGAAGCAGTCTGATGGAGTGCGTGAAGCCATTACCATAACAGGGCATTCTCCGTTTCTTCCATAGAGTGCCTGGTTCAGGTCGGTCTGTTCGGTCTTGGTTGGAATACCTGTAGAAGGGCCGCTTCTCTGAACGTCAATTATAACAAGAGGAAGTTCGGTGATCATTGCAAGTCCCAATGCCTCTGACTTGAGTGAAAGGCCAGGTCCTGAAGTTGAAGTTACTGCAAGGTTTCCGGCATAAGCCGCACCGATTGATGTGCAGATACCTGCTATCTCATCCTCGCACTGAACTGTCTTTGCTCCGAGCTGCTTGTATATGGCAAGTTCCTCGAGAATCACAGTTGCAGGGGTGATAGGGTATGAACCACAGAACAGAGGACGGCCTGATTTCTCGGATGCTGCAAGAAGGCCCCAGGCTGTTGCAACGTTACCGCTGATGTTCCTGTAAACGCCTTTCTCCTGTTTTGCAGGCTCTATTCTGTAAGTGCTAGGTATTGCGTGAATATTGTGTGCATAATTGTAACCGTCGTTGAGCACCTTCTTGTTAGGAGCAATGAGATGAGGTTTCTTTGCGAACTTCTTCTCCAGATATGCCTCGGTGAATTCGATAGGACGGGTGAACATGAAGTAGCACATACCAAGAACGAACATGTTCTTTGACCTTATGATTGCCTTGTTGTCAAGTCCGCTGTCCTTGAGGCTCTCCTTTGTAAGGGTGGTGATAGGTGATGCTACAATGTTGTAATCTTCAAGCTTGAGCTCAGAGATTGGATCCAGTGTCTGGAATCCTGCTTTCTGAATGCTCTTCTCATCGAATGAATCCGTGTCAATAATAATGCTTGCACCAGGTTTGGCCCATTTTGCATTGGCCCTCAATGCGGCAGGATTCATTGCTACAAGCACATCACAAAGGTCTCCAGGAGTTTTAACTTCCGTTGCGCCGATATGAACCTGAAATCCCGAAACACCGGCTACAGTTCCCTGAGGAGCGCGAATCTCGGCAGGATAATCCGGAAATGTGGAAATCTCATTTCCATACAGTGCAGATGCATCTGCGAAGAGAGTACCCGTCAACTGCATACCGTCTCCAGAGTCTCCGGTAAAACGAATAACTACCTCTTTTGTGTCAATAATCTTGTGTTCCATAAATTATACTCGAAATTATTTTCGTTCAATTATTTAACAAAATTACATATAATTTCTTAAAATAAAGAATAATTCTCACCTATTATGTTCCTGCGGCTTACATATAAAAAAAATTTTGCCCGGAAAGGACAAAATTTTCTTTTGCAGGCCAACTGCCGCAATTCTTCACCTCGATGGGAAATGCGTATGCTACTGAGCGTTTCCGGTTGGAAGAGTCTTGCTTGCAGGGATGCCCAAAGCCTGTTTTGCAAGCGGAAGGATATCCTGGCTCTGTGTGTTGTTTATGTATATCAGTGACGGAATCGATGTGTCAAAGATATATGTGAAACCGTTGGTCTTTGCAATCTTCTCCACAGCATCGTTGGCTTTCTTGATAACCGGCTGAAGAAGGCGTGACTGCATCTGTGCTATGTCCTGCTGAGCTGTCTGCTGGAACTGCTGGAGTCTCTGCTGGATTTCACCAAGTTCCTTCTCCTTGGCCTCGATAACTGCTGGCAACCAGTCCTTCTGCTTCTGCTGGTATGTCTCATACTTGCTCTGGAATTCTTTCTGCATTCCCTGGAATGTCTCCTCAAGGTCCTTTCCGTATTTCTCAAGTGCAACGTTTGCTGAATCGGTTTCAGGCATGAGCTGAACAAGAGTCTGCATGTTTATATGTCCGAATTTGAAAGTCTGGGCATAGGAACTGGTTGAAACAAGCAGCAATGCTACAAATGAAAGTTTCAATAATGTTTTCATAAAATTGAATTGATGTGTTTGTTATTATTATTTATTTGATTTCAATCTGTTGACAACCTTCTCGCTGATATTGCACTTGTTGTCATTGTAAACCACTCCGCGCATTACTGAAAGGTCAATGATAACGCTGTACCCCTCAGCCTTTGCAACTTCGTTTATGGCGTTCTGAACCTTCTCCCTTATAGGCTTGAGAGCCTGTTCGGTTGCTTTTGTCATCTGGCCGTTCTCCCCGAAATATTCCTGCTGCTTTGCCTTTGCGGCCCTTTCGCGGGCGATTATCTCATTCTCCACCTGTGTCCTCTTGTCCTGGGACAGATTGTATTTTGTTTCCTGATAGCTGTTGTAAAGATATTCCACGCTCTTGAATGCATCCTCTATCTGGGTCTGGAGAACCTTTGTTCTGCTTTCAAGTATGGCAACCGTGTCCTTGTACTCCTGAAGAGAGGAAAGAATGATTTCAGTATTCACATAACCGGTCTTCTGTGCCGATGCTCCACATACGGCTGAAAACACAACGAACAGTGTAAAAAGAATCCTTTTCATAATCTGGAATTTAATTTAACATTATCATTTTTTAGAACTGCTGTCCAATGAGGAAGTGGAACTGGCTTCCGCCTGATCCGTCCCTTGTGTTCGGCGTGTCGAATCCGTAACCCCAGTCCATTCCGAGCATACCCACAACAGGAAGCATGACTCGCAGACCGATTCCCGCCGAGCGTTTTATCTGGAACGGCTTGAATTCGTTGATCGAACCCCACGCATTACCACCTTCAACAAAAATCAGGCCAAAGATTGTTGATTGAGGCTGAAGAATGAGAGGATAGCGCAATTCCATGGTATATTTTGTATACACATTGCCTGCATAATAGCCAGTTGCGGAAATAGGAGTAAGAGAATAGTTGGAATAACCCCTCAGGCCAACGTACTCCGAACCGTAAGTCTGATAACCGCTCTGGCCGTCTCCTCCAAGGAGGAAGCCCTCGAATGGAGAGTAACCGAGGCGTTTGTTGTAATACCCGAGATATCCGAAATTATACGCTGTCTTGAGGACAAGGTCTCCAATGAGTTTCGTATACAACGCTCCGTTGAAAGTCCATTTATGATACTCAATCCATTTGTACTTGGTTGCATAGTCCATATTGTCAAAGTCAGTGTCCTTTGCCTTGAACAGTGAGTATGGAGGTGTGAGTTCAACTCCGAAGCTGAAGTCCGAACCCTGTCTTGGATATATCTGTTGATCGGTCGAATTTCTGGACAGTGCAATCCTGTAACTGAACAGGTTGGAGAATCCGTTGTCGAACATGAAGGTATAAGCCCAGTTGTGAAGCTTGTAGGTTCTCCAGGTGAGCTCATTATAGAGCACAAAATAGTTGTCAGGGAATTTCAGACGGGTACCGAGTCCCACTCCGAGTCCGAAGGTTTCCATATACTCGCCTGTATCAACATAGCTGCTCTGGTAATAGTTGTAGTATGAGTTGGTCTGTCTTGAGAAATATGCCGTAACGCTCAATGAGGTAGGTTTCTTTCCAAAGAGCCAAGGCTCAACGAACGATGCCTGGAGAGTGGTGTAGTATGTTCCGTTGGTCTGGAAGCGGATTGAGAGAGTCTGGCCATCGCCGAGTGGGACAGGCTTCCAGGCGGTCTTGTCACCTATTCTTCTGATGGAGAAGTTGTTGAAGCTTACTCCAAGGGTTCCTACAAAGGAGTTGCCGCCCCAGCCTCCTGAGAGTTCCAGCTGGCTGTTCGGTTTCTCCTCAAGATTGTATACTGCGTCAACGGTATTGTTGTTGATGTTAGGGAGCAGGTTGTAACCGCCGTCCGACATGATCTTTTCAGGATCGAAGTGGCCCATTGAAGCAAGCTCCCTCAAGCTTCGCTCGAAATCCGTCTGACGGTAAAGATAACCCGGTCTTGTGAACAGCGCCCTTCTTGCCACCTTCTCGTGGGTTATGCTGTTACCGTTTATTATGATATTGTTGAAAGTTGCCTGCTTGCCTTCATAGATTCGCATTTCAACATCAACGGAGTCTCCTGCAATAGCCATTTCAACAGGTGTTACGTGGAAGAAAAGGTAACCGTTGTCGGTGTACATTTTCTTTACATCTGGATGCATCTGTTTGGGGTCACCGTTCAGACGCTTCTCAAGCGTGACCACATCATATACGTCACCTTTTCCTATCTTGAGCACTGAGTTAAGCTGCTCAGGTGAATAGATTGAGTTTCCAACCCACTTGATGTCACGGAAATAGTACTTCTGTCCCTGGTCTATATCTATATCTATGTTCACCCTGTTAGGAGCTACATAATAAATTGAGTCGCCTGCTATGCGTGCATCCCTGTATCCGGCTTCATTGAAGGCCTCTATCACTGAATTCTTGTCGTTCTCGTACTCCTTCTTCACGAATTTCGCGCTCTTGAGTCTGAAGAAGCTTGAAAAGCGCTTGTCATTTGTCTTCTTCATCTTCTTGAGCAACTTGCGTCCCTTGATGGCCGTATTGCCATGGAAATTAAGTCTCTGGATTTTCACCTTGAGACCCTTGTCAATGTTGAAGGTGACTTTCACTGCATTACGTATTACGGTATCGGTCTCCTGCTCCACCCTCACCTTGCAGTTTATGAAGCCTTTCTCGGCAAAGAATCTCTTGATGATGTCGGATGAAGACTTGATGGTATAATCGGACAGCTCCATTCCTTTCTTGAGCTTCACCCTGTCCTGGATATCAGTCTTCTCGCCTTTCCTTATTCCCTTGAAGTCCCATTTCGAAACCCTTGGACGCTCGGTGAGCTGTATCTTCAGCCTTACGGTGTCCCTGCCAGGATATAGCGAGTCTATGAAAATTTCAACCTTGGAGAAGAAACGCTGCTGGTATATTCGCTTTGTGGCATCTGAGAAATCACTGCTAGGAATGGTTACGGTGCTGCCCTTGTCAAATCCTGCAATGGAAATAACCCTTTGAGGGGTGACATATTTCACACCTTCCACCACGATGGAATCAATAACATATTTTTGAGGGTTTCCATAATCCACCACCACGTTGCTGTCCTGGGCGGACAACATCCCCGGGATCATGAAGACCAGCAGAAAAAGAAGTCTAAAACGTTTCATCATCTATTTCAAAGCGCCGAATCTCCTTTCCCTCCGAGCGTAGGCCTCAAGCGCCTCCTTGAACTGCTCGCCGCGGAAATCCGGCCAGTATATATCTGTAAAATAAAATTCGGTGTAGGCTGTCTGCCAGAGCATATAATTGCTTATTCTGAGCTCGCCGCTGGTTCTGATCATAAGATCAGGGTCGGGCATTCCACTGGTAACCAGATACTTTTCAAGTCCCTTCTCATCAATCGCACACTTTCCTTCAGCCTGGAAATATCTGTTTGCGGCCTGAAGAATGTCCCATTTGCCACTATAATTAATAAAGAGAACAAGGGTGAGGGTGCTGTTGGATGAAGTAAGTTCCATACAATCCCGCACTTTGTTTCTCAACGTTTCCGAAAGTCTTTCCAAGTCACCGCACACTACAAACTTGATGCCATTCTTCATGAAATTCGAGGTTTCCTTGATTATTGAATCAAAGAACAACGACATCAGGGTTTCAACCTCCTCCTTCGGTCTGTTCCAGTTCTCCTGTGAAAATGCATAGAGGCTGAGGTACTTCACGCCGCATTCAACGGCAGTTTCAGTCACGGCCCTTACGCTTTCCACACCTTCAAAATGACCATATACGCGCTCCTTCCCTCTTTCACGTGCCCACCGGCCATTACCATCCATTATGATGGTAACGTGTTCAGGTATGCGTCCGTTATTTGCCATAAATCCGTAATTTGTACAATACAAACTGCAAATATATAAAAAATTACTTAAGAATACGCTTGTCTTGCCCCCACATGAGTTTTTGTGACAGCGCGCCAATGAAACTGTTGTCAACAGCGGCGCGGCGTACAGGGAAATCCGCCTTTGAAACCGTGACGGAGGTATGCTTTGGAAGAATCACCGACCTGTTGTCAAGGGTGAGCAGTGCGTCCTCCCCCCTGCCCTCATATTCGAAGCTTATGCTTGCAGTATCCGGAACCACAAGCGGACGAACATTCAGATTGTGAGGAGCTATAGGAGCAATGATGGTGACTTTGGAATCTGGCATCACAATCGGTCCGCCAATGCTCATGGAATATGCCGTTGAGCCCGTAGGAGTTGCAATGATAAGGCCATCGGAGTAGTATTCCGGAAGTTCAACACCGTTAACCTTGAGCCTTATTTCAAGCATCGACTGGTCACGCCTCTGTATTGTAAGTTCATTCAAACAATATGGATAAGTTTCAGTGCACGGGCTGTCAACATGAAGCAGGGCCCTTTCCTCAACGCTGAATCTGCCTTCCAGCAGCTCATCGATGCTGGAATCGCCATTGCCCACACTGGCCGTTGTTAGGAAGCCCAGCCTTCCGAAATTTATACCCGCCACAGGTATCATGCTGCCTCTCACTATTGGAATCGAATCCAGGAAGGTTCCGTCACCTCCGAGTGACAGGAAAAGGTCTGTGTCTTCCGCCAGACCATCGCAGGTGGAGAAATATGAGATTCCCGTGTGCGCGGGAAGTTCCCCGGCCATGCTTTGAAGCAGGTCCTTCAACGGTTCATATACCTGGAGTGAGATATCGGGCCTGGCGCAGATTCTCTGGAAAAGCAGATGGATTTCGCCGGCATTGTAATGCGTATGGCTTCTACCGAATATGGCTACCTTCATTTTTCACATATTATTTCACAAAAATAGCAAAATAAAATGCAAAAAAATGTTACTTTTGCATTTTACTAGCTCAAATATGTTGAATAACAATAACTAAAATCTTATATGAAAAAAACACTTTCCCTTGCTGCAGCTATCATTGCAGCAGCATTCGTTTCAGCATCTTGCAACAACGGCAACAATTCAACAGAAGCAAAAGCATCAAACGTTGAGCCTGCAGCACCGGGCAGCATAGTTTACATCCAGATTGATTCCCTGGTAAACGGATACGATATGTTCAATGACGAGAAGTCCGCTCTCGAGGCGGAGGTTCAGACCATCCAGGACGATCTTCAGAAGCAGGGCAACGCTTTCCAGAAATCAGTTGCAGATTTTGAAAACAAGGTGAACAAAGGTCTGCTCACACGTTCACAGGCCGAGCAGCAGCAGGCAGCTCTTCAGGAAAGACAGCAGCAGTTGCAGAACCTCAACCAGGAGAAGGCAATTGAAGTTCAGGAGAAAGAGGCAGTCATGCTCAACAAGGTGATGGACAAGATCCAGACCTACCTCAACGAATACAACGAGAGCCACAACTACGCTCTTATCCTCAGCACTTCAGCCGCTTCAAACACTGTTCTTGTAGGCAACCCTTCATTGGATATTACTAATGACGTTCTTGCAGGACTCAACGCAGAGTATGTAAAGAGCAAATAATAATAGTGAATTGAAAATAGCAATACTATCCTGTTTTCACCCATACAGAGGAGGTATTTCACAATTCAACAGCTGCATTTTCAAGGAACTTTCCAGGAACAATGAGGTAAGGGCCTTCAACTTCAGCAGACAATACCCGCAGTTTCTGTTTCCGGGAAAAACACAATTGGTAACCGAAAAGGACAATGCCGTACCAGTACCATCTGAAAGATGCCTGGATACGGCAAATCCTTTTACATACATAAGCACTGCAAGAAAGATCAGGGAATGGGCTCCCGACCTGTTCATCACCAGGTACTGGATGAGCTATTTCGCTCCATCATTAGGTTATGTTGCAAGGCATCTCAACAGCAATGCAAAGCGCATAGCAATCCTTGACAACGTGATACCGCACGAGCAGCACTTCTTTGACAGACCCCTGACCAAATACTACCTGAATTCATACGATGCATACGTAACGCTTTGTTCCGCCGTTACAAAGGACCTGCTTGACTTCAAGCCGGATGCCCGCTATCTCCAGACACCTCACCCGCTCTACTCACAGTTCGGGGAGAAGATTTCCAGGGAAGGAGCAATGGACAAGCTTGGCATCAGGAACAGGAACGGCCGCAACCTGCTGTTTTTCGGTCTCATAAGGGAGTACAAGGGCCTTGACATTCTGCTTGAGGCTTTCGGGAAGCTTGGCAATGATTACAATCTTATAATTGCAGGCGAACCTTACGGCAGTTTTGAAAAGTATCAGGGCATAATTGACTCTCTGCCGAACAGGGAAAACATCTACTTGAATACGGAATACATTCCGGACTATGAGGTGGCCGTATATTTCAGTGCTGCCGATGTATGCGTGCTTCCTTACAGAAGCGCCACACAGAGCGGGATAAGTTCCATTTCATACCATTTTGAGACTCCGCTCATCACAACGGACGTAGGTGGACTGAAGGAACTCATAGGCGATGCAGGAACAGGTCTCCTCGCAAGGAATCCGGATCCTGAATCAGTGGCTGAAACCATATTGGAATACTTCTCTTCCAGCGACTTGAGGAACAGTCTGATATCGAACATAAAGGCTGAGAAACAGAAACTCAGCTGGGAGACATTCTGTGGCAAGGTTCTTGCATTCAACAACAATCTGTAAAACATTCATCAAAGGATATGAAAAGAATAGCCATACTGCTGATAGCCATACTGTCCTTCGCACAGCTTGGTGCTCAGGAGCAGACAACGGAACTGATAGCCCACACCGTGAGGAAAGGCGATACCGTAAACAAGATATGCAGGACTTACGGCATAAGCCTTCAGAAATTGCTCGAGATCAATCCAAGCGCCAGGGCAGGTCTGAAACGCGGTACGCTTATCTACATTCCTAAAAAATCCTCCACGGTTTCACAGCTCCCGGCAAATGTGATGCCAGCAGAACCTGCAGCAACCCGTGACACAAGCGTTCAAGCAGCGGTAACGGTAGCGGAGACTGTTGCTGAACCGGAAACCGAACCGGAACCTGAGACTGAGCCTGAAATGAAAGCGGTAAGCAGAACTTATGGCAATCCTCTCATAGATGATACTCCACTGGCGATAGGACTGGCACTCACCCTCACATCGAACAGAGCGGCAGACAACAACCAGATAGCCTGCATGGATTTCTACAGCGGCTTTCTCCTTGCAATGAAGCACATGAAGGAGGAAGGCCTGATGAATGTCACCCTGAACGTTTACGACACCAACAAATACACATCCGCAGGCGGTCTCCAGATGCCTGAGGAATTCTATGAAAATGACCTTATCATAGGTCCTGTAAGGAAAAAGGAGATAGAAGCGGTATTGCCATCGCTGGTGGAAAAAGGAATTCCACTTGTTTCTCCTTTCGACCCCAATGCTTCGGCACTGGTTCCTGAATATGGCAATCTGGTGCAGGTGGCAATGTCAGCCGCCCAGCAGGACAGCATAGCAATTGAATTGTTCTGTGAAGACGTCAGAGAACGCGCCACAAAGCCTATTATACTGTTCGAGCAGGGTGCAAGCGAAAAGCTTTATGAACAGACCTGCAGCAAACTCAGCGAATATGGCGTTGAGTGGCAGGAATTCGGCTATACCATTCTTCAGGGAAGAAGCGCGGAGTGGAGGATAGCCTCCTCACTTGACACTTTGAAAGAACATTCCTTCTTCATTGCCTCCAACTCCGAGGCCTTTGTAAACGATGCCGTAAGGAATCTTGTGATTCTCTCCGAAAAGAGGGATATCAAGTTGTTCGGCCTGCCTAAATGGAAACACTTCGACACCATAGACGCACTGTCATACCACAAGCTCAAGATGTCAATGCCTCTTCAGTACTGGACCGACTACAATGCAGGGGACGAAGAGCTGGCCAGGCTGCTTTCAGAATACAGGGCCATGTTCGGATGCGAACCTAATACATACGTGCTGCAGGGGTATGACATTGCCAGATACTTTGTATGGTACGGAAAGAAGTACGGTTCAAGTTTCATCAACGAAGCGGAGAGTTTCCCTCAGGAGGATTCATCCTTCAGGATCAGGCCCCTTAACACCAGGTACAGTTTTGCAAGAAAAAACCCCGGCAGCGGTTTCGAGAACAACGCTGTCAGGGTAATATTGTACGAGCCGGATCTTAGAGTAGTATCTCCGGGTGAAGATTAGATTTCTCAATGTCCTTGTAGTACATCACTGTACCAACCTTCAATTCAACTGTTGCAGCATCGTCGCAGACGATGATTCCTTTAGGATGCATCTGAAGGATACTGATTGTCCACATATGGTTCACCGCTCCCTCCACTGCATGATACAATGCACGTGCCTTGTTGTGACCGTTTACAAGGATAAGCACTTCCTTGGCGTCTGTGATTGTGCCTACGCCTACTGTAAGAGCTGTCTTCGGAACCTTGTTGATATCGTTGTCAAAGAATCTTGAATTGGCAATGATTGTGTCTGTTGTGAGTGATTTGACTCTGGTTCTTGAAGACAATGAAGAGCCCGGCTCGTTGAATGCAATGTGACCGTCAGGACCTATGCCGCCCATGAAGAGGTCTATTCCACCGTATGACTTGATCTTTGCCTCGTATGAATCGCACTCTGCCTGAAGATCCGGTGCGTTACCATTGAGGATGTTCACGTTCTCCTTCTTTATATCAATGTATTTGAAGAAATTGTTCCACATGAATGAGTGATAGCTCTCAGGGTGGTCCTCAGGTATGCCAACGTACTCGTCCATATTGAAGGTTACAACATTCTGGAAAGAAACCTTGCCTGCCTTGTGCAGCTTGATGAGTTCCTTGTATGTACCAAGAGGGGTTGAACCGGTAGGAAGGCCAAGAACGAAAGGCTTCTCCGGTGTAGGATTGAAGTCGTTGATCTTCTTTGCAATATAAGAGGCTGCCCAGCAAGAAACACCTGAGTAGGTCTCCTCAATAATTAATCTCATAATATATCACTTGTTGTTTAATAAATATTTTGCATTCTCGTATGCCGCAGCGCTGCGCGTTGACCCGCTCAGCATTGAAGCTATTTCTTCTATTCTCTGCTCTTCATCCAGCAGACGTATATTTGTTCTGGAATTCTCCGAATCCTGTGTCTTGTAAACCTGATAATGGGTGTTCCCCTTTGATGCAATCTGAGGAAGATGCGTAATGGCAATCACCTGCATCCTCCTGCCCAGATCGTTTATGAGCTTTCCCATCTTATCGGCGGCACGGCCCGAAACTCCGGTGTCTATCTCGTCAAAAATCATAGTAGGCATTCCTGTATATGATGCCATTATGTATTTGACGCAAAGCATTACGCGTGAAAGTTCACCGCCTGAAGCAACCTTGGATATATCCACCAATTGTCCACCCTTGTTGGCGTTGAACATGAAACTTATCCTGTCACAGCCTGTCTTCCCGTAGTTGCCAGTAGGGACAACTTCTATTGCAAACTCTGCGAACGGAAGCTCCAAAGAACGGATATTGTCCGACAGAAGCACTCCAAGTTCCGAAGCGGCCTTTGTCCTTGAAGCGGACAGCTCACGGCCCTTAACCTTCAGTTCGTTTTCAAGAGAAGCCATTGAAGACAGCAGTGCGCTGCGTTCCTGTTCCAGATCATCTGAAGAATTCACCATCCTGCCAAGTTCATCCCTTTTTGCAATCAGTTCCTCTACAGTGCTGCAGGAGAATCTTCTCATCAGATCCTCAAGAGCGGCTATGCGGCCGTCAAGCTGTTCCAGCCTTTGAGGGTTGGCATTGCAGCGCTCAAGCGCATCCTCAAGTTCCTGCTCGATGTCCTTGCATTCAATGCGGCATGATTCCAGTCTGCCTGCGAGCTCGGAGAGCAAGGACAGAGCACCGCCCTGCTTCTCCAACTTTGATGCAGCCATTTTCAGATTCTGAACAAAGGAAGTGCCCATTGGATTCAGCAGTTCCACCGTTTGCTCTATTGCCAGCCTTATGTTCTCGGCGTTGGCAAGCAGATTCTGCTCCTGTTCGAGTTCTTCGAGCTCTCCCGCCCTGAGATTGGCATCGGCTAGTTTCGAGTACTGGAACTCGTTGTAATCCTTGTCCCTCAATGCGGCTGCTATCCTGTCCTCAAGCACAGCAAGCTGTCTGCTCCTGCTTTCAAGTTCGTTGTACAGCGCGGAATATGAAGCGCGCAACTCTGAATTTGAAGCATGCAGGTCAACGAGATTCATCTGAAACTCAGGAGAGCACAGAAGAAGATGCTGATGCTGGGCATGTATGTCAATGAGTTTCGATCCTAGTTCGGAAAGACTTCCGATGGTAACAGGTTCATCGTTCACAAAGCACCTCGAGCGTCCAGCGGCGGAAATCACGCGCCTTACTAAGAACTGTTCCTCACCAAGAGTGAACTCTCCCTCCACCACACAGTTTCTGGAAGTATCCTTTATATGCGAAGAGTCGAATTTCGAACCCATCAGCAGTGAAAGTGCTCCCAAAAGAATAGATTTTCCAGCGCCTGTCTCGCCTGTAATTATGACAAGACCGGCTGGAAAATCAATCTCCAAATGCTCTATGAGAGCATAATTCTGTATGGACAGATGGCTGAGCAACTTAGTTCTTCTCTATCACCCTGTAGTAAATCTCTCCGTCCTCGAACTCCTTGGTTGCAATGAGACCAGGTTTCGGGAGTTTCTCGTAATGACGGGAAATCTCTATCTGCTCCTTGTTCTCGAATGTCTCCTCAAGTGTGTCGGCATAATTCGAGAACTCCTCAAGCTTGGAATTCAACTCCTGCTTGATCTCGGCGGCAATCTGATTTGCTCTTTTTGATATGATTACGGTTGATTCATACAAATTTCCTGTAGGAGCGGCAAAATCACACAAATCACGGGTGATTGTATTGTCCGGAACTTTGCTAATGTTATTCTCTATCATTTTATTATTGTTTTAATATTTCTATTTGATGTTTTCCTTGTTCTGCGCTTTCACCTTGTCCCTTGACTTGCGTTCCTTCCTCTCGTTCTCCGCCTGAGCCTTCTTCTCGGCTTCCTTGAGCAGAGCTTCGGCCCTCTTCACCTCCTTTGCCGCAAGTTTGGCCTTTCTGCGCTGCTCCTTTGTCATGTTCTTTTCGGAAGCAACGCCTTCTTCATAATCCGCATTCTCATTACCCTTGGTGTACCTCAAGGCCTTCTGATAATAGCCGTCGAGGAAGGACCTTCTTGATGAAGAAGCCTCCTCGCTTATGAAATTGTAATAATCGTCGATGAATGTAAGGTACCTCTCCTTCTGCTTGTCACGCACTGAATTCTGGGCGTATTTATATGCAGAAACAGCTGTATAGTAAAGGATATCTGTTCTGTAACGGTTGTCTGCATTGTCTCTAAGCACGTTCTTCAGGGCATAATGGGCGGCAAGATAATCCTCCATCTTGTAATAAAGCCTTGCGGACTCGAATGCTTTCCTGTCGAGTCTCTCGAACAGGTCCTCCTGCATGATCTCGCAGGTCGGGCGATATGAACTGAGCGGATAGTCACGCATGAACTCCCCTATTGCAACAAGCGCCTTCCTGGTTGGGACCTGGTCAAGTTCATATCTCAAGGTCTTCTCATAAAGTGCATGGCATCTGAGGTAGGTTGCCTCCTCGGTGAACGGACTTCTAGGGAACACCTGTATGAATCTCTCGAAGTTGCTCTCGGCTGTAACATAGTCCATCCTCTTGTAGTTTGACATACCCGTGAAGAAATGGACCGTATCTTCCTGAGGCATGCCGCTCATAGGCATTATCAGACTCTCGAAGAGCTCAGCGGCCCTCTTGTACTTGCCATTGTTGTAATACTTGAAAGCCTCCTTGTACTTGGCCTCATAATCAGTGCCGGCAAGCAGCTGTTCATACCGTGAAGAGCATGAAGCAAGCGTCAAACCGCAAACCAGAAGTATAAATGCAAGCTTAAAGTTTCTCATCATTTCAAAAATTTGTCAAGTTCCATGGCCGCCATGCATCCCGAAGCAGCGGCCACAATGCCTTGTCTGTAATGTGGGTCCTGCACGTCTCCGGCAGCGAAAACGCCCGGAACATTTGTCCTGCAGGACTTGCCTTCTGTAATAATATAACCCTGCGGATCAGTATCCAGCCAGTCCTTGAACAGCTCGGAATTCGGATGATGCCCGATAGCAAGGAAGAATCCGTTTATGTCAATGGTGAACTTCTCCCCTGTCCTGTTGTTCACGAGCAATGCGCCTGTGACACCGGCCTCGTCTCCGAGAACCTCCTCCGTATTGGTATTCCAGAGAATCTCTATGTTCTGGCATGATTTCACCTTTTCAACCATTGCGGCACTAGCCCTGAACTCATCCCTGCGTACAATCATATACACCTTTCTGCAGATTCCGGCAAGATAGGAAGCCTCCTCACAGGCAGTGTCGCCGCCACCTACCACTGCAACAACCCTCCTTCTGTAGAAGAAACCATCGCAGGTGGCACATGCTGAAACTCCCAAGCCCCTGAACTTCCTTTCGCTGGGCAGCCCGAGGTACTTTGCGCTGGCACCGGTGCAGATTATCACTCCTGCCGCCTTTATCTCATCACCATTTTCCACAGCGATAGTGAATGGCCTCTGCGAGAAATCCACCCTGACCACCCTGCCGTTCCTTATGTCAGTGCCGAACCTGAGTGCCTGGGCCTTCAGGTCCTCCATGAGAGCAGTTCCGGCAACGCCGTTCGGGTAACCTGGGAAATTCTCTATTTCAGTAGTTGTTGTGAGCTGGCCGCCCGGAAGCGGACCGCAATACATCACAGGCTTGCGCCCTGCCCTGGCGGCATAAATGGCGGCAGTGTACCCTGCAGGGCCACTACCAATTATCAGACAATCAACTACCCCGTTTTCCATGGTGTTTCTATTTGGGTTCCAAAAGCTGGCTTTGTTTGTCCTTCTTCACTGCAAAAAGCGTGCAAGAAATTCATTGCAAGCCAATGACTATAAATAACCTGCAAATTTAACACGCAAAGTGCAGATTTGCAAACGAGTTTTTCTTAACCGGAATGTTCTGTCCCGCTATACCGCGGATGCGGCCCTTTTATCCTTTATGAAGTAATAGGCACGGAGAAGCCAGACTATGGCAAAGGAGAAGCACCAGCGTGAAACAAGGACAATCCACCAGATGGCTCCTATTGAAGATACAAGGAAAAGGTCCTCCAGATTGCTGTGAGACGAACAGATATGAGTGTTCAGGCAGTCGATATCCCTCTTGCTGATATTCCCGCTCTGAGCCTCATCTATCATAATTGCCGCACCGTATGCAAGACCAAGGGTATTGGCAACAATCCACAGGAAAGACGTCTTGCGGCCAAGTCCGAAGAAAGTCATCACCGGTCCGAGAACTTTTGACAGAGCGGCTATGATACCGAATTCGTTAAGCAGTTTCTGAAGTATTGAAAGAGAAATGATAAGAGTGACCATCTTAAGGACAAGCCAGAACGAGGTAATCGCCCACTCCTTGAGCAACGGCAGGAACTCAAGCTGCTCCTGTGTGTAGTGCGTGACATTGGAAACCACTTCCCCGCCCATTATCAGGTTAAGCACGGCAGCCAGCACAAAAGCTGCGGCGGTTCTTACGAACGCTATCCACCAGGCGTTTGTTCCAGTCTTCTTCTGCACCAATGTTTCGGTTATCATATTATGGGCACAAAGGGCCATGACGCCAACAATTGTCATTGTTCTCGGATCCAGATTCAACGAAACGGCAACAGCAATGGCTGTATAGACATTTGTGAAATATCCGGAAAGGAACGCCAGTGAAGCCTCGCCTGGAAGGCCGAGATGATAGAACACCGGTGATGCATAACGGCTTATCCAAGGCACGATATTGAAATACTTGAGAAACAGGATGGCAAAAGAAACTGCCAAGGTTATCTTGACAACCCAAATGCTTGTCTTTATTGCATTCGGAAGAGCAGACTTGGCCGCAGCCAAAGCCCTGTGCGAAAAATTATGAATCATAACCTACTGTTATTCAAACAAATGTGTGCAAATTTAAAAATCACAGGACATAAAACTCCCAGGTATTCCGCTCGGTTTCACACACACCGGACGGCAAAATTAGAAAAACTTTGAACACAAAAATTGTTTTTCTCAAAAAAAGTAGTACCTTTGCACTTACAACATCGCGGAGTAGAGCAGTTGGTAGCTCGTCGGGCTCATAACCCGGAGGTCGGAGGTTCGAGTCCTTCCTCCGCTACTACAGAGGAGAAATCGCAAGGTTTCTCCTTATTTTTATACCTTTTTCTTTCATCAGTATCTCGTATGTTCAAATTATTCGCCCGTCACAAAAAAATCATAGAATATTCCGAATCAGAGGACTCCATTGTTGATGATTATATTGCCAAGTCTTTTGGTGAAGCAGAAAATGTTTTTCACGAACTTGTTACGATACCAGGTGACATTCATATTGACATACTTTGTATCGAACCTGATGCGAATCATGACTATTATACATTAGTCACAATGAATGCCGGGGCATATAAAATGAAAGTGCCTTCCAGTGCGCAAACTGGAAATCAAACTCCCTATATGGAGTTGGTCATACGCCTGCCAAAAGATTGGGACATGCATCATTGGGAAAATAATGATACCGACGATGAAACATATTACTGGCCAATACGAATGCTGAAAACACTAGCCCGCTATCCTCTGTATTGCAAGACATATCTCGGGGATGGACATACTGTGGATTTCGGAGAGCCGATATTCGAAAGTCTACCTTATCGCAATGTTCTGATCAAGGAGACCAGTACTTTGAATGGTGAGCAGGCTTCTGTTGAAATTGGCAAAAACAAGAAGGTTGTTTTTTATGAGGTGATTCCAATATTCAACGAAGAATTGGACTATAAGCTCCAGAATGGTTCAAAAGCATTGTTGAAATTGATGGAAGACAAAGGTTTCCCTTTTCCTGCAATCATCAACCCTGCACGTGTCAATTATTGTGAATAAACAAGGATAAAAAGATGGCTGAAAATTTCACAGAAAAGGTCTTCCAAGCCGTATCAATGATACCGGAAGGGAAAGTGGGAACTTATGCTCAGGTGGCTGAGCTGGCGGGATTCGCCGGAGCGGCAAGAGCTGTAGGGAACGCACTTCATCTCAATACCGATCCCGTTATGGTTCCATGTCACAGGGTAGTATGCTCTGATGGCAGTCTGGCATGCGGGTATGCATTCGGCGGTCCCGAAAAACAGAGGGAACGTCTCAAGGCCGAAGGCGTAGTCTTCACAGAAGATGCCAGCAAGGTTGATCTGACAAGATGCGGCATCTCAATTGAGGACCATCCGCTTGAACCATTCCTGCCGTCAAACGGGAAGGTGCTGTTTCTAGGCAGTTTTCCTCCACCTAAGGCGCGTTGGTCCATGGATTTCTTCTACCCCAACTTTCTGAATGATTTCTGGCGTATTCTTGGACTTGTTTATTTTTCGGATGCCCGCCATTTCATTGTCAAAGGCAAGATGCGTTTCAACTGCGCGCAAATAAAAGCTTTCTGCCAGGAAATAGGGTTCGGATTCTTTGACACCGCCTCAAGGGTCTGCCGCCTCAAAGGCAATGCCAGCGACGCATTCCTGGTGATTCTGCGTCCGGCCGATATTTCCGGAATGCTGGAAAAGATGCCCTTGTGCCGGACAATTGTCACAACCGGTGGAAAGTCCTCGGATGAATTCATTGAAATTCTTGACAGTAAAGGCTTTACGGGCGTGACCAGGCCGCCTGCTGGTGGGTTTACAGATATCTGCTTCAACCACAGAAACATACGCTGGTGGCGCATGCCATCCTCATCGCGGGCCTACCCTATGAAGCTGGAAAGCAAGGTCGCTCTTTACCGCAAGGTCCTCGAACGTCTGGAAACAAATGTGAATTAATCAAAGGGTAAGTTCAAAAGGAATGACGATTGCCAACCTGCTGCTTCTGGCAAGGATGTATGTTGTTGATTTCATGACAATCAAAAATCAAATTTACAAATCTATTACCATACCGCAATGGAACTGGTCCATGGATTCACCCAGACAGGATTTCAGCACTGCAAACGCCATATCGCCGGTACAATGTCCTGTAATTACACGGCGTATTCCCGTATCACGTATCTTCCGGGCCATATCCCGGACCTCGGAGTCATCCATTCTGAACAGATGCAGGCCTCCCAGATATGCCTTGACCCGCTCACCGGGGAAGGCTCTTACAACCTCGTCCATGACTATGTCGGCCCCGCTGTGCGAACAGCTGTTGAAGATGACCAGGCCATCGCCGGTGCGGAAAACCAGACTCTGCTCGTGAGAGAAATCATCCGGCAGGTATCTCCAGCCACGGCGGACATATAAATGTGCTTTCCGCCCTATTGCCGCAAGACCATCGCCGGAGTGGGGAATAATGAAGACATCCTTGTCTATCTCTGTGACTCCTGATGGTGTTTTGATTCTGTCTCTGTACTTGCGCAGCAGGCCCTTGGGCAGCCCTATATACCTTTTAAGGAGCCCCGGCCCGCTATAGCAGTCCTCACGTGCGTTCGGGCTTACAAAGAAATCCGCTTTGGAATTGGTGCGGAAGAATGCCTCCATACCCAGGGAATGGTCATAATGCGCATGCGAGAGCACGGCGCAGTCCACATCGGCGATTGAAATGCCAAGTTCCTCAGCATTCCTCAGGAAAAGTGCAGAGCCCCCTGTGTCCAGCAGATATCTCCTCCCGTTGAATTCTACATGAAAGGACAGGCCCCATTCCCCCTTGAGAGCGCCGCACCCGATGTTATCAGACAGTATTGTAACTTTCATCCCAATATGAATAACTCCAGCAATGCAAAGTTAGCACTATATTTCATTTTTCACCGGCGATGGTTCAGAACACAAACCCGGATTAAAGCAATGCCGATGATATGGTATGGTATTTGCAAGGGAAATGGAAGCAATTACAGATTATGTACAAATTCCTCTTCCTTGCAATTTTCCCATTGTTCTCATGCAGCATTTGCCTGCATGCTCAGGAACATGATACTCTATCGCTTGATAAAAAAGAATATCTGAATAACTCAATGCCTGTCAGACACATTTTCGCCCCGTCATTCCTTGCCCCGCTCTACCCTGGCATGAACTATCCAATGACTTTTACGGCCAAGCCGAATGATATGATAAAGAAGCAACAGGCTGCAAGAATAAGCGCATTGAGGTCCATTGATCAAAGTCTCTACTGGTCAAAACCGCTGAAATCCTCCAGCCCTCTCTTCAAAGCGCTCAGGATCATGAATCTCTTCCTTTCCAATCCGTTCAACGTTCCGGCAGGTTACATCACATTGCACCCATCCACGCCGTTTCTTATCATTAAAGTTCCAGGGATGGCTCCATACGAATACCAATACAGTTCAGACAAATTCCCGAAATTTGTGGAAACTGAATATGATTTTTCAACAGGCACCTATAAACAGGTAATGGTCAACAGGCTTGAAGTTGAAGAAAAGATCAAAAGCGGCCGCTCTCTCTGATGAGTGAGGATACTTCTGAACAGAAACCCGCATCGGTACTCAGCTGGGCCAGGTCAAGATGAATGCGGAAGCGCCAATGATGATTTGGATCTTCCGGATGGTTGATTCTTTCCTCGCATGAAGGATTACGAAGGTCTCCGCTTATTGACAGCCAGTCCTGCAATGGGAATATGGCCAGCATTGATGGCGATTGAAGATACTCTGCCAGCATATTGCGGCATTCCTCCACTGAAGGATCTGATTGGCACTGCATTCGCAGGGTTGGCATATCGTGACTTGAAGTTGCGCATACACTGAGAGACTTCCACTCTCCTGTGCTGTCAAGCCCCCTCATTCTCAAAGACAGAATTCTTTCCTGCTCCATTACTCCTGGAACACAATCCGGAATCATTCCAAGATCCTCCCCGCAGGCAAGCATTCCGGTGGCTCCGAGGAGTTCAGGAAGTTTGCGCAATGCGTTGTAACGCCAGAATCCGTCATGACGATGATAGAAGAAATCATTGTATATAGTCTCGAACCTTTCTTTCTGCCAGTCAGACAAATTCTCCAAAGCCGGACTTATCAGCGGCTGATACATGCCCGGATGGCGGGGATCCTCATGGAAAAGTCCATCCACGTGCAGTCCTGCAGAACTTATCTCTTCCAGCGAATATGGTAATGCAGGGTTGAAATGTCCGTCAAGACCACACTTGTATTCCAATGGAATTTCCCATATACGGAAAAATCCCAGAATGTGATCCATACGGAAAGCATCAAAATACTCGGCCATCTTACGGAGGCGTGATTTCCACCAGGCGTAATCATCCTTTTCCATTGCTTCCCAGTTATATGTAGGGAAGCCCCAGTTCTGTCCGTCCTCGCTGAAGAAATCAGGCGGTGCACCGGCAGATGAATCAAGGTTGAAAAGCTCAGGATGATAATACGCATCCACTCCATCTCCGCTCACCCCTATCGGCAGGTCGCCTTTCAGGAAAACGCCCTTGCTGTGGGCATAGGAGACCTCGCGTGAGAGCTGCCTGTCAAGATGATATTGTATCCATTCATAATATTCAGGTTCCAGTCCGTCCCTGTGCGCACAGAATTCCGAATACTCGCGCAACCATCCGCTGTTGCTTTCCCTGAACTTTTTGAAGGCTGTCCCTGACATATCGGACGTGCCTCTTTCCTTGAACGCCTTGCGGACAAGTGGCATCTTTGCCTTGTATACACGCGGATAGTCCACATACGGCAAGTCATTGAGTTCTTTCTGATGCTTGCGGAAAGCGGCATCCTCCTTGATTCCAAGATCCTGCAGGTGAATGTACATAGGATTCAATGCAAAACTGCTGATAGGACTATAAGGATAGGAATCACGCCAGTCTCCGGTGCGTGTGCAGTCATTGATAGGCAACAGCTGTATTATGCACTGTCCTGTTGCAGCCGCCCAGTCCACAAGCGGTCTGAGGTCGCAAAATTCCCCTATTCCGAAATCAGAAGCGGTGCGCAGCGAGAAAACAGGCACTGCAGTTCCGGCGCCACGGAAACCGGGACTGTCAAAGATACCGGCTGAATGTCTGCGCGGGAAAGGACATCCATTAATAGGGCAATCATTCCATCTGTCATATACATCCTTTGAAGGATGACTGCTGTGATGCTCCCATTCTGTACGGACTGTTATTCCATCCTTGATTACAATATAAGTGTAATCCTTAAGCATGGAAGCTCTGGCATTCTTCAAGGTCACAGTCCATTGTCCGTTTCCGGACCACTGCATGGGATATTTCACATCCTGTGCCACCAGGCACAGATTCTCGCCCCATCGGGTGAAATATTCTATATGGAAACTTACTTGCATTATTTGAACTTGATTATTTGCACGATGAATTTGTCCTGACTGCAAGCACTGAAACAGTGCCGAAGACCAGAAGCACACCTGCGGCAACAAGCATCACAGGCTGGGAACCGCCCAATGCCTTGAGAAGCACTCCTCCGGTTGCCGCTGCAATTATCTGCGGCAGGCAGATGGTGCAGTTGAAAAGTCCCAGATACTCTCCCATGTGCGAAGTTCCCTGCAGGGCATTGGTAATAAGAGTGAAAGGAAGTGCCAGCATGGCCGCCCATGCCGCTCCAATAAACAGATAACTGATGCACAATGCGTATTGGTCATGTATGAATGCAGCCGAAATGAATCCTGCGGCTCCAATGATGAGGCTCACCATATATGCACATTTTACATTGCGGAATCTTGGAATGAGCAAAGCCCAGATTATTGATCCAACGGCCTGCACGGCAAAAAGCACTCCTACCCAATTGCCGGCTGCCTGATACGCTTCCGAAGCTGCATCAGTTGTATTCCAGCAATTCAAGGCTGCAGCTCCATTGGTGTATGTCCACATGAAAAGGAAAGCCGCCCAGCAGAAAAACTGCACGAGGCCGACTGTCCAGAATGTTTGGGGAGCATCACGCAGAAGACGTACAAAGCTGGCGTGGGAATTGTTTTCCGTTGTCCCATTGTATTGAGCATATTCTTCCGGAGAATATTCCTTGACTTTCAGGAAAGTATATAGCACGCAAAGAATAAGGATGGCTGCTCCCGCATAAAAACTCCATATCACTGATTGAGGGATAACGCCCTTTGGCGCGGAATTCGATATTCCAATCCATGTAAAGAATATGGGGAAAAGATATCCTATAAGGCTTCCTGCATTGCACAGGAGGCTCTGAATGCTGTATGCCTTGGTCTTCTGCTTTGCATTCACATTGTCGCCTACCATCATCTTGAATGGTTGCATGGCAACATTAATGGATGTATCAAGGAATATCAAGGAGAACAGGCCGAACCACATGGCGCCGTTGAGGCCCAGCAGTAAACGGTCAGAAAAATGAAGGGATCCGGCATTCGGAAGGAACGCCATTACTATTACGGCTACAACAGCACCGGCAAGAAGGTATGGCTTCCGGCGCCCGAGTGAACACCAGGTGCGGTCAGACCACTTGCCTATCAACGGCTGGACAATCATTCCCATGAGCGGCGGAAGTATCCAGAAGAAGCTGAGTTGATGAGGGTCCGCGCCAAGTGTTGCAAATATACGTGATATGTTAGCACTCTGAAGAGCGTAAGCAATCTGCACTCCCAGGAATCCGAAGCTCAGATTCCACATCTGTGCGGTTGAAAGTTGTGGTTTTCCTGTCATTTCCCTGAATTCTGATTATGTGCAAATATGCTTTCAGCTTTTCAGTCTCAAAGCACCTTGATGAGTTCAACGTCAAAGATCAGCGCTGCGTAAGGAGGGATGTTGCTGCCGGCACCCATTTCACCGTATGCGAGATTGTACGGTATGAAGAAACGGTACTTGGCGCCCTCATTCATGAGCTGCACACCTTCTGTCCAGCCCTTGATCACCTGATTCAGACCGAAATCCGCAGGGGAGTTCCTTCTGTATGATGAATCGAACACTGTTCCATCA
>JAGHUC010000116.1 GCA_018065035.1 Candidatus Egerieousia equi | reverse complement strand
TCCCAGGCTGTTTCCCAACTTGTTGTGGGCATGAAGATTGAGGAGGCAATAAAACGTATGGAAGGCATTGACTGCAATTATAAAGGCACAAGCTGTCCGGACCAGTTTGCCAAAGCGCTGAAGAAACTACTTTGATATTGGTGAAAAAAGAAGACTTTCGAAGGAAAGCCGAAGCAGCGGGTGAGGTTGAAATACTAATAATATACATAAAGGATTATGAAAAAGTTGTTTGCTGTTCTGATGATGATGGCGTGCGTTTCATTCATGTTCGCACAGGAGCCAATAGTTGGTAAATACAAAAAGGCGCTGGTAATAGGTGCCCATCCGGATGATCCCGAATCAATGTGCGCCGGCACAATGCTTCTGCTCAAGGAGCAGGGCTGCGAAGTTGTTTGCGTTTATTTCACAAGAGGTGAGGGCGGCATTGAAGGCAAGAGTGCCGAGGAAACAGCTGCAATACGTACAAAGGAGGCCTTGAAGTCCTGCGAAGTCATGGGAATCAGGCCTGTGTTCATGACACAGGTGGATGGCAAGTCTGAAATCAACAAGGCGCGTTACGATGAGATGCGCGAGCTCATTGCCCGTGAGAAACCTGATGTAGTGTTCACTCACTGGCCTATTGACGCCCACAGGGATCACAGGAATTGTTCGATATTGGTTTATGATGCCTGGAGACTGCTTGGCCACTGCTTCGATCTGTATTATGGCGAGGTCATGACCGGCATGCAGACCCAGATGTTCACACCAACAATCTATGTGAACATAGACAGTACAGTTGAGAAAAAGCGCGAGGCTTACAAATGCCACGTTTCCCAGGGCACGGCTGCAAACGTTGACAAATGGCATCAGGTCATTGACGTGCTTCGCGGCCGCGAGTTCCAGTGTCATCACGCCGAAGCGTTCATCAAGCAGCGTTGGAACAGCAGCGAGATTCTTGACCGCTAAGCTTCCCCGCCATCCGGTCACGAAATTGGTTAAACTGTGGCCGAACACATGCAAAAAGTGGCAAATAACCACGATTTGATCATTTATGTGCCTGAATGCAGCGGCTGGCACTGATAACAAGGCCGCATCAGCGGCCTAGCGGAGGGCGCGAACTTGCTGGAATGCGAAAACTTGCGGCAAGATTGCGAAGAGTTGCGAGTAGCAGCAAGTTCGGTATAGCCCGGGAGCGGTGCAATAATGATACCGCATCAGCGGTATAGCGATGCCCGCGGATTTGTGCGAAAGCGAATAAGTTGTGTAAAGGCACAAATCCGGTATAGGGCAAGGAGCGGGGATAAACACAACTTGGGGCGGAGCCCCAATGAAAAAATGAAGTGCCTGACGCCCCCAAGCGGTGCTGGCTGAAAGAATGTTGTGAACAGATAAAAACTAAAGATAAAGCTTTTATGGAATATGTAATTGTTGCTGTGTTAATTCTGCTGGCGGCGGTGCTGGTATGGTTTGTTACGCACAGAATAGAAGGACTTAAAGCCGAGAAACGTGCTGGTGAGTTAAGCGGCGAGTATGAGCAGAGGCTTGCACAGCAGAAGGCTTCTTACGAAAATGAACTTGGCAGTTTGAAAAGTGCAGGCGAGCATGCGCTGATTGAGCAGAAGGATGCTTATGAACAGAAATTGACCGCTCAGAGTTTTGAACTGGCTTCCAAGGACATGGAACTCAAGGCTAAGGATTCTTCACTGGCGATAGTTACAGAATCCAGGGCGGAGCAGAAGGAGGCATACGAGCGCAAGCTTGGGGAACTGGCTGCACAGAACGATAAGCTGATATCGGAACTCAAGGAACAGAATGCCAAGGCACTGGAGGAACAGCGCAGCAGATATGAGCAGACTCTGGCGGAGGTGAAGGATAACCAGGCGAAAGCTCTGGCACAGATGAAGGAGAATTATGAAAAGACCATCGCTGTGAATAATGAGAATTATGCGCAGACCATACGGGAGTTCAAGGAGAATCAGGCAAAGGCCTCTGAAGAGCAGAGGAAGAACTATGAGGCAACAGTAGCGGAGTTGAAGGAGAGCCAGGCCAGGACTATCGAGGTAACAAAGAATGAGATGGCTTTGCAGAATGAGAAGCTGATGAAGGAGAGGGAGGAGTCATTGAAGAAAGAGGCTGAGGAGACAATGCGCAATATCACCGGTGCTCTGAACAAGGATATCAATGCCATGAGGGAGAAGGTTGAGGCCCAGATGAAGGCGCATACCGAGGAAAGCACGGCCATAAAGACCAAGTTCGAGGAAACGGTGAACAATCTGCGTTCACAGACCGAGAAGATAAACACTCAGGCGGCCAATCTTGCCAGCGCGCTCAAGGGCAGGAACAAGATGCAGGGCATCTTTGGTGAGACAATACTTGCGAATATCCTCAAGCAGGAGGGTCTGGAGGAAGGCCGGGACTATGAGGCTGAATTCTATCTGCGCGATTCCAAGGGAAATATAATAGTGAACGAGGAGAGCGGCAAGCGCATGCGTCCTGACTTTGCGCTCCATTTCCCTGATAACACGGACATACTGGTTGATTCAAAAGTATCGCTCACCGCACTTGCCGATTACTTTGCCGCAGATACCGAGGAGGCAAGGAAAGATGCCTCACGCAGGAATCTTGAGTCTGTGCTCAATCACATTGCCGAGCTCAACGGCAAGGAATATCAGCGGTATGTCAAAGGCCGTAAGACCTTGGATTATGTAATAATGTTCATTCCTAACTACGGAGCGTATCAGCTTGCAAAACAGGAGAATCCGAACATCTTCAAGGAAGCGTTCGAGAAGAATGTTCTCATTACAACGGAAGAGACGCTCCTTCCTTTCCTGCGCCTGATCCGCAGTGCCTGGATTCAGAAAAAGACCATGGACAATGTGAAGGACATTATGGAAGGTGCCCGCAAGATGCTGGACCGCGTTGCCATTTTCTGTACCGAAAACGCAAAGCTCGAGGCATCTCTGGAAAAGGTGGTGAACGATTTCAAGACAAACACTTCAAGACTCGTGACAGGTAAGCAGAGCATAGTCCGTGCCGCCAATGAGGTTCTGGGCTGCGGCGTTGCACTCTCCTCCGGCAAGGAACTTCCGAAGGCCTCAGCGGCCGAACTTCCTGAGAATTAGTCTCCCAGTCTTATCACGCTGCGGTCTTCCTCCTGCTTCTTTCCGGCGTTCTTCAGAGGCTTGAAGGAGTTGAAGTTCCAGCTTATTCCTATCCAGAGCATGCGGCTGAGGTTACGGCTGCTGTTTTCAAGAGAATAGATATTATTGTTGGAGTGAATGTCCCATCGCCGTGTATTGAAAACATCCGTAAGAAGGGCTGAGACCGTAAGGGAGTTCTTCAGGAAGGACTGCTTTACGCTTATGTTGCAGTAGTGAATCCTGGATGTGGTGAACTGCGGAAGGTACTGGGGTGTGGTCAGGAAATACTGGGCCTGCAGGTTCATTCCTTTCACCGGCTTGAAGTTCAAACCCACATTGCTGTTGTTCACCCAGCCTGAGTTCCTGATTTCCGCTCCTTTGAAACTGCCCTGAGATTTTACGAAATATGTATTGCTTGCAAGATCAAGTGAGAACCATTTAAGGAGCGTGAACTTAAAATTGTGATCGATTCCGGCACTCAGGAAGTAATCGTCGTTCATATAAGTGAAAATCAGGATATCGTTCTCCAGATAGGCGTGCTGGTTTATATAATCCTGTGTGTAGTTCAGATATGCGTTTCCGTTTATGAGCACCTTTCCGCCCGCAAAGCTGTAGCCTATGTCAAGTTTGTTGGCCTTTTCGGGGCTCAGGTTCACGTTGCCTGTTTCGTATGTCTGATTGTCAATAAGATTGATGTACGGATTCAGCTGCGGGTATGTTGGTCTGGAGATTCTTCTCGACAGAGCGAAAGTCATTGACCAAGGGGCTGAAATCTTCCAGTTGAACACAAGGTTCGGAGCAAGAAAGAAGCAGTCACTGTGGTCATCCAGTTTGTCCTTGTTGTTGCGCAGGGTAACGTAGCTGTATTCGAATCTCAAGCCTGCCTTGAGCGAAAGTTTCTTTGACAATTTCGATGAATACATTGCGTATGCCGCAGGAATGTACTCGCGGTGCTTGAGGTCATTGCTCAATGGAATGGACAGCTCCCACTCACCTGTCTGCGGGTTGTACTCGTACATCTTGTGGTCGATATTGTTCTGCCGATAGGTCATTTTCACACCGGTTTCAAACTTGCCTTTCCCCAGGGCGGTCATATAGTCCGCCTGCAGCGAACTGTTGAAAGGATGTCCTCCTGAAACGGATTTCTGCACCATGCTGCCTCCCTCGTAATAGTATGAAGGACGGTGGCCTGTGATGGAGGAAACCGAAGCTGAAAGATTCAATTCCTTCTTTTCTGGAACAATTATATGCCGGTAGGAGAGGGACCCCTCGTAGGTCTCACGGTTGAAAGTGATGTCGGTCTGGCGGAACCTGTTGAAATCCTGGAAATTGTTCAGTCTGGGATAAATGGCCTTGAAATCCAGGGTGAAAATATCCCTTTCCGTGGCCTTGAAACTTATGTTCGCACCAATGTTGTAGTTCGCCGTCTTCTTGGTGGCCTCAATTATCTGGTCAACCACCCTTCCGCTCTGTTTTATCCTTCTATGAAGTTCGCTTTCAATCTCATCACGCTCATATCTGCCATTGAAATTGAGCCTGAATCCCCAGCGGCCCTCATTGTATGCCAGCGCCAGATTCCCGTTAAGGAAATTGTTGAAGCCGTAATTGAAAGATGCCATTGATGTGAAGGCATTTGCAAGCTGTTTTTTAGAAACTATGCTTATTATGCCGCCGGTTCCTTCGGAATCGTATTTCACATCAGGACTCGTTATTATGTCTATGCTCTGAACGTTTGCCAGAGGAATGCTGCCCAGGCCTCCCAACGTTGTTGGCACACCGTCAACAAGTATGAGCACATTGCTGTTTCCCCG
Source organism: Candidatus Egerieousia equi (assembly GCA_018065035.1). GTDB lineage: Bacteria > Bacteroidota > Bacteroidia > Bacteroidales > UBA932 > Egerieousia > Egerieousia equi. The sequence goes on along the minus strand of JAGHUC010000116.1, from coordinate 520 downwards.
AATGGAGACATTGTCGTTGCCGTCAACGCTCACCGATGAACTTCCCCTTATGACCTCCAGCACAGAGCCCGTTGCAGCACTTGCGCTTGATTGCGGACTTATCCTGGTCTTTTCCACCGATACGCTTCTGGAAGCCGCCTCGGCGCTTACCACCACGCCATTCAACACATGCGTATTCAAGGACATCACAATCCTGCCAAGGTCCAGCGTTCCGCCTGAAGAGCAGTCAATTTCCCTGGAAACATCGTTGTATCCTATGGAACTTATCTTCAAGCTGCATTTCCCCACCTTGCCTATATCCATTTTGAAAGCACCTGTGGTGTCGGTCATAACTCCGCCCAGCACTTTTCCACCGGCGATGGTAACAACGGATGCATACATCACAGGACTTCCGTCCTCTTCCACTACTATACCCTTTATGCTTGCCTTAGCCTGCAGCTTTATCTGCATCCCGCTCTGTGCCATCAGCGGCATCCAGCAGAACAGCATACCCAGCAATATGAACAGCAGTTTTCTCATA
>JAGHUC010000063.1 GCA_018065035.1 Candidatus Egerieousia equi | reverse complement strand
CCCACCAGGCCTTCAAGAACGGCATATATTGCCATGCGGCCTATGGACTTTGTGCCAAGTTTGGCGCAGATGTTCGTACGGTGGAAAATCACGGTTGCCTGAGAAATGCAGAGTTCATCGGCAATCTCCTTGTTCAGCTTTCCCTTGACCATTCCCTTGAGGACCTCCTGCTCGCGCTCCGAAAGCAACTTGCTTATGCGTACTGGAGCGGCGGAAGCCATGTTATGAAGACTGTGACCGCTCTGGTGCATCATTATGAACGAACGGAAAAGTTCCTGCTCGCTGCAAGCAATGTTCAGGCAATGCCAAGCGGTCATATCCGATGGAAGACCTTCACAAAGCACGAGGCATTTCCGCCTGTCCGTGAAGAAATCCGGATTGTCACGCACAACGCTCTCGGCCACAAAGAAATGAAGAACATTTTCATTACCATCGGCCTGGTAGGCGGACAAGGAAGGATAGCTTGCAACGCTGAACTGCCCGAAAAGCTTTTCAAAAGGTGCGAAGTCCGTTATCAGGGACCTTATGGCCGCACAGCACAGGGCGTTTGGATGTATTATGGCTATGATTGGTTCTGACATGGGCTGATTGAAACTTTCCTGCATACAAAAGTAGTGAATATATTGATAGGATTTTTTGTTGCTAAGAATTAACTTTGTCACATACTGTTTGATTATTTTGCAAATAAAACACAAAGCACAATGAATATAAAATCTATAGGCGTACTCACCAGCGGAGGTGACGCACCTGGAATGAATGCGGCAATCAGGGCCGTGACACGCAGCGCAATTGCAGAGGGTTGGAAAGTTTATGGAATATATCGCGGTTGGGAAGGACTGATTCACGACCACGTTGAGGAGTTCACCACAGAAAGCGTATCCAACATCATACAGCGTGGCGGCACAATCCTCAAGAGCGCGCGCAGCGATATGTTCCGTACTCCCGAGGGCCGTACGATTGCGTACGAGACACTCAAGAGGCACGGCATTGACGCACTGGTTGTTATTGGCGGCAACGGTTCGCTGGCAGGTGCCCAGGAACTTGCCAAGGAGCACGATGTGCCTGTTATCGGCCTTCCGGGAACAATTGACAATGACCTTTATGGCACCGACCATACAATAGGTTACGATACCGCCTTGAACACCATAGTTGAGTGCGTTGACAAGATAAGGGACACCGCCAACGCACACGACAGAATCTTCTTTGTTGAAGTCATGGGCCGCGACGCCGGATTCCTTGCACAGAACAGCGCCATTGCAGCTGGTGCCGAAGCAGCCATAATACCTGAAGACGCAACGGAGATTGACCAGCTGGCAACCTTCATCGAGCGAGGCATAAGGAAATCAAAGGGCAGCTCTATAGTCCTTGTTTCAGAGAAGGACGGCGGTGCAATGAAATATGCGGAAAGGGTCAAGAACGAGTATCCTCAGTTCGATGTACGGGTATCAATCCTCGGCCATCTCCAGAGAGGAGGCAAACCAAGCGCATACGACCGCATTCTTGCCAGCCGTATGGGATATGCAGCCATTGACGCCCTCAAGGAAGGCCAGAGGAACATTATGATTGGCATATATCAGGACATTCTCATGAACATCCCTATTGCCAAGGCCATTAAGATAAACAAGCCTATTGACCAGGAACTCATTGACGTACTGAACGTCCTTTCAATTTAAAACATCATTTATGAAAAGATTACTTTGTCTGCTGGCAGCTTTCGCATTCATTTCCGGAGCCAGCGCCCAGAATGCTTCACAGGACGTAAAGGAGCTTCTGCGCCAGGATCCAACCCGAGCAGCCAACCTCCACCACACATACGAAGTACCCGAAATAGTTGATACCCCGGCACCTGAAGGCTATGTACCTTTCTACATAAGCCACTACGGACGCCACGGCAGCAGATACCACACCTCGGAAAGCAAGATTACCGAAATCTCGGTTTACCTCGACACTCTGCTCGCTGAAGGCCTGCTTACAGATGAAGGCAAGGCTGTTTATAATACACTGTCGATAGTGAAGGAAGAGCACGAGGACCTCGGAGGCATTCTCACCCAGAAAGGCAGCCTTGACCACCAGGGCATTTCACAGAGAATGTTCGAACGCTTCAATCCGGTATTCAACCAGCAGGACCGCAAGGATGTGCTCTGCATTTCAACTGATGTGCAGAGATGCATACAGAGCATGGCCAATTTCTCGATGCAGCTGAAGGGCAACAGCCCGGGGCTGAACATCTCTCTTTACACCGGTCCGCGCTTCAAGAAATATCTGGTTGCTGATGTTCCATTCCAGAAGACCAATGTGCGCAGGGCCAATGTCCGCGATTCCATTCTGAGGTCCAGCCTGAACACCGAACGCATAATGAAGGCATGGTTCACCAATCAGAATGAAGCAGTCAGGCATTTCGGCAAGAATGATCCGGCCAAATTCATTTACAAAGTATTCCAGGCCGGCATAATAGCCCAGAACCTGGACATTGAGAATCCGTACATTTACAAGTATTTCACTGAAGACGAGATATATGCAATGTGGCGCACAGATAACGCCGAGAAATACGGAATAATGTGTGCTTCCATTGAAAATGAAAGAATCAGCGATGAAATCGGCCGCACTATCCTCAAGCATATAGTTTCCAAGGCCGACGAGGCACTTGCAAGCGGGAGCACCAAGGCCGCCGACCTGCGTTTCGGACATGATTCGGGACTTCTTCCTCTCATAAGCTTCATTCAGATTGAAGGCCAGGACAAGATAATGCACATGGCCGATGCCGAAGCCAACGGCTGGTACGGTTTCGTTGCAATGCCTATGGCCTCCAACCTGCAGCTTGTATTCTACAGGAAGACTGCAGAGGCAACTGACGCTTGCAGTTGTGACAATGATATTCTCGTGAAGATTCTCTTCAACGAAAAGGAGACCACCATTCCTGCCCTGACAACATTCTGCGGACCTTACTACAAATGGAGCGAGCTGAGGGAGTATTTAATAAAGCTCTTGAATGAATAAATAATTCGAACCAAAATTAACAATTATATGAAACTGTTAAAAAAATCAGCTTTACTGCTCTTGACCCTTGCATTTATGGCTTCACCTGAAATTATTGGCGCACAGGAGATTGAACTTCCGGCCCACGAAACTAACAGCGCAAGCATGTCTGTATCTCAGGCACTGGCTACAAGACATTCAGTAAGAGAATATTCATCAAAGGAACTCTCCGCTCAGGAGTTGAGCAACGTTTGCTGGGCAGCAGTTGGCATGAGCCGTGATGACAATCACCGTACATCACCTACTGCTATGAACAGACAGGAAATAAGGCTTTTTGTATTTGACAAGAATGCCGTGTACGAGTATATGGCAAAAACCAATGTTCTGAAACAAGTGGTAAAAGGTGATCACAGAGACTTGCTGGCAGGAGGAAAGTTCCCTCAGAAATTTGTCATGGACGCCCCTGTCACACTGCTTATGGTAATTGACTTCGACCTGTTCAAATCCCAGGAAGAACACGCAAAGCAGATGACCTGTGTTGATGCCGGAATAGTTTCCGAGAACATCAACCTCTACTGCCAGGCCGCAGGACTTGTTACCGTTCCAAGAGCACAGATGGACAAGGAAGCCATTTCCAAGCTTCTTGGCCTCAGCTCAAGCCAACTGCCAATCCTCAACAACCCTATCGGTTATCCGAAGGAGAGAGATTGACGGACTCCTGCTGGTGCATAGGCAGACCAAATACGAGAACCTTCTTCTGCTGACAGATCATGTATATGAGGAAGTTGACAAGGCTGGCGTGCACATGGTGATAAAGCCGGTATATGAGTGGTGTACGGAAATGGCAACCGAATAATTGATTTTTATTCATTTGAAAAAATATATTCTAACAATTTACTTATCATATAATCATCACCTGACATATATTCTGTTGCCACATAAGGAATAATTATGTCAGGCATAAGTATTCCATCCACTGCTTTTGTATATTCATTAAATTCTACTGTGGAAATGCTGGATTCTATCATATTACCGGGAAAAGACTTGTTTGGGAATCTGCGCACAGGAAAAATAACTTCTCCATATTTCAGAGCATTATGCAAAAGTGGCTCACCAACAAGTTTCGCCGCACCATTAAACTGAAGAACGTTGCAAAATGTAGCCGCTGTTGAATGTGTACTTTTGTCCATAAGCACATAATAATTCAACCCAGCCACGTAATTCGTTCTTTTAAGCGGGATTGAACCATAATATTCACCTTCAGGAAAAACCACATTATGTCCGATATCCTCTTTCTTTGCGAAGTCATAGCCAAGTGTATATTTCGAAACGCGAAGCACCGGAGCTGATTGGACGCGAATCGAATCCTTGTCAATAAAAATTCCCATCAATTCGTCCCAATTGGACCCATTGCCACCTGAATTACCTCGTAAATCAAGGATAATGTTCTTTGCACCATTTTTTTTGAAATTAAGCAGACTTTTTCTGATAGTTTTTATTAGCAATGTATTAACCGGATAGAACTGGCTGATTTTTATGTAACCTGTTTGATATTCCGAGTAGTAGCGACGGTTTTCACTGTTATATATTTCTTCTTTCTGAAAGATTTTCGTAATAGCCGACATCTTGCAATTATCGGAGTGTAATGTCATAATATTGTTATCTCTTTGTATTACAACATCGAATTTTCTGGAAAAATCATGACCATAGTAATTACAGAGCAGATACACAGGTAAAAATCGTCTTTCGAATTGAGAATATTGTATCATCTCTGAAACTTCGCAACCATTAATCGAAAGAAGCCTGTCTCCATATTTGAATTGTTCGTCAATGCTCGTTTGGACAAGTAATGTATCGTTTATATTCAAACAAGTGAATGGAAGATATCTGCAATATTTTCGATTGAATGCTTCGATATTCTTTTTTGTTGCTGTTCCAGATGAAAAGTTAGGCTGAAAATAAACAAAATAGTGAGGATCAATATATCTCAGCCAATCAAGATAGGGTTTAAATATCCTCATCAAATCTGATGTTCGAAGAGAATCTAAAGTGTATTTCCCATTGATTTCGTTAATGAGCAAAAGAAGTGAGTCTTTCACCTGTTCAGTAACGAAATTGTCAAATGCAGGATGCTCAGGTATATCCCATAATTTTTTCCAACGTTTAGGTTTGGGCATTTTTATATCTTCAAGGCTCCAATAAGGATCTCCAATTTTCGCGTTACATATACGTATAACATTTTGAGCGGAAGCAGAAAAGATTGAAAAGAACAAAATCACTAAAACAACGAATTTTCTCATAATCACCTGATTAAAAGCTAGTATTATATACAATAATTGTACCGGAATAATAGGTGTACCTTACAGGATACACTTATTGTTGCAAATTATTCGTCATTGTTTTTAAGAAATATTGCCCAGTCATTATCTATGGAATTAGGGAAAAGTGTATCTTTGCACCGAAAGTCGCCGGGAAAATGTGTGTGATACGATTAAATCTCGGCTGGAAAACGTGGATAATATGTATAAGCGCAAGATTGAGAAAAGATTAAGTGAATGGTTCAACACTCCTAAGCACAAGCCTCTTGTCGTGAAAGGTGTACGTCAATGCGGAAAGACAAGCAGCGTACTCGCGTTTGCTGAGAAAACTTTCAAGAATGTGGTATATCTGGACTTCAGGGAACATCCTGATTACAAGAAGTTCTTTACGCCAAATCTTGAAGTGGATTCGATAATCATGAGGCTCACGGCTGCGATTCCTGCGGCAGAGATTGAGCCCGGTAACACATGCTTTGTCTTTGATGAGATACAGGACTGTCCGAAGGCCAGAGGCTCACTCAAGTATTTCTATCTTGACGGCAGATATGAGGTCATGTGCACGGGATCGCTTCTTGGTGTGAATGGCTACAAGACACCAGAAGAGAAGAAGGAGGAAGAGGAAAGCTCGATACCGGTAGGCTTTGAGGAAATCGTGGATATGTATCCATTTGATTTCGAGGAATGGCTGTGGGCTAACGGAATCAAGGACATTCATATAGATTATCTGAAGAAATGCTTTGATGGAGAAACACCTGTAGATGTAGCTATGCATAACCGCTTCAGGGAACTGCTCAACCAGTATGTGATTGTGGGTGGAATGCCTGAAGCAATCCAAATTTTTCTCGATACAAAGCAGATTGGCAAGGTGCTATCCGTGCAGAGAAGGATTGTTGACGAGTACAAGGCAGACATGGTCAAATATGCCCCTGCAGCTGACAAGTCTCGGATTCGCGAATATTTCGAATCCATCCCTGGCCAATTGGCCCGTGAATACAAGAAATTCCAGTACTCGGCCGTTCGCAAGGGCGGTAGAGGACGTGATTATGAAGGAAGTCTTCAATGGATTGAGGATGCCGGCATAATCCGCAGATGTTACAACACCGATGTGACAGAACTTCCTTTGGACGGAAATAAGATACAGTCTGAATTCAAGGTATACATGGCT
>JAGHUC010000002.1 GCA_018065035.1 Candidatus Egerieousia equi | reverse complement strand
AGGGAGCAAGCATCGAATCCTGTGATTACGCAGAGGTCGGCTTCAAGTTCCTTTATCATCTGCATGTAACCCTCAACCTGGTCTGCAGGTGCGTATGGATGAACGTTAGCAAGTTCGGCCCATGAGAGAGGAAGCATTTCAACAGCTGCGTTGAGTTTCATTGTACAGCTTCCGAGAGGAATCATGGAGTGTGTGAGGGAAATATCCTTGCGCTCGAGCTTCTTGATGTATCTCATCATATCTGTCTCGCTGTGGTACTTGCTGAATACCTCCTCTGTAAGAATTGCGCTCTCCCTTGCCATGAATCTGTCTGCGCAGTCAGTCTCATTGGCACAGCAGCACTTAGGCTCTGCTGCACCGAAGATCTCGATTATGGCCTTGGCCTCGGCACAGTCCGTAAGCTCGTCGAAACTGATCTTCACCTTGCCCTGTTCAAGGTAGTTGAAGTTGTAGCCCGCTCTTTCAGCGCTGTCCTTGATGGCTCTGACATTCAGTTCCTTACCATTAAGACCGGTAATGCATATTGTGTCATAGAAATGTTCGCACTCAAGAGTGTAGCCAGCTTTCTGCAGTTTCTCAGCAATCTTGTGGGCGTAGAAACTTACCTTTGATGCAATGTCCCTGATGCCCTGAGGTCCGTGATAAACTGCATACATACCGCTCATTGTTGCCATGAGAGCTGTTGCGGTACATACGTTTGAAGTGGCTTTCTCTCTCTTGATGTGCTGTTCGCGTGTCTGCAGGGCAAGTCTTACCGCCTTGTTGCCAAGCCTGTCAACGGAAACACCGATTATTCTTCCAGGAATGTTCCTCTTATATGTATCCTTGGTTGCCATATATCCGGCTGTAGGACCACCGAAGCCCATAGGAAGGCCGAATCTCTGTGCTGAACCTACTGCGCAGTCAGCTCCCCATGCTGCAGGCTCCTTGAGAACTGCAAGGGCAAGAAGGTCACAATATGCAGTAACAAGACCTCCGGCTGCGTGTATCTTTGCGCAGAACGCACTGTAATCCCTTACCTCACCATTGGCTGCAGGATACTGAACCATGGCACCATAGCATCCGGCTTCAACTTCGTATGTGTTGAAATCACCTGTATGTATCTCTATGCCAAGTCCCTTGGCCCTTGTCTTGAGCACTGAAAGCACCTGGGGATAAATGTTGCTGTCAACGAAAATTATATTCTTGCCGGCTTTTACTGCGTCACGTGAACGGAGTTCGTACATCATTCTCATTGCCTCTCCTGCTGCCTGTGCATCGTCAAGCATGGAGCAGTTTGAAAGGTTGAAGCCGGTGAGCGAGCTTATCATGGTCTGGAAAACGAGAAGAGCCTCAAGACGTCCCTGGGAAATCTCAGCCTGATACGGTGTATAGGAAGTGTACCAGCTAGGGTTCTCAAAAATGTTCCTTGAGATTACAGGAAGGACTCCTGTTCCAAAGAAACCTTCACCAATGAGTGAACGGAACTGCTTGTTCAATGAAATCATTTTCTTGAGCGAAGCCAGATAGGCGTTCTCTCCAACTGGAGCGTTGAGCTTCAGGTCCTCAGGAAGCAGAATGTCCTGCGGAACGGTTTCCTTTGTGAGCTCATCCAAGGAATTCAGGCCAAGTTTACCAAGCATATACTGGATATCCTTCTCTCTTGGACCAATGTGTCTGTCTGCAAAAGTGTAAGCCATATTATATATGTATTTAGAATTTTTTATGTTTTCTGCACCTGTACAATAATCTAACAAATATATGAATTATTGTTTATATATGATTAATTAATTTTTGCTTTCATTTTGTAAGCAAAAAGCATAGAATGCAGAAAAACCGTATGTTGTCTATTTCTTAAAGTGTTAATAATTAATAAGTTATAATATGGATTTTTTAACACTTGATGCATGTTTTCTGCAATAAATGCATGACGTAAAAGGCAATAATTCAACGTTTTTTCTAAAAAATTAAAAATTTCTGGTCAAAAAGTTAAAAATTAGAAAAAATAGTTTTAATTTTGAGGCTCAGTTTGATAGAAAGAGGATTTTGGGCCGTTTTTGGCTAAGAGTCAACTTGCAAATTGAAAGAATAATTAACGAAAAACCTACAAATTATTATATAATCACTTAATTTTTAACAAATGAAAGGTATTAAATTATTTTTCACAGCATTGTTCGTAGCGGCAGTATCTTGCGCGTATGCTCAGAACATACAAGTCAAGGGAACCGTTTACGATGATCAAGGTGTTGCCCTTCCAGGAGTTGCGGTTAAAGTAGCCGGCAGCTCTACAATAGTGGTAACCGACATTGACGGTACTTACAAGGTGAACGCTCCTTCAAACGGTGCCCTCGTTTTTGAAATGTCAGGTTATAAAGAGGCAACTGTTCAGATTCTCAACAAAGCGGTCATAGACGTCAAGCTCAATGTTGAGACAGAAGTTCTGGACGATGTTATGGTTGTTGCTTACGGTACCGTAAAGAAAGAGTCTTTCACCGGTTCCGCATCAACAGTCAAGAAAGAAGACATTGTCAAGAGGTCAGTAAGCAACGTATCCAAGGCATTGGACGGACTTGCTCCTGGTATCGTTTCCACATCAGGTGGTGGACAGCCTGGTTCAACAGCAACCATCCAGATCCGTGGATTCGGTTCAATCAACGCTTCAACCGCACCTCTTTATGTAGTTGACGGTATTCCATACGACGGTGCCCTCAACTCAATCAACCCTGCCGATATCGAGTCAGTATCAGTTCTCAAGGATGCATCAGCAGGTGCACTTTACGGAGCACGTGGTGCAAACGGTGTGATCATGATTACAACCAAGCGTGGTTCAAAGGATAGAACACAGGTAACATACAGAGGTCTTGTAGGTGTTTCTTCACGTTCAATCGCAAGATATGACCTCGTTGGCCAGAATGAATTCGTTGAACTTACCTGGGAGGCTCTCAAGAACGGTTATCAGTACAACAGCGGTTACTCTGAGGCCAAGGCAAAGGCTCAGGCTTCAGCCGACCTGGGCAAGAACCTCGGCGGTCAGTTCTACAACCCTTGGAAGAACAAGACCTGGGAGACCTTGATTGATCCTAACACAGGCAAGATTGTTTCAGATGCAGTTTCAGCTTGGGATGAGAACTGGATGGATGAGATCACCAACAACGCAGCATTCAGAACAGAGCACACATTCGCAGTATCAGGCGGAAATGACAAGACTCAGTTCCTCATGTCACTCGGTTATCTGTATGAGAACGGTGTCCTCAAGCACACACACTTCGACCGTTACAGTGGCAAGGT
>JAGHUC010000126.1 GCA_018065035.1 Candidatus Egerieousia equi | reverse complement strand
GCCTGTCTTACAGCCGGAATCAGGCAGAGAGTGGTGGTTTCCTCCTTTCCGTTATGACCGCCAGCCTCAAAGCCTTCGGCAACCACGGCGTCAACGCCAGCATCCTCCGCCTTCTTTGCAAAAGTTGAGGATGAGACCACGTGGCACACCTTTATTCCGTTGCCTTTCAGGAACGGGGTCCATTTCTTAGGGCTGCCCGCACTGGTGAATACAACAGGTACCTGCTCATCTGCAAGCATCTGCATTATGGTTTCCATTTCAGGGTAGAGCAGTGGCACGTTCACTCCGTATGGGACAGGAGTAACTCCGTCGGCCATTCTGGACTCCTTGCATTTGCGTATATGATACAGCAGGGTTTCAGGGTGCATGGAGCCTGCTCCGAGAAGTCCCAGACCGCCGCATTTTCCAACGGCGGTGACAAGGCGCCATCCGCTGCACCATACCATACCTCCGCTTATTATCGGATATTTTATTCCAAAAAGTTCACAGACTCTGTTCTGTTCCATTGCAATGTCAATTTTTCTTGCGTCTTAATATTGTTACGCTTATGGCTCCCATAAGGAGAATTACCAGCAGCCAGGAGCTTGCCTTCGAGCAAAGCTCGCCCTTGCTGAAGCATTCAGGTTCGAATACGAATTCAATCTTTCCTGCACCCTCAGGCACCATCACTCCTCGCAGAATGTAATCTGCTCTGAAGATATCGAGTTCCTTCTTGTCTGTTTCCGCACTTCCGTTCATTGTGAGATAAGCCTTCCATCCGGGTGCATAGTAAATCTCGCTGAATATTGCAGGCTGTCTTGTCTCTGACTTGAACTCATATACCAGGCGGTTAGGAGAATACTCGCTGAGTGCTATGATGCTGCCATCTGTTGCATTGTCATCAGCGATTGACTCAGTGCTGTCCGCAGCCGGTGCCTCAAAAGTAAGGTCTGCCGGGGCGATTGAATTTGAATCAACTATCGCCATGTTGGCAGGATTTATTGTGGAAAGCAGTGATATCTCCTCGTTGGCGGTTTTTGCCGGGATGAGTTTTGAAACGTACCAGGCGTTGCCAAGAGCATACTGGTTTACAAGTGGTGGGTTGTCGGCTCCTACAATGAGGTACCGGGTGTTGAGCATGCTGAGTACAGGATGCCATCCGAGCTGTTCCTGAGCCTGTGCCACAGTGGCTGCACCGTTCAGTTCATTTGTGATTGAGCTGATTTCTGGCAGGATATACCAGTCAATCATGTCCTGGTACCGCTGCATCTTTGCCGGACTGTAGCCGCCTATGGTCTTGTGATGGTATGAAGTGTAGGCGTTGTTGAAGGTGTTCACGCTAAGGTCAAGGACTCTGTAGTCAGGGTCGGTATCCTGAAGTATCATCTGGTCAACGGCGCGTGGTTCAAGCACGTTGGTGAATTCCTTCTGTGTAACGAAATGCTCGTTGTTGAGGTATCGTTTGTCAATGGTCCAGAGGTCAACCAGCACAAGAACTATGAGCGCTGCAAGTGCGTAACTGCGCTTGAACCAGCCTTTTGTATAGCCCCAGACGGCTGTTGCACCCAGAAGTATGAAAACAAGTGAGCGCAGGGCGTCCGCTTTGAGAAGTGACATGCGGTCGGCGGCCAGGGTAGCTGCCAGTTCATCGGGATAATTTGCATCCGCCTCTGATGAGAAGCTTCCTGCCAGTGACGGTATGAGCCACAAAATTAGTGAAATGCCGCCTGTAATGCCCAGGCTCCAGAGAAGGGCCTTTTTCAAGTCCGTTGGGTTGAGGTTCTGGATGTTGCTTTCGGCACTGTTGAGAACGTTTCGTTGATACAGAACCTTGTCAAGAGCCAGGACGGCCATTATTGGAATGAGAATCTGGAGAATCACCAGAATCATTGAAACGGTCCTGAACTTGTTGTACATTGGCATGTAGTTGAAGAACAGCTCGCTGGCGCTCATGAAATGATATCCCCATCCAAGGAATATTGCAATGACTCCTACCGATCCTACCCACCATCTGATTCCGCCTCTGAGTATGAAGAAGCCCAGAATGCAAAGGAAGATGGTGAGTGCGCCCATGTACATCGGACCAGCGGTGAACGGCTGTGGTCCCCAGTACAGAGGCAGTGCCTGAATTATCTGTTCAGCCTGCTTTGGAGGGTAACCGCTGCCTACAAGCAGTTTGTAGGTTTCGGAGTCTTTGGTGAGCGCTCCTGCCGATGCTCCGCCATACAGGTTCGGTATCATCAGGTCCAGGGTTTCACCTATGCCGTATGACCATTGTGTTGCATATTCAAGGTCAAGGCCCTGGCGGTTCTGTCCGTCTGCTTTTATGGCTTGGTCTGCTGTTGAACCTGCAATGACCGCTTCCTTGTCCTGAGGCGTGACTGTGAGCTCACTGCCTCCACGCATGGAGTGAGCGGAGTACTCGTACGTTGGCCAAAGCTGGTTAACATTGCAGGCAATGCCAATGGCACCTGCAACCAGCAGCATTACGCTGGTTTTGATGAATCTCGGGAAAGCTTTCCGTTTTATGGCTCCGCACAGCTGCCAGATTGCAAAGCCAAGGATTATCATTGCCAGATAGTACGATATCTGCGGGTGGTTGGCCTTTATCTGGAAACTGAGTGCGAACGCAAAGAAGAGGCTGCCCCAGAAAGGAGCGTTCCTGTATGCGTGCACAACAGCTGCAAGAACCCAGGGCATGAAGGCAATGGCCATCATCTTTGTGTTATGTCCGACCTGGATTATCTGCATGTTGTACGAACAGAAACTCACGGCAATCGCTCCGAACGCTGCAAGCGGTACGCTTACTCCAAAGGCCAGGAAGAGCAGGAATGCACCTATCATTGATATGAGCAGATAGCTTGCCGGTCTCTGTCCTGTCTGCAGGAAGTTGTAGAAAGTCTGGGTGGCATCTCCGTGATAGATTACGGAGATTGTTGTAGCCGGCATTCCACCGAACATGGAGTTTGTCCACAGCGCCCTTTCTCCGGGGTGGGATTCGTTCCACGAAACAATCTCCTGAGCCATGCCTTTCCACGACGATATATCCGATTGGTTCACCACTTTTCCGCTGAACACTTCCGGCGTGTAGGCGTATGCCACAACTATGAACGCCACAATGGCAATTATGTATGGTAGTATTTTCCTGTACATATATTTCATATTTTTTGCTTCTTTGCTTCTGTCCTTTGTTTATTTGCGTTTCTGCCAAATGTGGTTCCACCAATATGCTCTGTATGCCCTGCAAGGCCTAACTTTGGAACCCACCCCCTCATTTCGTTATAGTGGGTTCTATACAACCCCTTCAGAACGTCCTTCCAAACCGATTTGCGGCACCACCTTTGGCAAAATTATCTATTGATAATTTATTTGTTGTTCAATGTGTCCTCCAGCAGCCGGGCGAGCTTCTCCGTAAGCGCCGGCCTTGAGAAAGCCTCCACCTTTGAATCCTCTGCACCATATTCCAGCTTGCCTTCTCCCCCTTTCTTTTCAAGGCCTTCATCAAGTCCAAGGCGCAGTTTCTCCTTGAATTTCAAATATTCTACAGCGATGGTTTTCTTAATCTCCTCTTCGTTGTCCCAGTCATACACCGCTCCGCAGCCTGCGTCCTTCAACAGATGCGCAAGGTCTCCTGTTTCAGGGCCGAAACCGGCTATGACAGGATGGTTTCCATTACTATCGGCAGTGGAATATAAATATTCAAAGACCTTGCCTGTGAGAATGGCTGCCGCCTCCGGTTCCTTCCTCAGAGGGAGGATGAGCACGCTGGCGCATTTCTGCCATCCGGGTATCTGTGAGTGAGGGATGTAGCCGAGGTTGATGAGATTGTTTGCGAGGCCATTGTTCTGTATGTCCTGTATGATGGAATTTTCCGTGTTCCCAATAAGTCTGATTCTCAGGTGATTCCTGAAATCATTATCTTCCTTGGCCATTTGTCCGAGCAGCTTCCATAAGACGGAAGGGTTGCCGTTTTCAACCATCAGGCCGGTGTGGGTGATTTCAAAGAAACGTTTTGCCTCCTCCTGTTCCTTTGTCATTGGCGTCTGGAAATCCTGAGGGTCGTAACCGTTGGTGATTACATGTACCGGGGTGTTGGTTTTTGCACTGAAATCCCTGCGCATGCTTTCGGTCACAACAATTATTCCGTTTGCGTTGTTGACAACCTCCTGCTCCAGTTTCTTATGTCTGGCCTCAGATTTCTTGCTGAGGTTCAGGTGCTTGAAATAGAACATGCCGGTCCATGGGTCACGGAAATCCGCTATCCATTTTATGCCGGTGTTCCTGCTTACCTGTTTGGCAATCAAGTGCATTGAATGGGGAGGACCTGTGCTTATGATAGTATCAACCGGATTATCCTTGAGCCATTCTGTGAGGAACTTCACTGATGGTCTGATCCACAGGCAGCGCGGGTCTGGTATGAATACATTGCCTCTGATCCACTTGCTTATGCGTTTTGTTATGGATTCATTACTGCCGTTGCCAGCATTGGCGGTGACTCCTGCGCCAACAGCCGCATTGCTTTTCCTGCCGGTAAGTATGTTGTATATGCCGTACGGTTCAATAATTCTGGTTTTCAGAACCTTTGTTCCCGGTCTTATGTCCTTTTCCAGATTAGGGTCAGTGCTTTCGGCCGCCGGATTGAGCGGCGTGTATATTATTGGCTCCCAGCCGTAATCCGGCAGATACTTGGCGAACTTGAGCCATCGCTGCACGCCGGAGCCTCCGGTTGGCGGCCAATAGTATGTTATTAACAGCACTTTCTTCATAGTTCCATACACTATTTCGCAATTTACAAAGGTAAGTTTCAATGCTCATAATTGCAAACATGCATGTTGCTACCTGCTTTGTTGTTCCCGAGCAGGTTTGACCCCTTAACCTGCTCGTTTTGCCGTGACCTTGTGGTTCCCGAGCAGGTTTTACCCCCTAACTTGCTCGTTTTGCCGTGACCTTGTGGTTCCCGAGCAGGTTTGACCCCTCAACCTGCTCGTTTTGCCGTGACCTTGTGGTTCCCGAGCAGGTTTTACCCCTCAACCTGCTCGTTTTGCCGTGACCTTGTGGTTCCCGAGCAGGTTTTACCCCTCAACCTGCTCGTTTTGTCGTGACTATGTGGCTTTCGAGCAGGTTTGACCCCTCAACCTGCTCGTTTGGTCGTGACTATGTGGTTTTTGAGCAGGTTTGCCACCCTAACCTGCTCGTTTTGCCGTGACTATGTGGTTTCCGAGCAGGTTTTGCCCCTTAACCTGCTCGTTTTGCCGTGACCTTGTGATTCCCGAGCAGGTTTGACCCCTTAACCTGCTCGTTTTGCCGTGACTATGTGGCTTTCGAGCAGGTTTGGCCCCTTAACCTGCTCGTTTTGCCGGAAATCTGCGTTTCCGAGCAGGTTTTGCCCCTCAACCTGCTCGTTTTGCCGTGACCTTGTTGTTCCCGAGCAGGTTTGACCCCTCAACCTGCTCGTTTTGCTGTACAATTAAGGAAACATGGCATCAACGAACTCATTTTTGAGCCTGAGCATTCTGGCAATCTGTTTGTTGCCGGCTTTATACGTGAAATGCAAAGTCCGGGCCAGTTCCGTCTTATTTTCAGGAGAAAGCAATGAAGGAGAATTGACTTTATATTGCTTGAAGCATAAGGAAATAACTATTGAAAACAAGTCTTCGTCATTATAAAACATACTTTCGCCAATTGCCAAGGCAATTTCCCTGTAACTCTCCACACTTTTGGCAATTTTGCTGAAATAATGGTGAGCGTCTCTGAACAATTGCTCGCCCTCCTTGACATAGCAGAAAGATAACGGGCATATATAATCGTCAAGCATCTTGATTTTTCTGTGTGAAGCAACGGTTTCAAACAACCTGCTTCTTGAAAGCTTCCTTACAATGTAAGTTCCTGTATCCTTTCTGTAGGATTCATAACGTAGTCTTGCTTCCGGATTGTAATAATAACGGTTGGCTCCCCACGGATAAGAAAAAGGAGTGGTGTCACAATTGACAACAAAACCATTCCTGTTGATATACGCAATGACATTGCGTAGATTCTCAAGAGATTCAACAGGAATGATCTTGCACTCACTCAAAATTAAACTTGCAAAATCGCCTTGCAAATCAGGATGCTTACGGAAAACGGCAAACAGAAGATTCAGTAAACTCTCAATAGACTGTTTTTCACCAGCGGCGGCAAAATGAAGGTGATTGCTCATCAGCTGGAATGTAATGATTTTGATTTCCGGAAACTTTAATACGCACAAGGCGAACAAGCTCATGCCAATCTTGAAATCTTCTTTATTCTTGAACAACAGAGGATGATTTTCAGGAGTACATACATGATATACCTCTCCAAGTTCTTCAAAGTACTTCTGACACAACTTCTCCCTTTCAGCGAATTCTTCCTTTTCCATATTTGTTCATCATTCTTTTTCCTGTTCAACAGATAACGACTGTTTCATTAGCAAAAATGACAATAATCACAGCCAGACAGATGCTGAAACAACAATTTTTATTTCATTGTTGCTAAAATGTATTTCTAAAATGATATGACTTCCTGCATTTTCGGCAGAATTACTACGAATTTTAATGTAAAATACTACGAAAATATTTCGTAGTTATAAAATTGCTATTATCTTTGCATAAGAAATCAATAGAGTAATTGATATGAAGCAGAAACTTACAGCCAAAGAAGAAGAGATAATGCAAATTTTCTGGAAGAGAGGAGAATTATGCATAAGGGACTTGGTGGATAGTATGGATGATCCAAAACCCGGATACACAACGGTATCAAGACAGGTTGGTTTTTTGGAGGACAAAGGTTTTTTGACCAGACGACCGATTGCAAACATATTCCTATACAAAGCGGCAGTCAGCGAGAGTGAATATCACGGCATTACCATAAACGATGTAGTGGAAAAATATTTCAATAGTTCCTATTCCAATCTCGTGTTACAATTCGTGAACAATAAAAAGTTGAACATAGAAGAACTTAAAGAGATCATTGACATTATTGAAGGTAAATAATATATGATAACATTTCTTGCATATGAAATAAAGGTAGCGGTTATCATTACCGTATTCTATCTGTTCTATCGTATTATGCTGAGCCGTGAAACCCTTCACCGACTCAACAGAGCCATATTGATGTCAACAGTGTTCATTGCATTTATTTTGCCTTTCTGTGTTATTACCATACATAAAACAGTGGAAATTGCGGCGAGTCCTGAACTTGCGGCAAATCAGCAGATTAATGATGCTGTATATGTATTGGCAGGAGATGTTGAAAAGCTATCGATGCAAGAAGCCGGGCATTGGTGGTTACCGCTTGCATCTGTCGTATATATTTTGGGCGTAGCTTTTATGCTTATAAAAACAGCTTGCGAGCTGGTGTCTGTAAAGAGGCTGCTTGCTGGTGGTGAACATTATCCGCAAAGCGATGGAAGCATTTTAGTAGTCCTGGATAAGGATATTGCACCTTTCAGTTGGATGAAATGGATTGTGATGCCCCGGGAAGATTATGAACGGGGCAACAGTCATATTCTGCTGCACGAAAAAGCCCATATTGCGTTCGGACATGCCTGGAATGTGCTGCTTGTTGATTTGTTGGCTTCCTTGCAATGGTTTAATCCAACAATGTGGTATCTGCGTTCGGATCTTCGGGCCATATTTGAATATGAAGCGGATGACGCGGTTCTGCGCAATGGAGCAAACATTAAGGAATATCAATATTCATTAATAAGAAAAGCTGTTAGCGAGAGCGGCTACTCCATTACTAACAGCTTTAATCACAGTATCCTTAAAAATCGTATTACTATGATGTCAAAATCAAAATCAACAGTGTATAGAGGACTCAGAGCACTCTATATGTTACCGCTTCTTGTTGTGGCCCTGGCTTGCAATTCCAGAACTGAAACTGAGTATAAAGTTAGTGAAAATGAACAGGAGTCCAATGCAATGATTCAGGAAGAAACAGCAAGGACAATAGCTTTCAACATTGATGCCGGTAGTGGTGACACTTTCATCTACTACGATGGAGTCCGTATTGCATTTGATGAAGTCGCTACCAGAATATCTTCCGAAGATACTCTCGGACTGATTCTTTTTACTGCGGACAAAGATGTACGGCTTGGTTGTATTCACGATGTCAGGAATGAGCTTGGAAAGTATCAGGATGTCAAAGTGAAATATCAGTGTCCACAAATCAAGCAGAATCCAAGAAAGTTTCCGAATGGCTCGGAGACGTTGGTTACATCTAACGTCAGGAGTGGGTTGCAATGTTATGTCAAAGTCAATGATGATGACAGGATATTGCTTCAGCTTGGTACAGGCAATAACGATTTCGCTGTTTTTGATGCAGGGAAAGAGAACTCTATGCATGGATTCAGGAACAGTTTGAAGTCAAGGATAAAGCAGAATCCAGAGTGTGAGTTGTGGCTTCGCTTCGATCGTGGCACCACATTCGGAGCATACGTTGTTATACAGGACATAGTAAGTTCGATATACGATGAACTTAGATGTGAATATGCCGAAAGCAATTACTCCAAGTCATTGGACCAGCTCAGCCAGACAGAGATTGATGACATAATTGGTAAGATACCACTTCGTGTTTATGAAGAGGATTTAGCTGATGTGGAGAAACGCAAGTAAATAGATTAAGCAACGTATCTTTATTGCATGAAACTGCTGAATATTTTTGCCTTGACTGGCGTACTGCTCCTTCTGGAATCCTGCTCAGGAGGAAAATTTACCGGACTTGAATCAGAATTGGACGATGTAGCACGCAGATATAACTGTGTTGGAATGAGCGTTGCTGCTGTAAAAGGTGACAAAATAGTCTGGCTTGGCAATTTTGGTGTGAAGAACATTAAGAGCGGTGAGCTGGTTGACCGCAACACACTCTATCGCATAGCATCAATATCAAAGTCCTTTGCAGGTACAGCAATGATGCAGTTGGTTGATCAGGGGTTGATTACTTTGGACACTGACGTGAGCACAGTGGCTGGTTTCCCTATCCGTAACCCGAAGTTCCCTGATACTCCTATTACTTTGGAAATGCTGATGTGCCATTTGTCCAGTATTGACGATTTCGGAGGATATACCTCAATGGACTACCTCAATCCGGAAGTTAACCCGGACTGGCAAAGATGCTATCTGGATTGTGAGCCTGGCACGGAGTACCATTATGCAGAGTTCAATTTCGGAATCGTTGCGGCACTGCTTGAGAAATTGACAGGCGTGCGTTTTGACGAGTATGTTAAGGAGCATGTACTTGACCCTCTGCATATTGCAGGTGGCTATATTCCGGATTCTCTGGATGCAGAATGTTTTGCAAGCCTCTATAATGTAACAGACAGCACTGTTGTAGAGCGTCCTGAGGCCTATGCGTCCCGCAGTGAAGTTCTTGACAACTACCGTCTTGGTGTAAGTGCCCCAGGTATCTGTCCTTCAAGTGCTGTCAATATCACAGCCGAAGGGCTGGCAACCTATATGATTATGCACATGAACCACGGTTGGTCTCCGACTTATGAGTGCAGGATTCTGTCTGAGGAAAGTGCATTGTCTATGCAGGCTTCACATACAGGAGACGAAGGCTATGGCCTAGGACTAGGACGAACAGCGGAGTTCATTCCGGGTGTGGAGACTGTTGGCCATACCGGCGGAGCCTATGGTCTGCGTTCGGTGATGTGCTTCAATCGCAACGCCGATTTCGGAGTGGTGATGATATGCA
>JAGHUC010000108.1 GCA_018065035.1 Candidatus Egerieousia equi | reverse complement strand
TCCATTGACATAATCAAGCAGCAATGACCAGGCTATGCAACCGCTTCCTGTGCATACATCAAGAACCACAGTGGCCGCTCCCCCATCGATTCCGCAATCCCCAGAAGAAGCCTCTGTTATAACAGTTTTCAAATGCTCCCCGACTATTGATACCAGCTCCTCCGTTTCAGGCCGTGGGATGAGCGTTGAGGCATTGACCCTGAACTCATATCCGCAGAACTCCGCATGCCCCAGAACATATTCCAGAGGCTCACCCTTGCAAAGCCTGTCCAGAGCCTTCTCACATTCTTCTTCCACCGGCGATGGCATCTCTTCATTCTCCGCAAGCACCAGCTGCACATCATTGGCAGGGAGCGCATATTGCAGGGATTGCCTGCAACTGGCACAGACGGCCAGAAGCATACGCTTTGCCAGCGCAGCACATTCCTCCGGGCTATAGAACGCAGCTTCTGCCAGCAGGCGTTTCCTTGCAGCCCTTATGAACATACCGAATGTCTTATTATGAGCAGTCTTCTCCATCTGCTTGAGTCCTTTTGAAAATCACTGTAAAATTACTAACACTGCGAACAAAATGTATCTGCATCAGACAATTATTATATAAAATTCCTACATTTGTATGGATTAATATTAGAATCTTTATGAAAAAGTCATTTGCAATCAGCGCTATGGCGCTTCTTATCATGTTCTCCACAACTGAAAGCTATTCACAGGGCTTTCTTGGCCGCCTTGCCAATCGTGCAAAACAGGCAGCGGAAAAAGTTGCCAGCAAAACATCCAACAAGACCGGAGAAAACAAGAACACCAACGATGATCATATTGTAACAACAAATGGTGTCTATCCTGCTGATACCGATCCGTATCTTGAATTTGCTGACGGGCTGGCAGCAGTGGAGAATCCTCAGTATCTGACCATTACTGAGAACGATTTGCCCCTGAATGCAGCCCCAGTGGACTGCAAGACCATTGCGGAAGTAATGAAAGTGATTCCCGCTCTTCCATCAGAAGAACAGATGGTTGACAAGGATCCGGCATTCTTGAAGTCATACAGCGTGTTCCAAGCTTCATATCATGCATATATGGAAAAAGTCTCAGCCTTGATTACAGGCATTCAGATTTCTCAAAGAAACAAGGTGAATGGCAGACGCGGTATAGGTTCTCAGAACTCGAATATGCAATCCGATGCAATGCAGATGCTTGCATTGATGCAGAAACACGGCATCAACCCCGAAACTGCAACTGAGGCGCAGTTGGAGGAATTCGCAAAGAAGATGATCCTGAGCGGAGAATTACAGATGTCCGGCAACAGAGGCGGAGCCATTGACATGAATTATTCAGACGAACAGGAACGCAATATTGACATGATACAGGCAAAGGTTGAAGCTGTATGTGAAAAGGTGAACGCATTTGTTGCACAGTCCTCTTTCCTTAGCGGTTACAATAGTGGTGACAAGGTTCTCAGGCCTGTATACAATGAGGCACAGGCATCCTGGAAAGGGTCTGAAGCCTACAATAAGGTTTATGAAATAGAGAAGGACATAGACCAGCGCACTGTGAAATTCTTAGATAACAGCCAGGCATACAAAGATGGTGGAACTGTTGATTTCCCTCCTTTCTGGGAAGAAGGACGCAAGCAGGAGAATGAAATCATCAAGTCGTTCAATATGCCGAATGCCACAAAATGGAGAAATGTTCTCCAGCCTGCTGTTGAAGGATATATACCTCTCTTTGAGGAGCTTGCGGCAGTTGAGGCCGAACTTGACAAGGTTTTCACAAATAAGGATGATCTGGTTTATGCCACACTCAGGAACAATGTCCAGAACAATTTCAATCAATTGTGCATGACACTGGGAATCGTTCTCTCCTATGCGTATGGCCTGCCTGTAGTAAGCAGTGTTGCCGAAAAGGGCTCAACATCGGCATTCATGTAATACAGCTTGCAGCAGCTGACATTCTAGAGCTGCAAGCTCTGTGAGATGAGGGTGGTCAGGAACTGCTGCAGAGTAAGGCCGGCGGCCTCTATCTGCTTTGGCACGAGGCTCATAGGGGTCATGCCCGGGGTGGAGTTGATTTCAAGGAAGAATATACTATCGCCACGTAGGATATAATCCATGCGCACAAGGCCGTTGCAGCCCATATAGGTGTATATCTGCTCCGAAAGGTCCTTTACAGCGGTGGTTGTCTTCTGGTTTATATGTGCCGGGCATATTTCACTGCTCTGTCCCTGGTACTTGGCCTGGTAGTCGAACCAGCCGCGGGTGGTGACTATCTCGGTTACAGGAAGAGTGCATACGTTGCCGTCCTTCCTGTAAACACCAACTGTAAGCTCGCGTCCGCTTATGCATTCCTCAATGAGAAGCGCCGGACATTCCTCGAATGCCTTGTTGATTGCAGGAACAAGTTCCTCCTCCCTCTCAACCTTTGATATTCCGAAACTGCTGCCGCCGATAGTAGGTTTCACAAACAGTGGCAGGCCCAGGGTGGCTGTTATCTCCTTGACATCGTATGTGTGCTCGCGCCTCAGATAAAGGTCCCTGGCCAGGTTCACACCTGCAAAATCCAGGAAACGCTTGCAGGACTGCTTGTCAAAGGAAACCGCACAGACGTATGATGATGATGTATTGAAAGGCACGCCCATCATTTCAAGATAGCCCTGAAGCTGACCTGTTTCACCCGGCTCGCCATGAATCATGATCATGGCATAATCGAACTTCACACCGTCTGCTGAAAAATCACTTTTGTCAACCTCGTTTCCGGGCAGCTCCTGTTCCAATGCATCATTGTTATCAAGCAAGGAGTCCAGAACACTTTCATCTATAAGTTTCCAGGATGAACCCCTGAGAAAAACGATATATACATTGAACAATGAGCGGTCCAGAGCGGACGCCACGTTCTTTCCGCTGGCAAGTGATACCTTCCACTCGCTTGAATCCCCACCTGTTATTACAGCAATATTCTTCATATACTGAATTTTAATCTCCGTATCCTAGAAATCCATGAACAGATCGTCGGTTGACTGCTGTTTCATATCCTCGTCTCCGCCGCTGCAGTTCAGATTCAGGTCAAAACCCTGAGGAGCCGTGAACACATCGTTCTTGGATACGCCCAAGGTTCCGTTGTCAAACACCTTCTTCATGAATATGCCCCAGATAGGGAGGGCCATGTTGGAACCGCCTCCAAGAGCAAGGCTCGCAAAGTGAACCTGCCTGTCCTCGGCGCCAACCCATACGCCGGCAGTAAGATGAGGCGTGTAGCCTATGAACCAACCGTCGCTCTGGTCATTCGTTGTTCCGGTCTTTCCGGCAACCGCGCCCTGTGGAACGTACAATGCCCTTATCCTGTATGCTGTTCCTGAATTCACAACGCCTTCCATGAGGTTGACCATGAGGAACGCAGCCTTCTCGCTTATTGCCTCGCGCTTCTTAGGTGTGAAGGTTGCAAGCACGTTGCCGTTCTTGTCCTCTATTCTCAAGACCGCCAGAGGCTCCACGAAAACTCCCTTGCTTGGGAAGGTGTTGAAAGCACTTACCATTTCATATACAGGAACATCCGCGGATCCCACACACAGCGATGGCACAGGATCAAGCCATGTCTTCACACCCATATTGTGCGCCATGTTAACCAGAGCCTGAGGGCCGAACTGCTTCATCAGATATGCCGATATGTTGTTTGAACTCTTTGTGAGGCCCCATTTGAGCGTGACTGTCTTTCCTATCCATTCAGGTTTGTCGGTACTCTTAGGAGTCCACACATCCTCACCTATTATGAATGACTGAGGAATGTTCACAACCTGGTCACAAGGGGTGAATCCCTCCTGCATTGCAAGCGTGTAAAGGAAAGGTTTGAAAGTTGAACC
The DNA here is from genome assembly GCA_018065035.1 of Candidatus Egerieousia equi. Classification (GTDB taxonomy): domain Bacteria; phylum Bacteroidota; class Bacteroidia; order Bacteroidales; family UBA932; genus Egerieousia; species Egerieousia equi. The sequence goes on along the minus strand of JAGHUC010000108.1, from coordinate 4,653 downwards.
TACCTGCCTCTTGCCCTGCTTTATCTGATCATACTTGAAATATCTGTAGTTGCCGCTGCCAACATAAGCCTTTATATATCCGGTCTCAGGTTCAAGGGCCAGAAGTGCGGCGCGAAGGAATGACTTGTAATATCGTATTGAATCATCAGGAGTCATGACGGTGTCTATGTACCCCTGCTTGTTCCAGGAGAACACGCGCATTGAAACCGGTGTTGAGAATACCTTGCGAACATTCTCCGTTTCAAGGATCCTCGAATCCCCGCCATTCTCCGCTGCATACTTCATTGCCATATAGCGGTCTGACCAGCGGCGGGCCAGTTTCATGATACGGTCAATGACGTCGTCTGAAACGCTGTTGTCAAAAGGAGGATTCTTCTTCCACTTGAGCTCCCTGCTCAATGCCGGCTGCAGCGATCTTGAAAGATGCTCCTCAACGGCCTCCTGGGCATACTGCTGCATCTTTGCGTTTATTGGTGTGTATATCTTCAGGCCGTCCTTGTCAAGATTGTATTTGGAGCCGTCAGGTTTAAGATTCTTGTTGAGCCAGCCGTAAAGAGGGTCCGTTTCCCAAAGCAGTGAATCTGCGGAATAATCCTGCGGATTGGAGTAATTGCCGCGCTTTGGCTTTGAGGCGCTCATAGTTCTCTTTATCATGTCCCTGAAATGTGGAGCCAGACCTGAGTTGTGGTCCATAGGACAGAAATTCAAGGTGATTGGAAGCTGGACTATTGAATCATACTGAGCGTTGTCAATGTATCCGTATTTCTTCATCTGCTTGAGCACGTGGTTGCGCCTGCCCAGAGATAGTTCCGGATTACGTACAGGATTGTACCTTGTTGGCATGTTCACCATACCCACAAGCAGGGCGCTTTCCTCAATGTTCAAATCTGCAGGAAGCTTCCCGAAGAAGGTCTCGCTCGCCGCCTTTATTCCGTAGGCATTGCTGCCAAAGAACACTGCGTTGAGGTACATGCTCAGGATCTCCTCCTTTGTATAGTTGCGCTCGAGTTTCACCGCGGTGATCCACTCCTTGAACTTGCTGCCTGCAAGCACGAAATATTTTGCGCCGGGGAATCTGTGCCTTACGGTATCTCGCGGAAACAGTGATTTTGCAAGCTGCTGGGTGATTGTACTTCCACCGCCACCGCCCGTTCTGTTGCCCATAAGCAGTGATTTCACCGTTACGCGCGCAAGACTCTTGCCGTCTATGCCGCTGTGGCTGTAGAAACGCGCATCCTCAGTTGCCACCAAAGCATCTCGCAGATAAGGTGAGAGTTCATCGTAGGTTGTGTATGAACGGTTCTCAATGTGAAAGGTGGTGAGAACGGTGCCATCGTCCGCTATTATTTCGGTTGCAAGCTTGCTTTTCGGGTCTTCGAGTTCCTCAAAAGAAGGTATTCTTCCGAACAATGACACGAAAAGCAGTGCTAAAAAAATTAAAGCAATAGGTGCAAATACTATTGCCCAAATCCATTTAACTATTGATTTTCTGTTAGTTAGGTTCATTTCAAATTATAATGCAAAATTGCGTTCTCTATTGATAATTCTCTAAATTCAAGTAAATTTGCACAAAAATACTAAATATTAATGTGGATATTGAAGGTATGAGTGAAAATTTAGTAATTGTTGAGTCTCCTGCGAAAGCAAAGACCATTGAGAAATTCCTTGGCAAAGGATACACTGTAAAATCAAGCTTCGGACATATAAGGGATCTTTCTAAAAAGAAACTTGGAATTGACATTGAAAACGGCTTTGAACCTGATTATGAGATTTCTGCAGACAAGAAGAAAGTTGTAAGCGAGCTCAAGGCCCTGGCCAGGAAAGCAAGCACCGTATGGCTTGCATCCGATGAGGACCGCGAGGGAGAAGCCATTTCCTGGCATCTGTTCCAGACACTGGGTCTGAGTGCCGGCAACACAAAGAGGATTGCGTTCCATGAAATAACGAAGCACGCCATTCTTGAGGCAATTGACAATCCACGGGAGATAGACATGAATCTGGTGAACGCCCAGCAGGCCAGAAGGGTGCTGGACAGGCTGGTTGGATTTGAACTATCGCCGGTGCTGTGGAAAAAAGTTGCTCCCAAGCTCTCTGCAGGCCGCGTGCAGTCGGTTGCCCTCAAACTCATTGTGGAGAGAGAAAGGGAGATTCTGGATTTCAAGACAGAGCCTTACTTCAAGGCCTCAGGAGTTTTCCATCCTGTAAAGGAAAAAGCTTCCGTCAAGCTGAACGCAAGCTCTGAAGGCAGATTCCCCGATGAGGTAAGTGCGGTTTCCTTCCTTGAGAAGTGCAAGGATGCGCATTTCTCCCTTGAAGGCTGTGACACCAGGGAGATGGAGAAATCCCCGGCCCCTCCTTTCACCACCTCACTCCTCCAGCAGGAAGCATCGAGGAAACTTGGTTTTTCAGTATCCCAGACCATGATGATAGCCCAGAGACTCTATGAAAGCGGACTCATCACCTATATGAGAACGGACTCCACCAATCTTTCTTCACTGGCGATAAATACAATAAAGGAGCTCATTGTATCTTCCTGGGGTGCGGAGTACTCAAGGCCGAGGCAGTTCAAGACAAAGAGTCTGGGCGCACAGGAAGCCCACGAAGCCATAAGGCCTACATACGTAGCCAACACCACCATTGAAGGAACAGCTCAGGAAAAGAAACTTTACGAGCTGATATGGAAAAGAGCCGTGGCATCACAGATGTCTAACGCAAGGGTTGAGAAAACCACCCTTACCATAGGAGCCCCTGAGATTGAGGAGAAATTCACAAGCAGCGGCGAGCAGATACTTTTCCCGGGATTCCTTAAAGTCTATCTTGAAAGCACCGACGATGACAATGCGGCACAGGATGAGAACCAGATACTGCCTGCAATGAACATAGGTGACTCACTGAACGCCGTAAAGATTGCCGTTGCACAGAAATACACTCAGAAACCTCAGAGATATTCAGAAGCATCTCTGGTGAAGAAGATGGAGGAACTGGGTATTGGAAGGCCTTCAACCTACGCCCCTACCATTACAACCATCACTCAGAGAGGCTACATAAAGAGGGAAAGCCGCCCTGCATTGCAGCGCGACATTGTAGTCTTCTCCTTGAAGGCAGGCAATATAAGCCGCGAGGAAAGCAAGGAGAACTACGGTGCGGAAAAGAACAAGCTGTTCCCACAGGACATTGGAATGCTTGTAACCGACTACCTTGAGAACAATTTCAAGGACATACTTGACTATGGTTTCACAGCCAGCGTTGAGGAGGACTTTGACAAGGTTGCCTGCGGAAAACTTGTATGGAACAAAATGATTGCCGCTTTCTACAAGGGATTCCATAAAGAGGTTGAAAATTCTATCACCGAAACCGAAAGAGCCCATTCGGAAAGAGTGCTGGGTACCGACCCTGCCAGCGGAAAGCCTATAATTGCAAGACTCGGCAAATTCGGCCCTTTGGTTCAGAAAGGAGCGAACGATGATTCTGAAAAGCAGTTCGCATCCCTTGCCAGCGGTCAGCTCATAGGTTCCATAACACTCGAGGAAGCCCTCAAGCTATTTGAACTTCCAAGAAATCTTGGTGAGTACAATGAGGTGAAGGTAAGCGTGTCAAACGGACGCTTCGGTCCGTACATCAAATACGGAAGCAGCTTCGTGTCCGTACCAAAAGGCATGAGCCCATATACCATAACCCTGCAGCAGGCTGTGGAAGCCATTGAAAACCACAAGACCCGGGAAGAACGCAAACATATCAAGGAATTCCCTGAAATCGGCGTTGAGATTCTTGACGGACGTTTCGGCCCGTATATCAAATATTCAGGTGCGGCCATTGACGGAAAGGATTATGCGGCAGGTAACTACAAGATTGAAAAAGGCACCGATGCGTCAGCCATGAGCCTGGAGGACTGCAAAAGGATAATAAGTTCATCCACTCCTTCAGGAAAATCAGGCTTCAGGGCAGCAAAGGCGGCAAAGGCAGCGAAAAGTTCCGGAACCGGAAAAACCAGAAAATAAACAAAACCATATATGTCAAAGTATTATTTAGATGAAATCGACCAGAAAATCCTCTATTATCTGGTCAAGAACGCAAGAATGCCTTTCCTTGAAATAGCCAGGGAATGCAATGTTTCGGGTGCCGCCATACACCAGCGCGTGAAGAAAATGGAGAGCGTTGGAATAATCACAGGTTCCAGACTGCTGGTAAAGCCAAAGACCCTTGGTCTGAACGTGTGTGCTTTCATTCAAGTATCACTCTCTGAATCAAGCCATTATCCTGAAGTAATCGCGGCACTGAAGAAAATCCCTGAGGTTGTTGAATGCCATTTTGTAACAGGCAAGCATGCTTTGCTTGTAAAGATGTTCTGCAAGGACAATGACCACCTTATGAGCATTCTTATTGACACAATCCAGCACATACCTTATATTCAAAGCACAGAGACTCTGATCTCCCTCGATCAGGCAATTGAAAGACAGGTATGGGTGGGCGGCGAAACTGAAAGCGAGAGCAGTTTAAAGAACAAACGTCAGAAATAATTGAGGAGGAACTCTCCCAATGGCATATCTTCGGTTGTGGTGATCTTGATATTATACCTGCTGCCAGGGAGCACCTCCACTTTCATGCCGGCACTTTCCACCACTGATGCATCATCTGTGAAGAGTGGATTGTAAG
>JAGHUC010000029.1 GCA_018065035.1 Candidatus Egerieousia equi | reverse complement strand
CGCACGCTCTTCCATCTGAGAATGGTGTTTTCAGCACTGTATGATCTGAAATTGTTGTCGCGGACAATACGTCTGAGCAACCTGTTGTCGGAAGTTGAAATGTAGTTGTTCTCATCAATGGACAAGGTGGTGAGAGCGCTTGCGTAAACCTTGAACTTCTTTTCAGGGGCAATGCCGCTTGTAAGTTCAGGGTTCAGGGCATGAATTCCTTCCATTACAAGAATGTCATTGTCCTTGAGCTTTATCCTCCTGCCGCTTGGCTGGCTTGTTCCGGAAGCGAAATCGTATCTTGGAAGTTCTATCTCCTCACCGTTGAACAGCTGGTTGAGCTGGGTGTTGAGCAGTTTGAGGTCCATTGCATACAATGATTCGAAATCGTACTCGCCTTTCTCGTCCTTAGGAGTCCTTGCCCTGTCAACAAAGTAATTGTCCATTTCAATGACAACAGGATTCAGTCCAAGTGCCTTGAGATGAACGGCTATTCGCAGGCTGGTGGTTGTCTTGCCTGAAGATGAAGGCCCGGCCAGAAGCACAACCTTCACCTTGTCCCTGCGCTGGTAAACCATGTCGGCAATCTGTGCATACTTGCGTTCGTGAAGCACTTCGGCAACTGCAACCACGCTTTTTGCGTAACCTTTGAGAATAGCGTTGTTGATTGTTGATATGTTGTTGGCTCCAAGAACTCTGAGCCACTGTGAATTCTCTTCAAAGATATTGAACAGTTTCTGCTGATACGCAAAGTGCGGCAGTTCTCCATTGCTGCCTGAAAGCGGGAACTGGAGACAGAAGCCTTCATTGTACTCAACAATGTTCCAGGCCTTTATGCAGGAACTTGAGTAAAGCAGAGGACCATAGAAGGTGTCGCAGTAATCACCGCACCAGTATGTTGTGGAGTAGAAGTCATCAATCTGCCTGCAGATTTCAGCCTTGTTGTGCTGACCTCTTTTTTCATAAAGCGCAATGACATCCTTACTAGGAAGTTTCTTCTTAATGAAAGGAATATCGGCCTTGATGTATGAGGCAATCTTTTCTTTGAGCTGCTCCTTCATTGAAGCGGTGAAGCTTCTTCCCTCAATCTTGCCATACAAACCCATCGGCAGTGAATAATCAAAGATAAGTTTGGCCTCGTTGCCCCAGAGCTCGTTAACCGCCTTCTGGACCAGCATGCACAGCGAACGGCTGTAAACTTTCTGTCCGTCAGGGATATCGGAGCCTATGAATTCAATGGACTGGTTGGTGTACAGCTTGTATCTGAGCTCCTTGAGCTGGTTGTTGGCATATGCGGCAAGCCAGTCGTTAACAGGAATGTCCTTGCCTGCAATGGCCAGAAACTCCTTCAGTGAGCATCCTGGTTCAACTTCGTAGAATTTGCCTGAGTTCTTGCAGAATAGCTGAATTGTTTCCATTATTTCTGTTTTGCTTCGATTTTCTTGAGTTTGAGTTTTTCCATGTAGCCTGCATCAGGTGCAAGTTTTGCAGCCTGCTCCCAATAGATGAAAGCCAGTTCATATTCCTTGGTGGCATAGAGCATTGTTGCGTAATGGTCAAGAATCACATCGCTTTCCTTGCCTCCGTAGAGCATTGCATGCTTCATTGTCTTGATTGCCTCATCAAGGTACAGGTCACGGTCGGGCTTGTCCATCTGCATTCCTATCAGATATGCAATCCAGGCGTAAGTGTCAAGGTACGTAGGATTGTCCGGTTCGGCCTCAATGGTTTTCTGGCTCATCTTGCGGGCGTTCTTCAGGTCCTTGCCTGCTTCGGAGAGGAAGTATGCATAGTTGTTCAGGGAAGGAATGTGGTCCGGAGCCATCTTTATGACCTTCTTGTATATCCTGAAGCATTCCTTCTGGTCTTCCAGCTTGTAATATATGTCCGCCATCTGGGAATAGACATTAATCTCCGCTTCCTTGTCCCCTGATTTCTGGGTCATCTTGAGCATCAGTTTGTATGTTTCCAGTGTCTGGTCGTACTTTTTCTGCTGATACTGCATGTATGCAAGCAGTTCAGGGAATACCAGGCTGTCCTGGAAGTCCTTCATGCTTTCTCTTGCAGCGGCCTCGGCACCTTCATAGTCCTTGTCATAGAAGAGGGCGAGGATGTATTTCTGGGCGGCCAGAGGATCGTCAGGATGGAAGTTCTTGTTGTTGGAGAATATCTGCTTGGCCAGTTTCGTGTCATTATTGGAATAGAAATAGCTTGCGCACAGATATGTTACTGAAGTATCGGCCGGGTGGGCCTGGTAGAAGGTCATCATGAGGGAATCTATCTCCGGCTTGAGTTTGGGCTCCAGTCTGGTGTTTCTGAACATTTCGTGCAGGTATCCGGTCTTTGCGGGGGCGCTTATGCTCGGGCTTGCCATCACGGTGGTGAGTTTCCTGAAATATGTCTGGTAATCACCCTTGTGCTTGTAGATTTCAGCCTGTCCGTAGATTGCGTTGGTGAAGTTGGGGTCCTCCTCCAGGGCTTCATTGTAATACGCCATCGCTGTGGAATCCTGCATCTTTTCTGCGTAAAGGTCACCGATAATGCAGCTTATGAACGGGCTGCGGTCCGCTTTCTCAATGCCGGACATGAACTTGAACGCTCCTTCCATGTTCTGCTGGGCGCGGTATATGTTGTACCTGGTCATTATGGTCTGGTCAGTCCTGCCGTTCTTGGCCTCGATTCTGTCCATCATTTCAAAACAACGCTCGAACTCACCCCTTCTTGCATACAGGTTCATTAGTTCATAATACGCTTCATTGTCCTGAGGATGGTACTTTATGAGTTTGTTGTATGTCTTTTCTGCTTCAGGCAGCTGTCCTGCGGCTGCGTAGATCTTGCCCATTATGCTCAGGCACCAGAAATTCGTGGAATCATTCTCGAGAGCCTTCTCAAGGTAGGCGTGTGCAGCCGGAACGTCCTGGTTCATAACGGCAATCTTGCCCAGATAGAACAGGGCCGCTGTTCGGCTTTCATTGCTCTGCGCCTGATTCAGAGCTTCATTGAAATTCTCCTTGGCTTTTTGCAAATCATTCTGGTTAAGATATTTCACTCCGTCAAGGAATGCGGAGCTGCTGTTCTGCGGAATGTCAATCTTTACGAATTCACTGCCTTGAAGCAGGGAATCAAGGTTCAACACTTTTTTCTGGGCGTATGCATTTCCTGCAAAAGCAGCACAAATCATCAATGTCAGAACCGCAGCAACGGCCAATCTCATTCTTTTCATAATTCAAACAATTATATTCTCAAGTCAATATTGAAATTGATATTGACCACATCCTACAAAGTTAATACCAAATTATCTTTTTCCAATCGCTTGTTGACCGTTCTTGCTTCCCGTTTGCCGCTTGGGACAATACGTTGAGGGCGGCAGTTGTGTTCATTCCCGTTCTTCACAAAGAAAATTTTGTATTTTCCGGGCAAAATTTTCTTGCAAACAGGTCACATGCCACTTTGGTTTATTTCCGCTCCTTGCCCTATACCGGATTTGGGCCTTTGCGCCACTTATTTGCTTTCGCCCAAATCCGCGGGCATCGCTATACTGCTGATGCGGTATCAGTATTGCACCGCTCACGGGCTATACCGAACCTGCTGCTTTTCGCAACTATTCGCACTCTTTGAGCAAGTTTTCGCATTCCGCAGGTTCGCGCGCTCCGCCAGGCCGCTGATGCGGCCTTTCTTCGGTCAGGCTTTTTGCCGAAAATATGCTTGGTTGGCCGTGTCTTTAGTTACAAGTGACCTCAAACCCCCGCAGTTTGAGGGGTTTGAGGTCACTATGTTTTGTAACTAATTGATAATCAGATATGTTTTTCTTCTACCTGAACGCAAACCCCTTATGTTATGAGGGTTTGAGTTCACTTTGTCTTCTCTTCAATAGCATTTGGTTACTTTTTTTGACGAAATGCTCCTGTTTGTGGGATTTGAAGCACGTTTGGCCACATTTTCCTCAAAACGA
>JAGHUC010000072.1 GCA_018065035.1 Candidatus Egerieousia equi | reverse complement strand
GCTGCAATGTGAGCGTTGATAGCAACTGCTATGAATACAATAACAAGGATTGTAGAAACTACCAGACCTATTGCTTTCCAACGTTTCATCCAGATATCGTTGTTCCAGCCGATTGTGTGGATTGCGCTCCAGAAACCGTGGTTGAGGTGCAACCAGAGGAATACGAACCATACAATGTAGAGAATGGTTATCCAGGTTGATTTGAATGTTACGTGCATTACGTCTGCGCCTGCAGGAACGAAACCGCCTTTCCAGTCTGCGAGCTGCATCTTTGCCCAGAAATCTGTAAGATGGAGAGCTATTCCAAGGAGAATGATAACTCCGAGAACGAGCATGTTCTTTGCTGCCCAGTCATCTGTCTTTGCCTTGTTGGCAACTGCGTAACGCTGTGAACCGCGAGCCTTGAGGTTGCCGTATGAAAGTACAAGAGCATAAATGATGTGAATCAGGAAACCGAATGCCAGAACAGGAACAATGACTGTTACTACAGGGAGAGCCATGAATTCACAACCTGCATTGAAAGCCTCGTCACTGATAAGTGAAAGAGAGTTTACAAATGCGTGAACAAACAGGAACAGGATGAGGAACAAACCGCTCACACTCATGATGAGTTTCTTTCCAATGGAAGATTTAAAAATATTTGCCATATTCTATTATTGATTTTTTAATTATTATCCGCTTTACGTGCAAAATACTTTTTACACAATTTTAGCAAAGATAATCTCTTAGTTGCAATTATCATAATCTTTGGCTACTTTTGTTTAATAAAAATGGGAATATGAAGTACAAAAGGATATTATTGAAACTTAGCGGAGAGAGCCTTGGGGGTGATTCCGGCAAAGGCCTGGACAATGTGAGAATGACTCAATATGCCAAGGAAATAGCCGCTGCCGCAAAGAGCGGAGTGCAGATTGGAATAGTAATCGGCGGAGGCAATATCTTCAGGGGAGTACAGGGCCTGAGCAAGGGATTCAGCCGCGTGAAGGGAGACCAGATGGGTATGCTGGCAACAGTGATAAACAGCCTTGGTCTGGCAATGTTCATCAAGGACGAAGGTGTTGAAACAGAGGTGTTCACATCGCTTCCAATGGAGCCGGTTGCAAGGTATTACGCCAAGGAGAAAGCCTTGGAGCTTATGGAGAAAGGCGGTGTGGCAATCATAGCGGGCGGTACAGGCAATCCGTTCTTCACAACCGATTCCGCAAGTGCGCTCAGAGCCTGTGAGATTGAGGCCGATGCTCTTTTCAAGGGCACCCGTGTTGATGGTGTATATACGGCAGATCCTGAAAAGGACCCTACAGCAACTAAATTCACCACCATTTCATTTGATGAAGTGTACAAGCGCGGTCTCAAGATAATGGATCTTACAGCCTTCACGCTTTGCAAGGAGAACAAGTGCCCTATAGTTGTGTTCGATATGGACACTCCAGGCAACCTTACAAAACTTCTTGCAGGTGAGGAGATAGGAACCACAGTAAAATAACAATACTGTTACTGAAAAAATCATCAAAAAATATACAACTATGGATATCAGCGTTTCAAAACAGAACATTGCTTCCGCAAAGGAAAAGATGTCAAAGGCTATTTCCCATCTTGAGGAGGATCTCAAGACATACCGCGCAGGCAAACCTAATCCTGCAATTTTCCAGCAGGTGATGGTTGACTATTATGGATCACCTACTCCAATTCCAAATGTTGCCAGCGTTACCAGCCCTGATGCAAGGACAATGATCATCATGCCTTGGGAGAAGAAAATGATTCCTCTTATTGAGAAGGCAATTCTTGCTGCCAACATCGGTTATACACCTCAGAACAACGGCGAGAACATCCGTATCAACATTCCACCATTGACAGAGGAAAGGCGCAAGGATCTTGTAAAGCAGGCCCGCACAGCAGGTGAGAACGCAAAGGTAAGCGTACGCAACGCCCGCAGAGAGGTTGTTGACGCTCACAAGAAATTCCAGAAGGATGGTCTTCCTGAGGATGTCTGCAAGGACGCAGAGGCTCAGATTCAGAAAGAAACGGATGCTTTCAACAAGAAGATTGATGAAATCATCGCTGCCAAGGAAAAGGAGATAATGACCGTTTAATTACGGTTTCTGCTTGCTTGCGGCGTCGGCCTTCTGGCGCATGCGCTGTGCGCGTTCCGCGCTGTCGGGGTGAGAAGAGAACATTTTCTGTACGGATGATGCCTGTTTCCCACCTGCAAGCTGAACAAGTTTCTCAAGTGCCTTAGCCATGCTGTAAGGACTGTAGCCGTGCTCGGTCGAGAATTTGTAGCCGTAGTCATCGGCGGCAAATTCCTGCTTCTGGGAATATTGCGAGCTTACGAAAGCCTGGCCTATGTCTCCAAGGGCAGACATTGAAAGAGCACCTATTGTTCCACCGGTTGAACCTAACGCATATCTTGCCGCATAAGTGAGATATGCGTTTTTCATTGCCTTCTTGGTGTCCTTGTGAACCACGTGTCCGCATTCATGCCCGATTATTGCCATAAGTTCGTCATCGTCCATAATGTCCATCAGGGCGCTGTATACACGTATTGAGCCATCACCGCAGGCAAAGGCGTTCACCTCGTTTGTCTGATAGACCTTGTAATTGATCTTCAGGCCCTCAACATCATTGATTCCGTTCATCAGTCTTGCAAGCCGCTGCTGATATTTCTCATCGGCAAGTTTGTTCTGTGCATCCATCTGTGCAACGGCCTCTCTGCTGAGAAGGGCTATCTGATTGTCGTTTATTGATGCAGCCGTGAGTGCTGCGGCAGCTGCCTGCTGCATTTGTGGCGAGTCCCAGTTGATCTGTCCCATTACTCCGCAGGCGGAGCAGCTCAGGGCCAGCAGGATTACGGTTAAAATTCGTTTCATAGATTATGATTGTTTTCCAGTATGTTTTCTGATTACCAT
>JAGHUC010000124.1 GCA_018065035.1 Candidatus Egerieousia equi | reverse complement strand
GGCTTGCTTTCCGCAGCAACCACAAGGGTGTTCAATGTATCCGCTTTAATTTCATCATCCGGATCCTTAACCCTGCTGTCGTTGTATTTATGATAATTTTTCACTTGCGATAGTGAACCATCGCCGGTGGATGAATAATCAAAGAAAGAAGCAAACTCAGCCTCGCAAGGGGCGGGATAAAGGAAGAAGGAGCCTGTGACATTCACTACAAAGGAAACTCCATCGTAGAAATCAGGGATTGAAAGGGCGAATCTGCAGCTTGAAGGAGTGCTTTCACCTTCACTGTCAATCTCCAGATAAGCATTGGCAAATGCGTCGGGATTCAGGATCTTCCCGTCCTCAATCTTATAGGAAAGATAAAGTCCGAGATCATCGGAGGCAATGCCCACTTCATACTTCTTTGGAAGTTTCTTCCTTGAAGTGAATACGGAGAAACGTACTTTCTGAATCATTTCCCTCTGGCCCGGAACAAAGGATGATTTGTCCATACGGGACCATAACTGCCCTGCCTGAGCAAGCTGGGCGTTCACGAGAGCCTCCGAAACAGGCTGGTCTGGTGAAGATGAGGAGGCATCAACGAGTATTCTTTTATGGAAAAGCAACTGACCCGGCGCATCCTTCTGCGCACGTGTGTACGCTCTTATAATATATGTACCATCAGAGAGCGACTCCGGTATGAACAATGCTCCGTTGTAAGCGCCGTCAATCTCATACACCTTTGCCCACTCAAGCACTTTAGGCATGAAGTTCTTTTTTGCCTCACCGTTTCTGTCCAGACTCTGATTCAGCAGCTCAACATAAAGATATCGGCTTACAGGAGCCTCCGTAGGGTCTGCAATGTAACCCTTGAAAACAATGGTGTCACCGGGTGCGTAAACCTCCCGGTCGGTAAGAATGAAAACTTTCTCGCAGGCGGGCTTCAGGATGGAAGCATCCTGAGCGAATACGTTGGTATGACTTGTCCCGAGCATTGCCAGCAAGGACAGGACTAGTATTGACAACCGTTTCATAAACGAATTTCTTTTAAAGACAAAACCAAATCATTAATTTTGCAAGCGGTTTGCAAGTTAACGCAAATTATGAAAATTGGCAATATAGATTTCGGAGAAAAGCCACTGTTCCTTGCTCCAATGGAGGATGTGACCGATGCATCGTTCCGCTACATTTGCAAGGAATATGGTGCGGATATGATGTACACGGAGTTCGTCTCTTCAGACGGGCTGGTGCACGATGCGGCGAAATCCTTTGCCAAGATGGTCACCTACCCGTACGAGAAGCCAATTGGAATCCAGATTTACGGTCACATTCCGGATGCAATGGTAAGCGCAGCCCAGCTGGCCGAAAGGGCCGCAGAACTATCAGGCGGATCGGGAGCCGATGTGATTGACATAAACTTCGGCTGCCCTGTGAACAAGATTGCAGGCCGGGGCGCCGGAAGCGGAATGATGCGCGAGCCGGACAAAATGGTTGAAATCACCAAGCGTGTGGTTGATGCGGTCAAGCTACCTGTAACTGTCAAGACCCGCCTTGGCTGGGATGACAGTTCAAAAATCATAGTTGAACTTGCCGAGCGTCTGCAGGACGCAGGAATCCAGGCGCTCACCATTCACGGACGCACAAGATGCCAGATGTACAAGGGCAATGCGGACTGGACTCTCATAGGAGAAGTGAAGCGCAACCCGCGCATGCACATACCTGTTATAGGCAACGGCGACATCTGCACTCCGCAGCAGGCGAAAGCCGCATTCGACAACTACGGTATTGACGCAATAATGATAGGAAGGGCCACTTTCGGACATCCATGGATTTTTCAGGAAATCAAGCACTACCTGAAGCAGGGCACACTTATGGAACCGCTCACTGTGAGCCAGAAGGTTGAACTTGCAAAGAAACACTATCGCAGGTCAATAGAACTGAAGGGAGAAAGGGTTGGAATGCTGGAAATGCGCCGCCACCTGAGCTGCTATTTCAAAGGACTGCCGGACTTCAAGCCCACCCGCCTCAAGCTTGTGACCGAATGTGACCCCAACGAGGTCCTGAAACTTCTGGATTACATAAATGAAAACTGGTCCGGTGTCTATGATGAACAGTCAAACACTTTAATAAGTTGAAAATTTCTCAAGGAATATGATAAAAAGCAGAATATTTTTGTTCCCATACTGGCTCACCCTGAAAATCAGGCACTGGCTTTATGATACCGGAAGGATCAAGGGCAAGTCCTACCCCATTCCTGTAATATGCATAGGTAACGTAACGGTTGGCGGAACAGGCAAGACCCCTCACGTAGAAATGATCATCCGTCTGCTTCAGGACAGAATGAACATTGCCGTGCTCAGCCGCGGGTACAAGCGCAGGACAAAGGGTTTCCATCTGCTTGAAGAAAGCGACTCCGCACAAATAAGTGGAGACGAGCCTCTGCAGATCAAGCAGAAGTTCCCCGACATTCTTGTTGCCGTATGTGAGGACCGCCAGAAAGGAATTGAGGAGATTCTTAATATAATAGGCAATAAATCCATAAAGGCCAATACACCGGACAATTCTGAAGACTTCCCTCTTGAAGGAACCGACATCTTCTCACAACCAGAGAAGCCTTGGATCATACTCCTCGATGATGCTTTCCAGCACCGCAGGGTCATTCCTTCAAAGAACATTCTCCTTGTTGACTGGAACCGCCCGATTGACCAGGACGAACTCCTGCCACTTGGCAATCTGAGGGATCTGCCCGAGCAGAAGAAGAGAGCCGATATTGTCATAGTCACCAAATGCCCTCAGATGGGTTTCATGGAAGGCATTCAGGTTGAGGAAGCAGCCAGGGAGGCCGCAATCCAGCAGGAGGCAATCTGGAGGAAGAAACTCAAGCTCAGGCCGGATCAGGATTTATTCTTCACCTCGATAGATTACTGCACGCCTCAGGGAGTCTTCCCAAAGGAATGCAACACCCGATACATTTATTCCAAGGAAGCGATTGCATTCAGCGGCATAGCAACCAACAAGGATTTCTTCAATCACGTTGAACTGAACTTCAAGATGAAGGATGCCATAAGCTTCGCAGACCACAGGAACTTCACGCAGTCTGACATCTCACACATAGACAGTCTTTCAAGGAACAATCCTCTTGCCGTTGTTCTCACAACTGAGAAGGACAGCAAGCGCCTGATCAACTCGCGCTACATAAACAAGGACCTCAAGGCCAAACTGTTCTATGTTCCAATAAAGGTGAACATCCTCTCCAAACAGGCACAAGCTGAATTCATAAGCAGATTACTGTCCATGTGATTTCGCTTAATGAATTAACTCACACAGACAATTTCTGCTTTTTACAATAAAAAAGGCGACTTTAACAAGCCGCCTTTTAATTATAGTATCAAACTACTAGAATTTTGGAGCCTCAGCATCCCAGAATACTGGAACATAAGGAATGCTCTTGTCAGTAGCACCCTGAATTGTACTGTACTTCGCATAAGACTCATAGCAGTGAGCGTTGTTGTAGTTAGTCTCATGTGTAGAGTGCATCCACCTTCTTGGGAAGAATGACCTGCCTGTTCCAATTGTTGAAGTTGTACCAGGTCTGTATGCAGGCTCTTGCATTTCTGTATAAACTCCCTTGTCGTAGTAGTCATACTTACGCATATCATTCCAGTTCTGGTAGTTAGGACCCATAGCAATGAACTTCTGCATCATGATGTCTGAAAGAGTAAGTTCGCCTTCGTTTTGGCATACAGCATTACTACCCATATACTTCGAAATAGCTTGAGCATCCATAGGGCCATAAGCGAAACTTACGTCAAAGCCTCTTGCTGTTGTGCAGCTTCCCTTGCCTTTCCATTCGTTGAGTTTCACATTCATTCTGTCGAAATGAGCCTGAATACCATCTCTGTATGCTTTAAGAGCTTCGCCCTTGTTGCCTTTAAGGAAGTAAGCCTCAGCCTTGATGAAGCAAGCCTCTGCATATGTGAAAATATCACCGTCTGAATCAGGTCTTGTGTAGAATGAACCTGTTCCCTGAACGTAACCCAAAGATCTTGTTGTTGCGTTACTTCCTGAACGGTAGCAGTTCACATCGTTTGCAGCCAAACCGCCGCATTCAAAGAGACCATCACCTGCGAGCTGAACATACTTGATATCCTCTACATACAATGGCTCGTTATCAACAACCATCATTGCACCAGGAAGATACTCAATCTGTACATTGTCCGGATTAACTGTTATCTTTACATCCTTGCCTTCTCTGTAATATTTCTTTACGCCAGCTACGAAATCATCCACGCTTTTGTAAGAGTTGGCAATTGATGAGTTAGGATATGTTCTGATTCTTGCTGCGTCTGATTGTGAAACAGCTGGAGTAAGAGTTGCGTTGCAGTTGCCGAGCACGTGTCTTGCAGCCTTCTGACCGCCATCTGCTGCATAGCAGTCAATACCTTCGTCCAGCAACCATTCGTAAGAAACAATCTGGTTGCCAGCCTCATTGAGATCAACATGGTACATTGCAGAAGGAAGAAGCTTCTCAGCACGAGGATCTGGTTTGGTAGGATCAGCCTTTTTCTTGAAGTTAGTAAGAAGATTTACATACCATCTGTTCATTCTCTGGCCTGTTCCCCAAGCAGCAGAGTCCCAGATTGTGCAAGGACCGTATGCATCACCTACTGTGAAGCAGGTGTTTGCTGACTCAACGTTAGCAAAGGTTGCAATAAGGTCGTCTGAATGGCTCTTCATGCCTGAAGCGTTAATGCAATCAATAGCGTTCTGAATGTAAGAATCATCGAGCTTGCTCATTGTCATATACATTCTTGCTTTCATAAGATGCGCAAGCATCTTCCATTTATTGGCATCACCACCAAACCAGCAGTCACCCTTAGCAAGTGGAGTAGCTGTAGCGTCCTGAGGTGAACTGAGAAGACTGATTGCCTCATCAAGATACAAGAGACAAGTTGCGTAGATTACATCGCCGTCATCGTATGAAGGAGCAAGTGTAGCGCCATCACAAGCTTCAGCGTGTGGCATTTCACCAAAGAGGTCAACCATCAGTACTGAACCCATTGCCTCAATGATGAGAGCCGCTGCTTTATAATGAGATGCGCCTTCTTTATCGGCAGCATCATAAAGGTAAGGAATGTTGCAGGCTGCGCCAATGAACCAGTTCTGGTAAGCTGTTGTTGAGTGGCCCTGTGCATAGTCCCATTCCATAAGCAATGAGTTGGTAGCTGTACGGCTGGCCATTGCAAACATCTGAGTGGTAAGGTTTGTACGGAAGCAAGCATTGCCCCAAGCGTACATATAGTAGTACTGAATCCAAGGGAGACGTACATCAACAGTTGCGGTCTCCGCACTTGGGCTGTCAGGATCGGTGTTAACGTCCAGCCAATCCTTGCAGGATGTGGTGCCCAGAAGGAGAGCAATACACATTAAACTAAGTAATATCTTTTTCATATATATATCTCCTTTTTAAATTAGAATGTAAGGTTTACACCGAATGAGAATGATCTCTGGCTAGGAACGCCGCAATAATCAACGCCTACTGAACCGGATCCACCAGTACCTGAACCAACTGCTGCAACCTCAGGATCCATACCGCCCTTGTAGTTTGTCCAAGTGAAGAGGTTTGTTGCTGCTACAGTAGCTGTGAGGTTCTTTATGAATGACTGACCCTTGATAAGATTTGAGAAATCGTAAGCAAGGCTGATTGAACGGAGTTTCAACCAGTTGGTCTCTGTCATGAAGTTGTATGCATTCTCCTGGTAGTTGCTCCAGTACTGCTGTATCATGTAAGCACCTGCATAGGTCTTGCCATTGATAACATAATTCTGGCCTCTCTCATAAGTGTATTCAACAGGCTCCATACTCTTTGAATCAACACCGGTAACGGTAACTTTGTCACGATTTGCAGCTGTCATGAGAGACTGGCCACGTCCTGTGAGATAATACTGTGTACCATTGTAGATGTCACCACCAATACGGAAGTCAAGGAGGAATGACAATGTGAGGTTCTTGTAACGGAAGTCATTGCTGATACCACCTGTGAGTTTAGGCTCACGGTTACCAACTATGTTTGTTGAGTTGCCTTCGAGTTTGTAAAGACCGGTAGCAGCATCAACCTGATAACGGCCGTTGCTGAGCTCCTTTCCGTCAACCTTCTCTCTCAACCAGCGGTTACCTGTGAGAGCAAGGAAGTTTCCGTTAGGAACTGAAGCTGCCTTGATTCCACCGAGCTGAACGTCTGTAACATAGAGGAGGTCAACTCCTGTAATGAAATCACCAAGAGTACCCTTGTTTCTTGCCATATTCACAGTAATGTTCCAAGAGAAGTTCTTTGACTCAATAGGAGTACCGCTCAACATAACCTCAATACCCTTGTTCATAACAGAACCGCAGTTTGTGGTAAGGAAGATGTAACCTGTTGACTGAGCAAGACGAGGGCTGATGATCTGGTCGTCTGTCTTTGAGTTGTAGTATGTGAAGTCAGCGTTCAAGCGTCCGTTGAAGAATTTCAACTCGGCACCAACTTCCCATGATTTCTGAATTTCAGGCTTCATGTTTGAAGAACCACCTGTCCAGCTGTTACCAACACCTGTGAAGTTGCCGTTAACAACCTCTGAATCCCACATATAGAAGTTTGTGAGGTATGGATCGGCGTCCTTACCAACCTTTGCCCAGGAAGCTCTTACCTTACCGAAAGTAAGAATGTCGTTCTTAGGAAGAACCTCTGTGAATACGAATGAACCACTTACTGATGGATAGAAGTAAGACTGGTTGCTCTTTGGAAGTGTTGAAGACCAGTCGTTACGTCCTGTAACTGTCAAGTAAGCAATGTTCTTGTAAGCTGCACGGAACTCACCATAGAGACCTACCAGACGTTTGCGTGAAGTTGACTCTGTGAAATGTTTGTTCTTGTCAAGTATGTTACCGAAGCTTATTGTTCCAGGGAGAACGAAATCCCAGCCCCACTGGCTCTGTCTTACCCTCTTTGTCAACTCTGATGTACCACCTACGAGGAGGTTGAAGTCAAAGTCACCGAAGGTCTTGTGAGCGTTAACCATAAGGTTGTTGGTAAGGTATGTGTAGTTAACCTTGCTCTTGCTCAAACGACCGTTCTGATATGTTTCCTTTGCGGCAGCACCTGGAGCGATGTATGTGTAAGAATCATTATTATAGGTATCAACACCTACTCTGTATGAAACGTTCAACCAATCGGTGATGTTTGCATTTGCATTTACAGCACCTGTGAAACGCTCGTTGCGGTCGGTCATGTTGTTCTTGTTGATGATCCAGTAAGGGTTCTCAACGTCGTTTGCAGGATCCTGATTAGGGAACATTCTGTGCTTTGTTCCGTCCTCGTTCAACCAGTAGGACATATCCTCGTTTCTAGCCCATCCGTACAACGCTGTCATGGTACCGTTACCACCACCGCTGTACAAACCTGAAGATGTAAGGGTCTTCTTTGTGTTGGCTACTGAGTAAGATACGTTGGCGCCTACTGAAATCTTGCCGTATTTCTGCTCACCGTTGAAACGGAAAGTGGTCTTGTCATATCCGGTCTTGCGGATGACACCGGCCTGATCGTAACGTGAAGCTGAAAGATAGAAGCTGCCGTTCTTGCTACCGCCTGAAATGCTGAGGTTGTTATCCCAAACGTTACCGCCTCTGAAGAAGTCGCTTACGTTGTCATAAACCTTACCGTTGATTTTCTCGCCCCATGATGAAGTGATCTGATCGGTCTGAAGAATACCGTTCATATCGTATGAACCTCTTCCATAAACGTTCTGGATTGAAGGACCTGATGTAACGGTTGAATAGGTATATTTGCTTGAGAAGTTAACCTGTACTCTTCCGTCTGTTCCTTTCTTGGTTGTGATAACGATAACACCGTCGGCTGCACGTGAACCGTAAAGAGCGGCTGCGGCTGCACCTTTGAGGACTGACATGCTCTCGATATCCTCAGGGTTGATATCCATTACACGGTTTGAGAATGTTGTGGCTGTCTTTGTGACACCGTCTGTACCGGAGTTACCACCGTTTACTGTGGAGTTATCATAAATGATACCATCAACAACGAACAGAGGCTGGTTGTCACGGCTCTCGTTTACTGAGTTTCCACCACGGATGATGATTGAAGAACCTGCACCGGCAGCACCACCTGACTGTGTAACGTTAACACCGGCAACTTTACCTGCCAATGAGTTTACAACGTTGGTCTGTTTGTTCTTCAAGAGTTCCTTTGAACTCATCTCTGTAACTGAATAACCGAGGGCCTTTCTCTCTTTCTTGATACCCATAGCGGTTACAACTACATCATCAAGTGCAACTGCATCTTCCTGCATTGTAATGTTGATGACAGATTTGTTGTTTACTCCAACTACAGCGTCCTTCATTCCCATTACTGAGAATACGAGGGTTCCGTTTGCAGGAGCATTGAGGGAATACTTACCGTCAATGTCTGTTGAAACACCTGTAGTTGTTCCTTGAACCATTACGAATACACCTACCATTGGCTCGCCGGCCGGATCAGTAACTGTACCAGTAACCTTTACATTCTGAGCAAGGGCAACACCTGCTGAAAGAAGCACGGCTGCAACGCTCATCAGTAAAAATCTTAAAGATTTAAAATGATTAATGAACATAAGTTATAAATTAGGTTAGTAAAAAAATTTGCGTCTAGTACACAACTTCAAGCAAATTTACAACATTTTCCTTATTTGATACTTTTTTTTACATTTTTTTAAATAAATAATAGCTTTTCACTGGCGATAGCTATGAAATTTCAGCGGAGAGCTGCAATTAACTATCGCTGTGCTTGAAAATTAGAATTATTATTATAAATTTGTAAAATTTATGCTGAAAGACCGCCTGAAAAGGAAAAATTAATAACAAATTCATACAAACCAACACTTAATTAATTATTAACCTAACAAACAATCTATGTTTAAACTTAAATCATTCGGATTGGTTCTGGCAATGATGCTTTGCGCAAGCCTTGCCTTTGCACAGAACGAGAAGGTTACAGGTACAGTCACCGACCCTAACGGGGAACCAATGGTTGGCGTATTTGTAATGATTCAAGGTACAACTACTGGTGTTTCAACAGACATTGACGGTAAATACACCATCAACGCTCCTGTTAACGGAACACTCGAGTTCTCTGTTATGGGAATGCAGACAGCAGTTGTTCCTGTAAACAACAAATCTGTCATTGACGTTAAGATGGCTGAGGACGCCGTTCTTCTCGATGACGTAGTTGTAACAGCTATGGGTATGAAGAGGGAGAAGAAAGCCCTCACATACGCAGTTCAGGACGTTAAAGGTTCTTCTCTCATTGAGAACCGTACCGACAACGTTGTTTCTTCACTTTCAGGTAAGATTGCAGGTATGACCGTTACAGGTACAAGCGTTCCTGGTGGTTCAAACCGTATTGTCATCCGTGGTGAGTCTTCATTGAACAACAACCAGCCTCTGGTAGTGGTTGATGGTGTTCCTTTTGACAACACACAGGGTTGCGACGATACAGACGGCATGGCTTGGGGTGGCTATGACTACGGTGATGGTATGTCAATGCTGAACCCTGATGACATTGAGTCAATCTCTGTATTGAAAGGTCCTTCAGCAGCAGCTCTCTACGGTTCACGCGGTGGTGCAGGTGTTATCCTCGTTACAACCAAGAGCGGTAAGAAAGGTACCAAGCCAATGGTTAACTTCAACAGTAACTTCACATTCGAGAATGTAGCTCTCCAGCCTAATTTCCAGAACGAATACGGCCAGGGTACTGCTGGTGCATGGGACCAGAGCTCACGTGTTTCCTGGGGTCCTAAGATGGGAACATCCGTTCCTTACTGGAAGACCAAAGGTCTGACAAACGCTCCTATGGAGGCAAAGGGCAACAACTTCAGCTCATTCATGGAAACTGGTTACTCCCTGACCAACTCACTCGATGTATCAGGCGGTACAGAGAAATCAACCTACAGATTCGGCGTTTCCAACATGAGACAGAACGGTGTTATTCCTAACAACGGCATTTACAAGACCAACCTTTCAGCACGCGTAAGCACTGAGATCCTTCCTAAACTCACAGCTGAGGTAAAGATCCAGTATGCTAACCAGAAGGGCAAGAACCGTCCTGCATTGTCAGTATCAAGCTACAACCCTATCTTCGCTTTGATTTATACTCCTAGAAGTATCAATCTCCGCGATATGGAGCCTCTTTTCAACGAGGACGGCCAGATACTCGACTGGTATGAGAACATGACAGGCAGCAAGCTTTCTACAATCCAGAACCCTTGGGCCATCACAAACCTCACAGGCAACACAGACCGTACAAACCGTGTTACAGCTCACGGCTCCCTCAAATATGAGATTCTTCCTTGGTTGGACATCAAGGGTCAGTATGGTATTGACACCTATTCAGTTCATAAGGACAGATGGATCCGCCACGGCCTTACTTCAGGTACACCTGATGGAGCATATTATGTAAACACTCAGAACTTCACAGAGGTTAACGCAGACTTCCTGCTTTCAGCTCACAAGGACAACTTCCTTGGTTCCAAGTTCAACCTCTCAGGCAGCTTTGGTGGAAACATCATGCACAGGAACAGCAGAGCAACTTCAGAGTCTGCAACAGGTCTGAACATTCCTGAACTCTACACCATTTCAAACGGTATGACAATCGCTGCTTCAAGCAGCACTTCTGAGAAGGAGATTCAGTCAATCTACGGTATGTTCCATGCAGAGTATGACGGTTATGTATTCCTGGATGTTACAGCACGTAACGACTGGTCATCAACTCTTCCAAAGAACAAATGGTCTTACTTCTATCCTTCTGTATCAGCAGGTCTGGTTGTTACCGAAATGTTGAACAAACTCAATGTGAACGTTCCTACATGGTGGACATACGCAAAGGTAA
Source organism: Candidatus Egerieousia equi (assembly GCA_018065035.1). GTDB lineage: Bacteria > Bacteroidota > Bacteroidia > Bacteroidales > UBA932 > Egerieousia > Egerieousia equi. Next base: position 14,847 of record JAGHUC010000124.1, on the reverse strand, counting down.
GAGCAGCTTACGCACAGGTTGGTAAGGATACTTCTCCATACGAGCTCTATCCTGTAATGTCAACATCTGCAAACCAGGCTGGCGGCCAGATGATTGCCACACTTCCTGGTACACGTCCTAATGCAGAGCTCAAACCTGAGAGACAGAGCGGTTATGAGCTGGGTCTCGAGTCAAGATTCTTTGACGGACGTTTCGGATTCGACTTCACCTGGTACGATCAGACAACCAAGGATCAGATCATCAGCCTTCCTACATCAATCACCTCCGGTTACACAGCAAAGCTTGTTAACGCAGGTAAGATCCAGAACAAGGGTATTGAGCTGGTAGTTGATGTTATTCCTATTGAGACAAAGGAATGGAACTGGAAACTCTCTTTCAACTACACAAAGAACTGGTCAAAGGTAAAGGAACTTGCTGAAGGTATGGACACATACGTTCTTGCTAACCCTATGGGTCAGAACATTGAGGTTGTTGCAAGAGTTGGCGAGCCTTACGGTGAAATCCTTACAAACGACATCAAGGTTAATGAGAAAGGTGAGAAACTCGTTGGTGACAACGGTAAATATGTAGTTGATGCAACCCGCACAAGCCACGGCAACATGAACCCTGACTGGATGGGCAGCATCAGTTCTTCATTGTCATACAAGGGATTCGACTTCAACTTCCACATTGATGCACGTATCGGTGGTAAGATGTATCTCCAGTCAATGATGAGACTTGAGAGCAACGGACAGGTTAACACAACTCTCCCTGGCCGTGCAGAATACTACGCAACAGGCAAGGGTCTCATAAGCGAAGGTGTAAACGTTAACACAGGTCTTCCTAACACAGTTGAACTCGACCCTACAACTTACTACGGTCAGTTCTACGGCAACCAGGGTCACTATATGTACAGCACAACAAACGTACGTATGCGTGAAATGAGCCTCGGTTACACATTCCCTAAGAGATGGTTCAACGGTACAATCATAAGCAACCTCAAGCTCAGCGTTGTTGGTACCAACCTCTTCTTCTTCTACAACGACCTCCCGGGCTACGATCCTGAGTGTACATTCTCAACAGGCACCGCACAGGGTGTTGAGACCTGCGCTCTTCCATCTACACGCCGTTTCGGATTCAACCTTAATGTAACATTCTAAACATCAAAAAGGAGACAATTATGAAAAGAATATTCAAATCAGTTCTAGCTGTTGCATCTGTACTTCTTTTGATGACCAGCTGTACAAGTAAATTCGAGGATATGAACGTCAGCCCTAACAGTCCTTCTGCAGGTAACGTTGATCCTAAATTCGAGTTCCAGTATGCTGTTTCACGTTCAATCTCTTACAGAAACACCTATCAGTCAGGTGAGCAGATTACAATCGCCACTTTCTGTGAGTATGACGCAAACAGTACACAGTCAGCTTCTGACTACCACATGACCAACCAGGACGTTTCACACGCTTGGGATCAGCCATACACCTGTCTTACAAACCTCAACAACATCATCCGCACATACGCCGATAAAGATAACACAAACTCAAACGTTGGTTACATGGCAATGGTTTGGAAAGTTTGGACAATGCTGCGTGTAACTGATTTCTTCGGTGACATTCCTTATACAGAGGCTGCTTCTGCAGAGGCCACTCTTCCTAAGTATGACACCCAGAAAGAAGTTTATAACGCTATGTTCTCTCAGTTGGATGAAGCTGTTGCAGGACTTCAGAACGGTAAGGGAAACATTGGAAGCTATGACCTTATTTATAAGGGCGATGCCAAGAAATGGATTAAATTTGCAAACACATTGCGCTTGAGAATGGCTTTGCGTATCTATGATGCAGACAAGACATTAGCTACAAAAGAGGCTGAAAAAGCTTTGAACGCCGGTATCATTTCTTCAGCAGATGAAGAGGCAATGATGACAATGGGTGATGAGAGCAACTCAGATTACTCTTGGAATCCACTCTATTACGGTAGAGGTTCAAGCCACTCAACCGTTCACATGTGCCAGTCATATTACAATATCATGACTAACCTTGGTGGCATTGACTGGCCTACTGCAAGCAGTGACGTTGCAAAGAATAGCAATGTCAGAGCAGAAGTCATCAACGCTGTTGAACATCCTGCAAAGGTTGACCCACGTGGTCTTGTTCACTTTGGTGTAGTTGGAGAGCGTGGTAATGTTGATGCAAGCAAGCTCGGTCACTGGAGAGGCAGCGAGCCAGGCTGGGCAAGCTCAAGCACACTCGGCGGTGAGTTCCTGTATGGCAGCACAGACAATGACCAGAACTATTCAGCAATAGGACCTTTCTACTATGCTACTGCAGCAAGACCTTGGCCTATCATCAAATACGCTGAAGCATGCTTCCTCAAGGCAATTGCTGCAGAGCGCGGTATTTCAGGTGCTGGTGAAGCAAAGACAAACTATGAGAATGGTATCAAGGCTGATATGGCATATCTTGGCTTCACAGGTAAGGTAGTTGATGATTACATCGCTTCAAAAGACGCAAATGTTAACGGTACAAGCGTTAACTGGGATAACCATAACGGTGCTAACGACACAGCAATGGACAAGATCATAACCCAGAAATGGATTGCAGGTTTCATTGAGAACGCATACGAGGCTTGGTCAGACCACAGACAGTATCACAAACCTGTCCTCATTCCTTTTGCTCACGTTACTGCTGATTTCCAGAGAACACCGGCAGATGTTACAAACAACACACCTAATGCCTATATCAAACGCGGATTCTATCCTGCAGGCGAGCAGACTACAAACGGTGAGAATCTTCAGGAAGCAATCAGCCGTCTTGGTGGCAGTGATAATATCCAGAAGAACGTTTGGTGGGATGTTGACTAATCCAACATTTGTACTTTAATATAAAAAAGGTGGCTCCGGCCACCTTTTTTTGTTTGGATATATAAGCGCTAAAAAGTGGCCGAGATGCCTTGCAAAATATATTGCAACCAAAGATGTACGTACTGCGTCCGAAAAACAGGCACTTTTCTGGATGTTTTCAGCCAAACGGCCGAAATTTCACTGATTTCTCGGCCAAAGTGCAGATTTTTCGTGATTTGGCCGAAAAAATAGGCTATTTTCGGCGGGAACGCTCCGAGTGGCCGAGATATTGCCGTTTTCTCGGCCGTTTGGTAAGAAAGGCCGCATCAGCGGCCTAGCGGAAGCCGCAGATTTGCGGAATGCCCGGACCTTGCGAAAAGCAGCAAATCTGGTATAGGCTGAGAGCGCCTGGAACAGGCAGGGTTTGGGACAGAGTCCCAATAAACAAAGAGACCGGCCAAAAATTACTTTTTGGTCGGTCTCTTTTGTAAGAATTAAGCCTGAATACTAAACCAAGCCGCTGAATCCCATGAATGCCATAGCAAGGATACCTGCTGTGATCAAAGCAATAGGAACACCCTTGAATGATTTAGGAACACTTGCAAGATCAAGCTGCTCTCTCAAACCGGCGAAGATAACCATTGCAAGGCCGTAACCTATTGCGCAGGAAAGTGCATATACAATGCTTTCGCCTAGGTTCAACATGTGCGCTTCACCGCCGAATGAGAATTCCTTTGTCACAACGCTTATGGCAACACCAAGCACAACGCAGTTGGTGGTGATCAAAGGAAGGAATATACCGAGTGCCTGATACAATGCAGGGCTTACTTTCTTGAGTATGATCTCAACCATCTGCACAAGAGCCGCAATGACCAGAATGAAAGCTATGGTCTGCATGTACTCAATGTGAAGAGGAACGAGAATATAATACTGTACGAGGTATGAAACCAATGTTGCTATTGTTACAACAAAGCATACAGCTGCGCTCATACCGGTAGCGGTTGAAACCTTGTTGGAAACTCCAAGGAAAGGACAAACGCCAAGGAATTGTGACAACAGGATGTTGTTCACAAATATTGCTGAAATAATAATAATCAGATATTCCATATCAGTTTATTTATTTGCTTTAAGCTTGTTGAACAATACCATAAGATAACCGAGCACGAGGAATGCGCCTGGAGCCAGGACGAATGCAAGAGCACCGTCGGCAGCTGCGAACTTGTGTCCGAATACGGCCAGTGAACCGAGAATCTCCCTTATGAAACCGATAACGGTAAGAGAGCATGCGAAACCGAGACCTATGCCAATTCCGTCAAGAGCGGAATCAACGATTGAATTCTTGTTAGCGAAAGCCTCTGCACGGCCAAGAACTATACAGTTCACAACAATAAGCGGTATGAACAGACCCAGTGTTGCGTAAAGGTCAGGAACATATGCCTGCATGACGAGCTGGAGAACTGTAACGAAAGCTGCAATCACAACAATGTAGCAAGGGATACGTACCTTTCCAGGTATGAGTCCTGCTATTGCTGAAATCACCATGTTGGAAAGAATGAGGACGAATGTTGTAGCAAGTCCCATTCCCAGACCATTGATGGCTGAGGTTGTAGTGCCCAGTGTAGGACACATACCGAGAACCAATACGAATGTAGGATTCTCTTTGATAATTCCTTTGGTAATCAATCCGAATTTACTCATAGTACATTCATATTAATTGTTAGACTCAGCTGCCTGGGGAAGGGTATCGTGCCTGTTGCCCTGGGCATCTATATAGAAACATCCCTCTTCTGTGCAAACGTGCTGCCAGCCTTCAGGAAGAACTTCCTCCTGGGATGCGCATTCCTGGCATGCGTTGCAACTGTCACATGAACCTGTGCAGCCTTCATGCTTGCCACCGCATTTGCAAGTGCCTGCATTCTGTACACCGGCAATGGCCTTGAATGTATTGTATGCATTTGTAACTGCATCGCAGAATGCCCTTGAAGAAATGGTTGAAGCTGTGATGGCGTCAACGTCACCTCCGTCTTTCTTTACAACCATCTTGAAACCGTCGGCCTCAGGATTCTTGCCGCAGAACTGTACGCGTATACCTTCAGGATCATCGATCTTTGCGCCGAGGCCAGGGGTCTCACTGTGTGAGAGAACACTGATACCGTGAATTGTACCATCGGTGGTTATACCTACCATAAGTTTGATTGAACCGCCGAAACCTTTTGAAGTAACAGCCTCAATGGCGTATGCTACAGGCTGACCGTCCTTGAGTGCAGGATAAACTCTGGCACCCTCAACGTCCATGACGTCCTCTGAAGGAGTATTGTTGAACTCAGGAACCACCTGTCCGATTGCGGCATTGGTCTTTGCCATCTCTGTAGCTGCAATAGGCTCTTCTGTTACTGCATATACAACACCCACTACAGCCGATGCAAGAAGACATACAGCAAAGAGGGTTACAACCATATTGGTGAAATTAGATTCTCTTGCCATGATTATTTCCTCCCGAATCTTTTAGGTTTTACATACATATTGATAAGAGGAACAACAGCGTTCATGATCAATATTGCAAATGAAATTCCTTCTGGGTAAGCACCGAATGTTCTGATGAGCACTGTGAGAATACCTATACCGCAACCGAAGATGATCTGACCTTTAGGGGTCATTGGTGAGGTAACGTAGTCTGTTGCCATGAAGATTGAACCCAGGAGCATACCACCGGTGAGAAGCTGGAATACAGGATCAACGAATCTTGCAGGATTTGCAAGCCAGAGAATGCCGGCGAATACAAATACTGAAATCCAGATTGAAAGGGTGATATGAGGTCTGATAACCTTTCTTGCGAGAAGATATACAAAGCCTATGAGCAGTGCTATTGCAGAAATCTCACCAGCTGAACCTACTCTTGCGAAAAGCAGCTGTGACCAGCTCAAGCCAGGATTGGCCTCGAATATCTCCTGTACTGTAGCTCCGTTCTTGAGAGCTTCCTTTACAAATGCCAGAGGTGTTGCGCCGGATACAGCGTCAACGCTTGCGCCGAACCAGCCCTCAGGTGTTGTCCAGGTTGTCATGATTACAGGGAATGAAACGAGAAGGAATACACGGCCTACAAGAGCAGGGTTGAACAGGTTCTGTCCGAGACCGCCGAAAGTCATCTTGGCAATGCCTATTGCCACAACGGCACCGATAACCATGATCCACCAAGGTGCTGCAGGTGGAAGGTTGAGCATAAGGAGTACGGCTGTTACAGTAGCTGACCAGTCACATATTGTACACTCGCCCTTGAGGAGGAACTTCTGAATGAGCCACTCAACAAGCAGGCAGGATACCAATGCAACAACCAGCATCTTAATGGCGCTGAAGCCAAAGAAATATATTGAAACCGCAACGGCAGGGAGCAGCGCAATCACCACGTCCCTCATCAATTTTCTGGTATTAGCCTCTCCATGTACGTGTGGAGAAGGTGATACAAGCAGTTGTTTCATTATTTATCTGTTTTAATTGTTATTTTTTAGGACGGCTCTTCATGATCTTCATTACTGTAGCCTTTCCGAGTCTGATATTGTCGAGAAGCGGAATGTATGCCGGACAAGTGAATGAGCAGCAACCGCACTCTATACAGTCATAAATCTTGTTGGCTTCGGCATCATCCCATCTCTTTGCCTTTGCAAGCTTGTTGAGAAGGAATGGCTCAAGGCCCATTGGGCAGGCTGCAACGCATTTTGCACATCTGATGCAGTTGCTCTCTGGTTTTCTCTTTGTCTGCTCTTCCGTGAGGTAGAGTATTGAAGAGGTACCCTTGAGTGTAGGAGCATCAATGTTGTTGATTGCCTTGCCCATCATAGGACCGCCGCTGATGATCTTGGCTGCGTTCTCAGGTATGCCGCCTGAAACTTCCATGATCTTGCTCAGAGGTGTTCCAACTCTATGTCTGTAGTTCTTCTGCTGTGCAGCGCACTGGCCTGTTACTGTCATGATGCCCTCGAACAGAGGTTTGTTCTTCTGAACGGCCTCGTAAACGGCGAATGCAGTACCAACGTTCTGAACAACGGCACCAGTATCAATAGGAAGACCCATTGAAGGAACCTGACGTCCGACTACAGCATCAATCAGCTGTTTCTCACCGCCCTGCGGATATTTCTTCTTGAGGGTTACTATCTCTATCTGTGGATATTTGCTGTGGAATCCCTTGAGAATCTCAATGGCCTTCGGTTTGTTCTCCTCAACGCCAACGAAACCCTTTGTAACTCCGAGAGCCTTCATCATGATTGCTGCGCCTATGAGAACCTGCTCAGGGCACTCAACCAGAAGTCTGTAGTCAGATGTAAGATATGGCTCGCACTCAGCTCCGTTGATGATAAGGAACTCCGCCTTCTTTCCCGGAGGAGGGCTGAGTTTCACACCTGTAGGGAATGTAGCTCCACCAAGGCCTACAATACCCATTTCCTTTATCTTGTCAACTATTGCCTTTGGTTCAAGCTTGATTTCGCTTACAACCTCAGCGCTTCTGTCTATGGTTTCAACCCACTCGTCACCTTCAACCTCAATTACAACGGCCTTGCAGAAGTTGCCGGCAAGGTCCTTGATTGTTTCAATACCCTTTACGGTACCTGAAACGGATGAATGAACCGGTGCAGAAATGAAACCGGCAGGATTTGCTATAAGCTGACCGACTTTTACTTTATCACCTGCAGCAACAATAGGCTCTGCAGGAGCTCCCAAATGCTGAGACATGGAAATATAAGCCACCTCAGGAACAGGGAACTGTTCAATTGCAGCATCTGCGGAAATCTTGTTGTCTGCAGGATGCACACCACCTATGGAAAATGTCTTCATATTCTTCAGTTCGGGATTAGTTATTTTTTTCTACAGCGATAGGTTCAGCAACTTTCTTTGCTTCTGCAGCAGGTGCAGCCGCTGGAGTCACAGGAGCCTTCGGAGCTGCAGGAGCAGCTGGCCTTGGAGGGAAGTTTACTGCATGAATAGCGCCTGTAGGGCACTCAGCAACGCATTTTGTACACATCTTGCACTTTGTGTAATCTATGTATGCAACGTTGTTTTCTACTGTGATAGCCTCGAAAGGACAGGTCTTAGCACACTTGCCGCAACCTATGCAGGCAGCCTTGCAGGCCTTTCTTGCAACGGCACCCTTGTCCTTGTTGATACAGCTTACGAAAACTCTTCTGTTCTTGATACCCTTGTTCCTGAGCTCGATAACGCCCTTCGGACAAGCCTTTGCGCAAGCGCCGCAAGCGGTACATTTGTCCTGGTCAACAACAGGAAGACCTGTTTCAGGATCCATTGAAATGGCGCCGAACTGGCAGGCGTTTGTACAATCACCACAGCCAAGACAGCCATAACGGCATCCTGTATCACCAGGATAGAGAGAGTTCATAACAGCGCATGACTTGTAACCATCGTAGGTTGTAGTCTTTGCCCTGTTAGCGCAAGATCCGTTGCAGCGTACCACTGCAACCATAGGAGCCTTCTCAGCCACCTCCAGTCCCATGGCGGCTGCAACCTTCTTCATGGTTTCATTGCCACCTACAGGACAGAACTGAGCATCGAGATTGCCTGCTTTCACGCATGCCTCGGCAAAAGCCCTGCAGCCTGCGTTGCCGCAACCACCGCAATTGGCACCCGGCATGATTGCCTCAATGGTGTCGATAAGCGGGTTCTCCTCCACTTTGAATTTTTGTGCCACAAAATAAAGCACAACAGCCAGCAACAGACCTAGAAGGCTGAGGCTGACCACAGTGTAGATAATAATAGTACTCATTAAGTTTATATAAATAAAAAATTATTGTTTCGCGCTTATGGTGAATGTCACGTCCTTTGCTATTCTATCGCGGTAGAAGAAGATTATGAAATAATATACTGCAACCGCTCCTATGGAAATAGCTCCGGCGAGCAATTCATTCTCACATATAACAAGCAAAGATAGTAAAAAAGTCAATAGGATAATCAGAGGAATGCCGTAAGATAACCACACAGCCTTCATTCCAAGGCTCCTTGTTATGTGCAGGTCAACCATCTGTCCAACGGAGAATTCCTCCGGAAAACTGCTGATGACCTCTATTTCCTTGACTTTCATTTCACTGAGGGAGCACATGCCCTTGGCGTGGCATTCGGAGCACATTGACTTGCTCACTATGCTCACTCCTATCCTGTTCCCGTCTATTTTCCTGACTATGCCAGGATGAACTATCTCTTCCATTTGTCAACTACTTGATTTTGCTGGACATAGGCCAGGCGAGATTCTTGTATTTCTTAAGTCTGCCATAAACGGTTCCCTTCAATATCTTTGATTCGAATAGCAGAGGTATCTTGTTGGAATCGTCGCTCACCCAGAGGGTCATTTCATCGTTTCCGGTGAACACCTCTCCGGCAACGAGCCTCACATTGAACTTGAGCGCATTGAACTTGCCAATTCCCTTGACCGAAATCAAGTCCTTGCCCCTGTACACGAAATACAGATTGTATATGGTCTTGTCTATTGCAAAGGCTATGGGATGCTTGGTGTCAAGTTCCACATTGGTGAAATCAATGCATCTTGCGCTGAAATACAGGGAAACCAGGTCATAGGTATAGGCATTGCCCTGCAGCAGTGTGTCGGGAGCCGCCTCGCCCATACGTACTATCTGTGCGTTTATGGAATAATCAGGATTGAAAGTGTACCTGTTTATCATAGAGTACTTTCCTTCGTGTGATTCCCTGAGGAACTTCAGCGGGCGCATGGTGCGCAGGCTCACGGTGGTTTCAAAATGTTCCCTCACCTTGAAGAAAAGGTCGAAAAGCTTGGTTGTGCGTCCGTCTATGACTGCGGAGAAAGTGCTGTCCGCAAAGCTGGTGGTAATGACGCCTTCTCCCACATCTGAATTGATGCTACCCCACTTGTAACCAAGCGTGTAAGTGAGCTGCTCGCCATCCTTGAACGGAAGCCTTCTTTCACGCGCCAGTTTCACGGCATACTCGCTGCCCATGTATACCTCATCGTTCTGCGCAAATAAGGAAAATGCCCCCCCGAAAGAGAGAGCATATATTGCCACAAATAGAAATGCAAATCTTGAATATCTTTTCATAAAAAGTGAATTCTCTATTCCCAAGGTGCTTCCAGATCACTGCCAAGGTCATCGACCTGGGCATTTGCACGTGATTCGGTAAGCTGCATGTAACTTTCAACATTCTCCAGGGCGGCGTCGGTGGCGTCAACGAAACGCACTTCGGAGTTCCTGAACTTCATTTCAACCTCGCCTACGGCTCCGTTCCTGTGCTTTGCTATGATAATGTTGGCTATGTCCTTCTGCGTAGGGTCCTCAACTCCATAATAACCCGGACGGTGAATGAACATTACTATATCCGCGTCCTGCTCAATGGCTCCGGATTCCCTGAGGTCGCTCAACTGAGGTATCTTGGCTCCGCCTCTGGTCTCAACCGCACGGCTCAGCTGTGAAAGAGCTATAATAGGGACCTGGAGGTCCTTGGCAATGGCCTTGAGAGAACGGGAGATTGCTGAAACCTCCTGCTCGCGCATTCCCCTCAGCTCAGGAGGTCCGACCATAAGCTGGAGATAGTCTATTATTATGGCTTTCACACCATGGTTGGCCACAAGCTTGCGGGCTTTTGAGCGGAACTCGAATATGGAAAGTGACGGAGTGTCATCTATGTACAATGGTGATGATGAAAGTCTGGTAATCCTCTCGTTGAGAACGTCCCAGTCCTCCATTGACATTTTCACACCACCCTTGATCTTTTCGGAAACGAGGCCTGTCTCACTTATCATAAGACGCTTCATCAGCTGCTTGCTGCTCATTTCAAGCGAGAAGAACGCAACAGGGGTGTGATATTCAACGGCCATGTTCCTTGCCATTGTAAGCACGAACGCCGTCTTACCCATTGACGGACGGGCGGCAATGATCACGAGGTCCGAAGGCTGCCATCCAAGTGTATAGGAATCAATGCCAGTGTAGCCGCTTGCCACACCGCTCAAGCCATCTGTTCTGTTCTGAACTTCCTGCAGGTCCTCAATCACCTCATTGATGACATCCTGAGCAACCTGTGTGTCACGCTTCATGTTCTTGTCGGAAAGATTGAAGAGCTTCTGCTGGGTTGTGTTCAGGAGATCGTCAACAGGCATTTCATCATTGAGAGCATCCTTCTGCATACCTATGGAAATGGAAATCATCTCCCTCTGTATGAATTTCTGGAGAAGGACTTTCGTATGATAGTCAAGATGAGCCGCAGCACCAATCTTCAAGCTCAGCGAGCTTAAATATGATGCGCCGCCTATCTCCTCGAGATCGCCCGTCTTGGCGAGTTCGTTTGCTACCGTGTATGTATCAACAGGGTCATGGTTGGCGGCCAGGGAAGACATTGCCTTGAATATCTTTCTGTTGGCCTCCTTGTAGAAACAGTCAGGATTCAGTTCGTCCATCACTTCCGCAATGGCGTCCTGTTCAATAAGGAGCGTACCAAGGACAGCCTCCTCAATGTCTATTGCCTGAGGGGGCTTTATTCCGGCTTCCAAGCCAAGGATTTCAACTTCCTTCTGCTTTCTTGAGCCTCTTGTCCTTGCAGGGGCTGCCTTCTCCATTATTCTTCAGTCTCTTCCTGCTGTGGAACCTCGCCTTCGATTTCAGGCTTTACCAGTATGCGGCCGCAATATTCGCATACAATGATTTTCTTGCTTGCGTTTATATCAAGAATCTTCTGTGCAGGTATCTTGTTGAAGCAACCGCCGCATGAATCCCTTGATACGGTTACAACTGCAAGGTGGTTGTGAGCATTGCTCCTTACCTTGTTGTATGCGTTAAGGGTTCTTGAATCAAGCTTTTCTGCAATCTTCTCGGACTCCTTGAGAAGTTCCTCTTCCTGTATGCGGGTCTCCTCAATGATTGAATCCAGCTCGCCTTTCTTTATCTCAAGATTCTCCTTCTTTGCTGCAATTGTATTTGCAAGTTCCTCGAACTGCTGCTGCTTGTCATTCAGGGCGAGCGTGCTGTCGGCAATGTTCTTCTCGCTTACCTGCCTGTCAAGATCCTGATACTCGATTTCCTTTGTGAGTGAATCGTACTCACGGTTGTTCTTCACGTTCTTGCACTGCTGCTCATATTTCTCTATGAGTGACTTTGCATTCAGAACGTCCTGCTTCTTCTGTGCAATGTATTCCTTTGTGGAAGCAATGTCCTTTGCAAGGTTGGCGCTTCTTGTTTCCATTCCGGCAACCTCGTCCTCAAGGTCAGCAACCTCAAGAGGAAGCTCTCCGCGCAAAAGGACCAGCTTGTCTATCTTGGTGTCTGTCTGCTGCAATTTATACAGAAGGCGCAGCTTTTCCTCTATACTTATCTGCGTATCAAGATTCTTTGCAATCTGCAATGACGCAAATGTTTCTCCCTCCACTACAGGAGGCACTACAACATTGGTTTTCTTCTTAACTGTGGCCATATCAATTATAAAGAGTTATATTCGAATTTGAAACTCGCAAATTTATGAAATTTTCCTACTTATCCAAAGAGTTCCTAACATTTAAAAGCATATCCTTGACAGCGGTGAGCCTGCCTATTATTTCGGCGGTGTTGTCAACGCCGTCCTTGTTGTTTTTCATCATTGCGCGCGCACCGTCGAGCGTGAGGCCCTTTTCCTTCACCAGATAATGGATTCTCTTTATTGCGTCCAGGTCCTTCTGTGTGAACATGCGGTTCTGCTTGAGGTTTCTGGAAGGTTTTATGTACTCCGGGAACGAATTGGACCAGAACCTCACCAGTGTGGTGCTTTCGCCTATGATTGAGGCAACTTCCGAGATTGTGTAGAAAAGTTTCATATATGCTTTGACTTTGCTTAATCCAGTGATTGTCCTGCATTGGTTGAAATGGAAACTGCATTGCGGAACTTGGCAGGTGTGAGGTCCGCGAAGAAATAATTGACAGGGTCCACGTACGCCCCTCTGTACATAACCTCGTAATGCAGATGCGGTGCAAGTGATATTCCCGTATTGCCAACCGTTGCAATCACAGTCCCCTTCTTCACGCTCTGGCCCCTTCTTACCTTGATTGATGCCAGGTGGCAGTATCTTGTCTTGTATCCGTTCAGATGGTTTATGACCAGCACGTTCCCTTCGCCCTTGCTGTTCTGTGCAACCGCATCAACTACACCGGAACCGGCCGCAAGCACTTCGGTCCCTCCGGAAGCTATCAGGTCTATGCCGTTATGCTTGGTCAAGGTTTTGAAGAAAGGTGTTATCTTCTGACCATAGCTGGCTCCGAACTGGCTTATGGAATATTTTCTCAATGGCACTATCGATGGTATATAAAGCACATCGCTGCCCAACTGGTCAAACTCCCCCTCTATTGTTCTTATGTACAGAGATATGATTTCAGCATGCTTCTCCAGCTCCTTGACCCAGTCCGATGTCCTGTGAATGAGTCGGTCAATCTTTCCGGTGTCTATATCGCTCTGGAGGAACATTTCCTTGTCGGCAATGGTAAGTGCAGGCGGTTCGGCCTTGAATATGGCGCGGTAAATGTCCCTGTCCCTGACCTGAAGATATTGCAGGCTGCTGTCCAGAACGTTCATCCTCTGCTCGATTGACGCTATCTCCTTTTCCATGAGAGCATTGTCCTTCTCAAGAAGTTTTTCCTCCTTTGTGCTGTAAACGTTTGAGAATATCACGTAGTAAAGCACGGAAAGAGCCAGACTGCAGGCAAACAATATGAGTCCCGTCTTCAGCAGCCACTTTATTCCGCGGTCCACCTCAACGAAAACGCTGTTTTTCTCATCGTATCTGAACAGTTTCATATCCGCTATCCTTATTTTTTCACGTTACTTGAAACCGGAATCTCTGAAATGAGTGTCTTGTATTCAGCTCCTTTCATGCCTGCATCGAAATAGTTCAACGGGTTCACCCTGTTCCCTCTGTAAATCACTTCATAATGAAGATGCGGGCCTGTTGAGCGTCCCGTGTTTCCAAGATCGCCTATGTAATCTCCCCTGCTCACTCTGTCACCCAGTTTCACATATACCCTGTTCAGGTGCGCATACCTTGTCTTGTATCCGAAACCGTGATTCACAACTATCTCTATTCCATATCCGTGGAACATTCGTCCCACCTCGCATACCGTGCCATCGCCGGTGGCATGTATGTGTTCTCCTCTTCGGCCTGAGAGGTCGATTCCGGAGTGATAGGTGTAGGCTCTGGTGAAAGGGTCCGAACGGTAACCGTAGCGGCTCACGAGCCTTACTCTGTCCATGTTCACAGGAGGGATGGCAGGGACGCAACGTGCCATGTCATCGGAGCGGGTTGCAAAGGCAAGAACCTCATCGTAGGATATTGTCTGCACATACGCCTTCTTGTACAGCATGTCAATGGTGCGTTCTATCTGAGTCACATATTCCCCGTCCAGAAATATGTCAAGGCTGTCATATCTCCCAGGGGAAGTTATTGACGAATTCCTTTCCTGCGCAGGTATCTCCTCAAGACCGTAAATAGGTCTGTAAACATTGTTGTCCCTGAGCTGCAGTTCCTGAAGGGCCTCGTCCTTGGAAGCCATTTCCTTTTCAAGAAGCTCGAGCTTTGACTTGAGCGCTATTGACTTGAGCTGCAGATCCAGCGTCTTTGGCAGTGTCCCGCCAAAACAGTACCGGTAAATGAACATATAAACGAAGAAGAGGCATACGCTTACAACAAACATGGCAAAGCCTCCCTGAAGGTAGCGCTTTATTGGAAGGCGGTGTACTTCAAAGAGTTTGGTATGCTTGTTATATACATATTTCCTCTTCCAGAACATACGTTAAATGAATCTGTATTTGTCCGCTTCGCGGAAGCCCATGAGAAATTCCCTGATGTTCATCCTGCGTTTGCCTGCCAGTTGGAGTGAATCAATGTAAAGCATCCCGCTGGATGTTGCCACTTTCAAATAAGTCTTGCCGTCGGTGAGAATTGTTCCCGGCTCGGCGCAATAGCGGCTCACGGCATCCATTCCGTCCGGACAGGAATCACAATGTACTTCGAACAGCTTGACATCAATGCTTTTCTCTTCATT
>JAGHUC010000020.1 GCA_018065035.1 Candidatus Egerieousia equi | reverse complement strand
ATATAATATGCGGGCACTTCCTTGGCCGCCAGTTGTTCCATGCTCGCCTTTATTTCCTCCTGCATTGTTCTTACAATGGAGTCCCTGGCAATTGCCTGATCTGTAGCTTTGGTGTCCGTCTGATTGTTCTGCAATGCAAAGGCCTGCACGCAAACCAATACGAATAAGCAGATGAGTGAAGTCTTGATATGATTCATAAATATGTTGTTTGCTTTATGTTTCAAATTTAAGATTTACTGATCACAAATCCTATCTGTTCGGACATATTTTTGCACCACGATGGAGCCGGAAGAGGTGTCCCTGGTGCAGAAACAGTTATTTGCGGTACTCAAGGGCATGTGTTATAGGATAGTTGGAAGTGGGCGGATGAGAACCGGACGCCTTTTTACTGCGGGTGGTTCTAAGTGAACCACTCTGAACACCTGTCTGGCAGGGGCAACTGAGTGCCGTACACCTTAGTAGAGGAGGAAGATGAGGAGCGGGGTGGGGATGCTGCCGGAAATGGTCCAGATCACGTTGCCGTACTTGCTGTCACCGGAGATTATTTTATCACCATCGCGGTTGAAGAGAATCTTGCCGTACCTGCTCTCTCCGCTGCGTATGTTGGTTCCATCCCAGTTGAACAGTACTGTGCTGTACTTGCTTCCACCCTGACGGAGGAACTTGCCGTCCCAGTTGCAGAGTATGGTTCCGTACTGTGAGTCTCCCTGGCGTATGAATTCACCGTCGAAGTTGTATATGACCTTGTTGTATTTGCTCTGGCCCTTCCTGAGGTTGCTTCCGTCCCAGTTGTAGAGGATTTTCCCGTATTTGCTGCCGCCCTGGCGTATGTAGTTCTGTGCGGAGGCGTTCGTTGCAAGGATTGCAAACAGGAAAAGAATGCTGAGAAATTTCTTCATCGGTGAATAAGCCTTTAACTGAAAAAAGGACAGCGTTGTGCTGTCCTCTATTTTGGTGCCCAGAACAAGACTCGAACTTGCATGCCCTAAACGAGCACTACCCCCTCAAAGTAGCGTGTCTACCAATTCCACCATCTGGGCGAAAAGCGAGTGCAAAGGTAGTGACATTTTTAAGAAATGCAAATTATTTTTCAAAAACTTTTGTTGAAATGCATCAGAAAACATTTTTTGCAATTTTGGCTCCGGTTTCGTAATTTTGAAAGATTTGCGGAACTGAATGAATATCAGTCCTGCAGTATACTTGAAATCAAATAATAACGTAACAAATATGGAAAACAAAAAAAATTATGCATTGCCAATAGCAATGATGTTCTGCCTGTTCTTCATGATTTCTTTCGTGACAGGCCTTCAGAACCCTATGGGTATCATTATCAAGGCGCAGTTCCATGCGAGCAATCTGGTTTCCCAGCTCGGTAACTTCGCAAACTTCATTGCATACGCGTTCATGGGTATTCCTGCCGGAATGCTTCTTACTAAGATCGGGTACAAGAAGACAGCTCTGGTTGCAATAGCCGTTGGATTCATTGGCGTGGCAATCACTTATTGCTCAGGTCTCATAGGTAACGCAAGCCCTGAGAACACATCAATGATCTTTGCAGTATATCTCATTGGCGCTCTGGTTTCAGGCTTCTCAATGTGTATGCTCAACACTGTTGTGAATCCAATGCTCAACACTCTGGGCGGTGGCGGAAACAAGGGCAACCAGCTCATCCAGTTCGGCGGTTGCTGCAATTCAGTAGGCGCAACAATAGTTCCTGTACTTGGCGGTTATCTCATCGGCGACATTGCAAACGCTCAGATTTCTTCAGCTACACCTGCAATGTTCATTGCAATGGGCATCTTTGCACTGGCATTCATAGTGCTTTCAACAATGAGCATTCCTGAGCCTTTCATTGTTAAGGATGAAAAGAAGGACGTCAACGACAAGCACAGTGCATGGAGCTTCCGTCATTTCGTTTTCGGTGCTGTTGCAATTTTCTTCTATGTTGGAATTGAGGTAGGTATTCCTAACATCGGTAACCTGTTCATGACAAACAGCCTTGGAATGGAGGCAACAATAGCAGGCAGTATTGCCGGTACTTACTGGTTCTGCATGCTCATCGGCCGACTGGTGGGCGGTGTTATAGCTTCCAAGGTAAGCAGCAAGGCTATGCTGAGCACTGCTTCACTTATAGCAATAGTGTTCCTGCTCCTGGCAATCTTCATACCTGCAAACGTGAACGTTTCAATGCCTGTGTTCCAGTCCAACATTTCATTCGGAATGGAGAACGTTCCTATCTGCGTGATGTTCCTCACTCTCTGCGGCCTTTGCACTTCAGTAATGTGGGGCGGCATCTTCAACCTTGCAGTTGAGGGACTTGGCAAATATACTGCAGCGGCTTCCGGTATTTTCATGATGATGGTCTGCGGCGGTGGCGTAATGCCTCTGATCCAGGCTCAGATTGCAGACTGGACCTCATACCTCTGCAGCTACTATCTGGTAATTGCAATGCTCGCATTCCTCTTCTGGTATGCAGTTGCAGGCTCAAGGAACGTTAACAAGGACATTAAGGTTGACTGATTTTTCACTTGCGATAGTAAATTGAACTATGGAAGATATCAAGACAAAAGAGTATGTGGTTGGCATTGACGTTGGAGGTCAGACCACAAAGATAGGAATCGTTAACAGAAGAGGCGAAATAGTAAAACAGAGCGTGATAAGCTCAATGTTCGGCACCGGCGAGGCAGGCCTTTTCGAGGATGCGGTATGCGAGGCAATAAAGTCACTGCTTGCTCAGGCAGGTCTTTCGGCCGAGCAGATCCAGGGCATTGGAATGGGCGCTCCTGATGCCAATTACTATGAGGGTACGATTCATGACGCAGTGAATCTTGCATGGGCCAAGGGTATAACCGTGCCTATTGCTTCAGATA
Organism: Candidatus Egerieousia equi; assembly: GCA_018065035.1. GTDB lineage: Bacteria > Bacteroidota > Bacteroidia > Bacteroidales > UBA932 > Egerieousia > Egerieousia equi. Next base: position 58,095 of record JAGHUC010000020.1, on the reverse strand, counting down.
TAGAGAAACGTATCAATATTCCGGTAACAGTTACCAATGACGCCAATGCCGCCGCAATAGGTGAAATGACCTACGGCGCCGCTCGCGGTATGAAGGACTTCATCATGATAACACTTGGAACCGGCGTTGGTAGCGGTATAGTTGTGAACGGCTCGCTGGTTTACGGCCACGATGGCTTTGCAGGCGAGCTCGGCCACACCAAGATTATCAGGAACGGCGGAAGACAGTGCGGTTGCGGACAGTGCGGATGCCTTGAGGCGTACACTTCCGCCATAGGCATTGCACGTACTGCAAGGGAGTGGCTTGAAATGAGCGATGAACCGTCGCAGTTGAGGAATCTTTCAGAAATCACTTCAAAGGATATCTTTGTTGCTGCGGAGAATGGTGACAAGCTTGCTGTGAAAATTTTTGAATACACCGGAAGGCTTCTTGGCGAGTCTTTCGCCAATTTCATTCCTTTCAGCGCGCCTGAGGCTATCGTTCTTTTCGGTGGTCTGGCAAGGGCCTGGAAGTATATTGAGAAGCCTATCCTCGATGCCATGAACAGCAATGTGGTCTTCCTGTGGAAGAACAAGGTGAGGTTGATTCATTCAACCCTCCCTGAGAGCGATGCGGCAATTCTCGGCGCCAGCGCTTTAGCCTGGTAGATTGTCTACGATTTGCGTTTGGCTGACTTCTCCGTATCCCTTACGCACTGCCGTTTTCTGCAACTGCTGAATAATAAGGCAGCATCAGCTGCCTAGCGGAGGGCGCAAACTCGCTGTAATGCAGGAATTAGCGAAAAACAGCGAGTTTGGTATAGCCCGGGAGCGGGAATAATTAAAGCAGAGGATGGTGCTCAAGAATATTCCTGTGCCACTGCGCAGTGCTCACGTGGGTGTAGATTTCTGTAGTAAGAATACTGCTGTGACCCAGCATTTCCTGAACGGCGCGCAAGTCCGCGCCGTTTTCTATAAGGTGAGTTGCAAAAGAGTGGCGGAAGGTGTGCGGCGATATCTCCTTTGATATTCCGGCCTTCTCCGCCGCTTCCTTTATTATCAGGAATACCATGACGCGGGTGAGAGCCCTGCCTCGTCTGCCAAGAATCAGGATGTCTTCATCAATCCTGGTCCTGCGCTTGCTCTGCCTGCAGGAGCAGATAATCTGCCATCGCTGTGGAATATAATTGTTTATGGCGCGGATGGCCGCCTCTCCAATCGGTACAAGACGCTGCTTGTTGCCTTTGCCTATGACGCGGATGAAGCCTTCCTGAAGGAAGAGATCCCCCAGACGCAGGCTCACCAGCTCGCTTACGCGCAGCCCGCAGGAGTAGAGCAGTTCTATGATTGTGCGGTTCCTCTGGCCGTTCTCCGTGCTGAGGTCGAAACTGTTCAGAGTCCTTTCAATCTCTTCTACAGAAAGCACCTGCGGAAGGTGGCGGCCTATCTTTGGAGAGTCAACTTTGTCGCAGGGATTGTCGGTGAGTTCCAGCCACTTGAAGAACATTCTTATGGCGCTCAGCTGCCTGGCCTGTGTCCTTTTGGAAATGTTCCGTCCTGCCTTTTCTTCAAGAAATTCCCTGATATGTTCGGATTCAACTGAAAACTTGCCCGTTCCCTGCCCGTGCTTTTCGTTTATGAAAGTGAAAAATTCGTTGAGGTCACTCCTGTAGGCGCTTATCGTATTGGGTGAGAGTGACCTTTCGAGCTTGAGGTAGGTGCAGAAATCAGTTATGGCGTAGTTGGGATCTATTTCCTGCATGGCGTTGAAGACTTTGCAAATTCAGGACACCAGCTGCTCAGACCGCAGTTGCCGCAGTCAGGCTTGAGGGCCTTGCAGACATAGCGGCCGTGAAGAATGAGCCAGTGGTGGGCATCGGCACGTTTTCCTTCCGGAATTATCCGGTTGAGGTCTTGCTCCACTTCAAGAGGATTTCTGCCTTCACTCAAGCCCAGCCTGTGCGACACCCTGAACACATGGGTGTCAACAGCTATCACCGGAGCCCTGAAGATGATTGAGGCAACCACATTGGCCGTTTTCCTTCCCACACCCGGAAGTTTTTCAAGATCTTCCACTGCCGATGGCATTTCTCCATTGAACTCGCTGCAGAGCTTCTGCGCCATTCCTATCAGGTGCTTTGCCTTGTTGTTTGGAAATGAAACTGATTTTATGAGTTCATATACTTGCTCGAAACTTGCGTGCGAAAGCGCCGCTGCCGTTGGAAAAGCCTTGAACAGGGCAGGGGTTACCATATTCACGCGCTTGTCGGTGCACTGGGCCGAAAGAATCACTGCAACAATCAGCTGGTATGGATTCTCAAAATCAAGTTCGCTTTTAGCTCCCTGCATTCTGCTTTCCAGCCAGTCAAGAATGTTCTCTATATTTTGCCTTGAGTTTGTCATGACTTAGAAAATCTCCTCAAGAATTGAATCGTCCAGTTCAATGGTATGTGGGTTCTCCACTGCCTTGAGCTTTCCCTGCTCGCAGATGTAGAGCTGATGCGGATATCTGCTGGTTATTTCTGTGTTGTGGGTGACCATGATCACTGCCGGCTGCCTCTGCTGGTGTATCTTCATGAGCAGCTGCATTATTTCATTGGTCGTATCCGGGTCAAGGTTGCCGGTAGGCTCATCTGCAAGTATCACAGGAGGGTTGTTGAGCAGTGCCCTGGCAATTACAACTCTCTGTTTCTCACCGCCTGACAGCTGGTGCGGCATGTTCGCCGACTTCCCTTCCATTCCAACCATCGTCAGTACCTCATTGACTCTTTCCTTCATGAGTTTCTTCTCCTTCCAGCCTGTGGCTCCGAGAACGAACATGAGGTTCTCCTCAACTGTCCTGTCCATGAGCAGCTGGAAATCCTGGAATACCACTCCAATCTGCCTCCTCAGGTAGGGGATGTCCTTCCTGCGGATTTTCCCCAGATTGTAGCCGCATATTTCAATTTCTCCGTTTTCAAAAGGAAATTCGCAGATAAGGGTCCTTATAAGGGAACTTTTGCCGCTGCCTACCTTGCCTACAAGATATATGAACTCGCCTTTGTCAACCGTAAGTTCAACATTATGAAGTATTACTCCGCTGCCGTTGCGGATGTCTGCGTTGCTTATGCGTATCAGGTGCTTCTCTTCCATTTGCCCAGTGCTTTGAAACAGTGTTTTTATGTATAGCAAAGATAGCCAAATGAGTGAATATTTGCAATCGCAGATGTTGGATAAAAAACGGATTTTTGCTAAATTTGCACGATTTGTGTGTACTTTCGAACGGAGTGCCGTAAATCAATGATAAATTGTAACAAAGAAGATAAAAGTATGAGTGAAGTAGAAAATAAAGTTGACCAGCAAGGCACATACGGAGCGGACAGCATTCAGGTGCTGGAGGGACTGGAGGCAGTGAGAAAGCGTCCGTCAATGTATATTGGAGACATTGGTGCAAGAGGTTTGCATCATCTTGTATATGAGGTTGTAGATAACTCAATAGATGAGGCCCTGGCTGGTTATTGCTCTGAAATAGAGGTATATATCAATCAGGATAATTCAATAACCGTAAAGGATAACGGTAGAGGTATCCCTACCGGCATGCATGAGAAGGAGGGCAGAAGCGCTCTGGAGGTCGTTCTTACAGTGCTCCATGCAGGAGGTAAGTTCAGCAAGGACAGTTACAAGGTTTCAGGCGGTCTGCACGGAGTGGGCGTTTCCTGCGTGAACGCTTTGTCCGTTCATCTCAAGGCCGAGATCCACAGGGAAGGCAAGGTCTTTGTCCAGGAATATTCAAAGGGCGTCCCATTGTATCCTGTAAAGGTTGCGGGCGAGGCTTCCGATACCGGAACAATCATAAGTTTCAAGCCTGATTCTGAAATATTCACACAGTCAACAGTTTACGATTACAATACACTTGCAGCTCGCTTGAGGGAACTGGCTTTCCTGAACAAGGGTGTTCAGCTTTCAATCACCGACTTGCGCACCAAGGGCAAGGCCGATGAGGATGATGAGGAAGGCGCCAGCGTGAATGCTGAAAGCGCAGCAGCCAATCATCAGGAAGGCGGAATTGTGAAAGGCAGGCACGAGGTCTTCTACTCACAGAAAGGTCTTCTTGAGTTCGTTCAGTACCTCGATGGCAACAGGGAGAAACTCACAGAGAACCCTATTTATCTGGAAACGGACCGTACAGGCATTCCAATTGAGATTGCTATGCAGTACAATACCGATTTCTCGGAGAACATACATTCATACGTAAACAACATCAACACCATAGAGGGCGGTACACATCTTTCCGGATTCAGGCGCGGACTCACCTCCACACTCAAATCATACGCGGACAAGAACGGATTCCTTGCAAAGGCAAAGGTTTCAATAGATCCTGAGGATTTCAGGGAAGGTCTTACCGCAGTGATTTCAGTCAAGGTTGCAGAGCCTCAGTTCGAGGGCCAGACCAAGACCAAACTTGGAAACTCCGAGGTCATGGCTGCCGTTTCAAGCGCAGTGAGCAAGGCTTTGGAGCAATATCTCGAGGAAAATCCAAAGGATGCAAAGAATATTGTTGAGAAAGTTATTCTTGCCGCTACTGCACGTCAGGCCGCAAGGAAGGCAAGGGAGCTTGTCCAGAGAAAAACCGTGATGTCAGGCGCCGGTCTGCCGGGCAAGCTGGCCGACTGCTCGGACAGAAATCCTGAGAACTGCGAGCTCTTCCTTGTTGAGGGAGATTCCGCAGGTGGAACAGCCATCACCGGTAGAAACAGAAAGTTCCAGGCAATCCTTCCTCTGAGAGGAAAGATTCTCAATGTTGAGAAGGCAATGGAGCACAAGGCGTTCGAAAGCGAGGCCATAAGGAACATATACACGGCTCTTGGTGTTACCATCGGAACTGAGGAGGACAGCAAGGCATTGAATCTCACCAAACTCCGTTATCACAAGGTTATCATAATGACCGATGCCGATGTTGACGGCGCCCATATTTCAACATTGATTCTTACATTCTTCTTCCGCTATATGCCGGACCTCATCAAGAACGGCTACGTATATTGCGCTACACCTCCTTTGTATATGGTCAAGAAAGGCAGCAAGGAGAAATATTGCTGGACAGAGGAGGAAAGGGCCGCACTTGTTGAAGAACTTGGCGGCGGTTCCGAGAAAGGAATGCATATCCAGCGTTACAAAGGTCTTGGTGAAATGAATGCGGTTCAATTGTGGAACACTACAATGGACCCTGAACAGAGAATATTACGTCAGATAACCATTGAGAATGCTGCGGAGGCAGACAAAGTCTTCTCAATGCTCATGGGTGACGACGTTCCGCCAAGAAGGGAATTCATAGAACAGAATGCAAAATACGCAAACATAGACGCTTAGCCAATGAAAATGCATTCAACTACATATTTCAGAGGTTTTGTGTCAGTTCTGATGTTCATGGCAATAGCCCTGGCTTCGCCTTGCTTGTTCGCTCAGAACAACACCAATGGCGGAAGCGTCCTTTCACGTATCTTCTCCTCCCGTACACCTTCCGACGAAAAATTGAACAACGCTCAGCAGCAGGAGCAGTCGGAGCAGAAGAGAATTCAGAGGGAGGAAGCCCGCAGGCAAAGGGAGCAGCAGCAGGCGCAAAGAGCGCAGGAGAGGGCTCAGAAGGCTAAGGAGCAGGAACAGCAGAAATTGCAGGAACAGCAGAGAAAGCTCAAGGAGCAGGCCGAGGAACAGGCTCGCAGACAGGCTCAGGAAAAGGCTGATGAGGCCGCAGCGCAGGCAGCTCAGCAGAAGCGAATGAAAGCCGAGTATCAGCGCAAACTGGCCCAGCAGCAGGAGCGCGAGCGCAGGAACCAGCAGGCGGCCGAAAGAAGACGCTCGAGGAGGAACAGGGGGACGGAGGATCTGTCCGCATATGTTCCGCATATGCTTCCTATGAACGTGAAGATGCCTTCATATATTGAACGTTGCGGCAACTCGTTCGAATTTCTCATCATGGATGAAGTGGAGGCAATGTCTCTCGAGGATGAACGCAATCTTGATTTCACACCACTGCCTGATGGCTATGATGAACTTGATTCCGCCCTGGATCCGTTCAAGGTTCCACTGGCCGATACCAGAGACACTTTCAAGATAGATGTACATACTTTCTATACTCCTACCCACGGACGTGTAACCTCGGAGTTCGGTTTCCGCAGATGGAGACATCACAATGGAATAGACCTCAAGGTGCAGAGAGGCGATACCATTTACAGCGCTTTCGACGGAGTTGTGAGAATCCGCCGTTATGACAGGAGAGGCTATGGCTATTTCGTTGTTGTAAGGCATACCAACGGTCTTGAAACGGTTTACGGCCATTTCTCGAAATTCCTTGTTCAGCTCGGCGATGAGGTGAAAGCCGGATCCCCTATAGGACTTGGAGGTTCAACGGGACGTTCAACCGGTCCGCATCTTCACCTGGAGTTCAGGTATCTTGGAAACCCTATAAATCCGAGAGACATTGTTGATTTCGATTCAACTTATGCCATAAAGAACAGCACTCTGGTGCTCACAGCATCCAACTTCAAGTACAAGAAGGAACTGTCAAAGATCAAGTACTGGACTGTAAGGAAAGGCGATACTCTTGGAAGAATCTCCAAACGTACCGGAGTTTCAATAAGCAGACTTTGCAAGTTGAACAGAATAAGCAGGAAAACAGTTCTCCGTGTTGGCAGGAGATTGAGATATAATTAGTTGATTATTACAAATTTAAATATTATACTATGGATATTTTTGAAAGAATATTAAAGGATGACGGCGGTCCCCTTGGTCAGTACCGCAAACAGGCTCACGGATATTTTGCATTCCCAAAGCTCGAGGGTTTGAACGAAGGTGAGATAGGCCCTTATATGATGTTCAACGGACAGAAGGTTCTGGCCTGGACATTCAACAACTATCTCGGTCTGGCAAATGAACCTGAGGTTAGAAGAATAGATGCCATGGCAGCTGCAAAATGGGGTCTTGCCTATCCAATGGGCGCACGTCCTATGAGCGGTCACACTTCTCTTCACGAGCAGTTCGAGAGGGAGCTTGCAGAGTTCGAGTGCAAGGAGGATGCATATCTTTTCAATTTCGGTTATCAGGGAATGATTTCGCTGATTGACGCTCTGGTGACTCGTCACGATGTAATAGTTTATGACTCCGAGGCTCACGCCTGCATCATGGATGGCGTAAGGCTTCACATGGGCAAGAGAATAGTTTATCCTCACAATGACATAGAGCGTTGCGACAAGGCCCTTGCAAGAGCAACCAAGATAGCTGAAGAGGAAGGTGGCGGAGTCCTTCTCATCACAGAGGGCGTTTATGGTATGACCGGAGCTCTTGGCAAACTTGACAAGATTGTTGAACTCAAGAAGAAATACAATTTCAGAATTCTCATTGATGACGCTCACGGTTTCGGTGTAATGGGCCCTCACGGAAGAGGTACCTCGGAGCACTTCGGAGTAATGGACGGCATTGATCTGTATTTCGGAGCATTTGCAAAGGCAATGGCCCAGATCGGCGGTTTCGTTGCTTCTCACAAGTATATCATTGATTATTTGAGATACAACCTCCGTTCTCAGATTTACGCAAAGTCACTTCCTATGGCATTGGTTGAGGGCGGTCTCAAGAGACTTGACATGATCCGCAAGGGTGATGAGCGCCGTGCTCAGCTGTGGAAGGTGACCCGTGCTCTTCAGGACGGTTTGAGGAAGAGAGGCTTTGATATCGGTGCCGCTGAGGCTTGCGTCACACCTGTATTCATGAAGGGTGAGGTTGCAGAGGCAACAGAGGTTCTGATTGACCTTCGCGAGAACTATCATATCTTCTGCTCGGCAGTGGTTTATCCTGTAGTTCCAAAGGATGTGATAATGTTCAGACTCATTCCTACCGCAATGCATAATCTCGAGCAGGTTGAATACACGCTCAATGCATTCGAGGAACTTCAGAAGAAGATTACAGCCGGCGCTTACAAGGGCGCAAAGGAAGTAAGGAACATGTCTATAGAATAGTTCCGCCATGCAAAGTATGAAAGGAAAGATTGCTGTTGTTACCGGTGCCTCTTCAGGCATCGGTCTGGCAACAGTCAAGGAGTTCGCCGCACAGGGCGCATACGTTGTCCTTGCTGCCCGCAATGTTGACAAGCTTGAGGAAACGGTTGACACTCTGCGCAAGGCGTACGGCCCTATGGCCAACGGCAAGGAGGGCTTCATTGCTGTAAAGACAGATGTCACCATTGAGGATGACTGCCGTAATCTTATGGAGCGTGCCGTTGAGCATTTCGGAAGAATAGACATCCTGGTTAACAATGCGGGCATATCGATGCGTGCAATGTTCAAGGATCTTGACCTCTCCGTAATCCGCAGACTTATGGACACGAACTTCTGGGGAACTGTCTATTGCACGAAATACGCTCTTCCTTACCTTCTTGAAACAAGAGGTTCCGTTGTGGGCGTCATCTCAATTGCCGGCTTCAAGGGACTTCCTGCACGTACCGGATATAGTGCATCCAAGTTCGCAATCTATGGCTTCCTTGATACTTTGCGGGTAGAGCATCTTCACGATGGCCTCCATGTGATGATTTTCGCTCCGGGTTTCACAGCATCCAACATAAGGTTCACTGCATTGGTTGCCGACGGAAGCCAGCAGGGAAGAACCCCGAGGGAGGAAGGTGAAATGATGAGTGCGGAAACCGTTGCCCACAAGATGGCTCTTGGAATAATGAAACGCAAGGCGCAGATCATTCTGACTCCTGTAGGCAAGGCAACCGTTCTGCTGAATAAAATATGCCCCAGACTGCTTGACCGTTTGGAGTACAACTATATGAAGAAGGAGCCTGATTCTCCTTTGAAATAATACTGTCAATAAATGAAAATAGTTTTTCTTGACGCTCATACTCTTGGTTCGGACATAAGTCTTGCACCTATTGCAGCTTGCGGAGAATTCGTATGTTATGACCATACATCCGATGAGCAGGTATTCGAGCGTATCACGGATTGCGAAGTCCTTATAGTGAACAAGATTCAGATAAGGAAAGCGCAGATTGATGCAGCCCCTAAACTCAAACTTATCTGTGTGGCTGCCACAGGTGTGAACAACATTGATCTTGATTATGCCGCTTTGAAAGGCATTCCTGTGAAGAATGCAGTTGATTATTCAACCAACAGCGTCACCCAGGTGACATTCAGCATTCTGCTGTCGCTGGCAGGACAGATTCCTCACTTTGACAACTGGGTCAAGAGCGGTTCATACAGCAATTCGAATTCTTTCACACATCTCTCAAAGGTTTTCTGGGAGCTTAAGGGAAAGAGATACGGAGTCATAGGACTTGGTAACATAGGCAGCAATGTGGCCCGTATTGCCAGGGCTTTCGGTATGGAAGTATATTACTATCCTACAAGCGGCAAGGCACACAGCAGCGAATTCCCGGCTCTCAGCCTGGAGGAGCTTCTCTCAACCTGTGATGTGGTGTCCGTTCACGCACCTCTGAATGACAGGACAAAGAATCTTGTCACATACGAAAAGTTGCAGCTCATGAAGAAATCCGCCTATATACTGAACATGGGACGCGGCGGTATCATTAATGAAGCGGATCTGGTAAAGGCTCTGAATGACAATTTGATAGCCGGTGCAGGCGTTGATGTTTACACTTGCGAGCCTCTCCCTGAAACATCACCATATTTCAATATTGAAGACAAATCCAAGATTATTTTCACTCCGCATATAGGATGGGCAAGTGCAGAGGCTAGGGTGATTCTGGTTGAAAAAATAGCCCGCAATATAGAAGAGTATGCAGCAAAACATTAGAAATATTGCTATTATAGCTCACGTTGACCATGGCAAGACCACATTGGTTGACAAAATGATTCTCCATGCGCAGCTCATGCGTAATGCCGAGAAACTTGGAGGTCTGATTCTGGACAACAACGATCTTGAAAGGGAGCGTGGAATCACCATCCTTGCAAAGAACGTGAGCGTCCCTTATAAAGGAAACAAGATCAACATCATTGATACTCCGGGCCATGCCGATTTCGGCGGTGAGGTTGAGCGCGTGCTCAACATGGTTGACGGTGTGCTTCTGCTTGTTGATGCATTCGAAGGCACCATGCCTCAGACCAGGTTCGTTCTTCAGAAGGCAATAGAACTTGGCAAGAAGCCGGTTGTTGTTGTGAACAAGGTTGATAAGCCTAACTGCCGTCCTGATGAAGTGAACGAGCAGGTCTTCGACCTTATGTTCGCTCTGAACGCAACAGAGGAGCAGCTTGATTTCAAGACCATGTTCGGAAGCGCAAAGCAGGGCTGGATGTCGGAGGACTGGAAGCAGCCAACCACCGATATCACGCCATTGCTTGACTGTATTCTGGAACAGATTCCTGCTCCAGTTCAGGAAGAGGGAACAACACAGATGCTTATTTCATCTCTTGAGTATTCCCCTTACGTTGGCCGTATTGCCGTGGGCAGAGTTAAGAGAGGCTCCATTAAGGCTGGTCAGCAGATCACTCTGTGCAAGAGGGATGGCTCAATGGAGAAATCAAAGGTAAAGGAACTGATGATTTTCGACGGCCTTGGCAAGAAGAAGGTTGAAGAAGTGTTCAGCGGAGACATCTGCGCCGTTGTTGGTATTGAAGGATTTGAAATAGGTGATACTATAGCTGATTTCGAGAATCCTGAGGCTTTGCCTCCAATCAGCGTTGATGAGCCTACAATGAGCATGCTTTTCTGTATCAACGATTCACCTTTCTTCGGACAGGACGGAAAATATGTTACATCAAGGCATTTGAAGGAGCGTCTTGAGAAGGAGCTTGAGAAGAACCTCGCACTGCGCGTCAAACCGGGTGCAGGTGCCGATTCCTTTGTGGTTTCCGGACGAGGAGTGCTCCATCTTTCAGTACTCATTGAGACAATGAGACGTGAGGGCTTCGAGCTTCAGGTCGGACAGCCTAAGGTAATTGACAAGAACATAGATGGTGTGAGATGCGAGCCTATTGAGCATCTTACAGTAGATGTTCCTGATGAAATGGCAGGCAAGGTGATTGAAATCACAACACGCCGCAAAGGCGCCCTCCTGCACATGGAGCACAGGGGTGATGACAGAACACACCTTGACTTTGACATTCCTTCACGTGGTATCATGGGCCTGAGAAGCAATCTGCTTACAGCAACACAGGGTGAAGCCATTGTTGCGCATCGTTTCAAGGCATACGAACCTTACAAGGGCGAGATTGAAATGAGAACCAACGGATCACTGGTTGCCATTGAAACAGGTCTGTCAATAGCCTATTCAATGGACAAGCTTCAGGACAGAGGAAGATTCATCATTTTCCCTGGTGAGGAGATATATGCCGGCGAGGTTGTTGGCGAGCATACAAGAAGCGGGGATCTGTGCGTCAATATATGCAAGACAAAGAAGCTTACAAACGTGCGTGCAGCCGGTTCCGATGAAAAAGTGATGCTTCCTCCACCTTTGCAGTTCTCACTTGAGGAAATGCTTGAGTACATTCAGGAAGACGAGCTTGTTGAGGTCACACCTAAGCATTTGCGCATCAGGAAAGTCATTCTCGATGAAACAGAAAGAAAGAGAAGGAAACTTTCTTTGTAATTAAAACTAAAAATGTTACCTTTGCACGCTCATTATAGAGGTGCTGGATTTTGATTATGGAAGATTGCAAGATTCAGATTAAGGGATTGAAAGACGGGAAACACGATTTCACCTTTCCGCTTGATGAGAAGTTTTTTGAAACATTTGACAACAGCCTGATTCTGAAGGCACAGTTGCTCTCAACTGTTGAACTGGAAAAGAGCAAGGATTGGATGAACCTGTCATTCAGCATAAACGGTACGGTTGATGTACCCTGTGACAGATGTCTTGATCCTGTAACATTGCCGGTTTCCTGCAGCGATTCCCTTCCTTTAAGGGAAATCAGAAGCGAGAGTGATGCTTTCAATACCGATATCGTGGCCATTGAACCGGGAGCCGAGGACGTGGACTTGAGCCAGTTGTTCTATGATTATGTTTGCATAAACATACCATTGGTAAGAGTTCATCCTGATGGCGGGTGCAATGAGCAGATGATTGAGAAACTGAATCAGCTTTGTGGTAACAAGAAAAACAGCGGGCGGCCTGAGGATGCCGTGGAGATGATTGATTCCGTGGATTCTCCATTTGCAGCCTTGAAGGACCTGCTCAACAATAAGGAAAAATAACAATTAAAAATATTTAGAGATGGCACATCCGAAACACAAACTTTCAAAACAGCGTAGAGATAAACGTAGAACTCATGATAAAGCAGTAGTTCCTACATTGGCTACCTGCTCAAACTGTGGTGCAACTGTAATGTATCATCACGTTTGCCCTGAGTGTGGTTACTATCGTGGCCGCCTTATAATTAACAAGGAAGAGAGCGCAAAATAAGTAATCTCCCTTGGTGAGGGTCCCGTAGTTCAACGGATAGAATGGAGGTTTCCTAAACCTTAGATGGCGGTTCGATTCCGCCCGGGACTACAAGAAAAGCCAGCCATTTTCGGTTGGCTTTTCTTGTAGTACATATCTCACCCTCTGTTGCTTCGTAACTTCTCCCTCAAGGGAGATATGCGGCCTTCGTTTCACGGCTCAGGTGCAAAACCCTGTGTATAGACGGACCACAAAATCTTTAGCACAAGGTGCAGTATAAAATGAAAATCACCCTCGACGGTGATATTTGGTTTAGCATATAGAAGCATATTGTTTACATTATTTTCCACAGTACGAAAAAGACTTGTCCAATATGGCGGTGGTTGTGGCGGTGTATACTAACGTTTGAATTTATGACCCAAAATATGATAAAGCTATTCAAGTTCATAACGCTTGTTTGTTTGGTCAATGCGTTATATATAAACCCAGTCGTTGCTTTCAATTTCCAATCTGATACAACGGATAATACTGCTTCCAAACAGCAATATTTATGCTATAAATATGGAAGTGGGTATTATAGTGTATTCTTACAGGAAAAAGATACGATTCAAACGCCAACGGACACAATATCAAATTCAGGTATAATAGTAGATGATGAGTGGACCTATTATCCATCTGTCAAACCACCTGAGTGGCCCGCCAGAGTTAGGAAGATTCTTAATGATTCTTGTGATAAAAACAGGATGGTGGGTATATTAATGCGTCACGTTGACACTTCAGCTGCGAGTCAGATTACATCAATAGATATAGACTATTCTGTAAAGCTCAATGGAGAGCTTATATCTTTGGGTATGGTCCCACATTTCAATGGTATGCCGAGCCAATTCTATGATTATGCCACACTGGTAAAGATACTGAACGAATTTAATGAATATAAGATCTTTAAGCCATGGGATAATTTGGTGGATGAAAATGTGCGTAAAGTTGGTGGCGCAATTAGGAATATTAACTGCCTTGTTTACAATGCAAAATTGGCAGATAACACTTGTAGGTTGGAAGATGCTCATCTGCTTGATACAACAAGTACCTATATGACGGGGATATCTCATGTTTACAGATATATTGTACGAGATATTGCATATTCGGACAGTTTGCGCAAAATATCATATATCCCCGACACTAATGTTCCTTACTTCCCAATAAGTATCGACGGTGACATTAATAGCAGAAATTCAAAACGTAACACTGATTCCCTTGATAGATGTGCAGCCGCTATTACCAGAAAAACTTTTGACAAGACACAGTTTGTTGATATAGTGTTGAAAAATATTAAGCCAGAAATCATACAAAATCTGGAATCAGTGAATGCACTAATGACAATAAGAAATGATGGACACATAGTGAAAATGGAACTAAAACCTTCTTATCTGCATAAGTATTTAAAATACAGCGATGTTTATGCTGAAAAGCCTGATAGAAAATTTGACTCTCTGGACTGCTACCCACAATCTGCTTCTTTACGAAATATAATAGAAACTCTGAACAGAATTCCAATGTTCACAAAATGGTCCGAAGATGCCGGATTGCCAGAATATGTACTAGTGTCTACATTTTTCTATATAAATAAAGATATTAGTAGGACAATTCTGGGAATCCTTACGTTTACTGATGATTGAAATATGATACGATATATTTTTAGTTTTGCCATAAGTTGGATCCTGTCCACTAATGCAGCATTATGTATAATCGCACCTAATAAAGTTCAATACGCTACCGCTTCAGATTCAAGTGCCAAGTATACCTGCTTTAATATGCGAGACCTCACATATATAGTTGAGATGAGTTCACACGAAGAGAAAGGCTATTGGTTCAATTACGCTCCTTCATATGGCGATGAAGCTTTTGTGGTTGACGGATTGAATGATGAAAGGGAAAGTAATGTAACCATCAGAAAAAATCCAATACAAAATAAGCGTATTTTGTCAGCTCTTGTAAGGAAACTGGATGATTCGTTGAAAACGGCAATCGAATCATATGATGTTAATTGTCGAATACAACGGGAAACGGGGAAAATCGTACGCTTGATTATTACACCCAAGTATAAGCATTTTAACCCTGTAATATGTTATGAAAAGGACGAACTGTGTCATATTTTGGCGGAGTTGAACGAAAGTGATTTGTACTCAGGCGTAAAAGACAGCACGTCACATTTATTTCAGGCGGAGTATTTAAATGATAATTTCGAAATAGATAATTCTCCAGTTGAGGTGCAGGAAGATATCGTTATATATTCCAAAGACACATATTCTCCATTTCTTGAACAGAGGTTTTCTTATACCATACGGTCGGATTCATATATCGAACCGGATATTTCGAATGAGTTTTGTTTTTATGACGATAAATGGAGAACTATTGGCGTTGTCTCTGATTATGCCAGTGTCGCTGCGGAAAAAGCGGCCTTGTCCAACGCAAGTGTGCAGGAATTATGGGAAATAATGACACGCGAAATATCCCCCGAGGTATTATCCTATATTCTGGCTTTCCAGACCACATTCGTTATTGATAAAGACGGTATTGTAACAAGTCTCACTATGCGTCCGGATTTTTACTTTTTTGATTTGGAGAAAAGTTTGGATTCCTTGGAGGCAAATTCTCATTTGCGGATAAAACAGACACGTTATGGCCGTTCGGCATTTTGGGATTCTGCATACTTGAAAGCTTATAATAGTTTGTACTTTGGCAACAAAAGAAAGGAAACTTTTGAATATTTGGACAGCTATCCCAAGTCGGATATGTTAAGGAATATAGTTGATACGATTAACTCCAGACATATTTTCAAGCCTTGGAACCCGGAAAATAATGGCGTGAAATGCTTGTGTTTCCAGAGCTATATTTATCCAGTTTCCCAAAATCCTGATAGAGATTCGCTATTGTTGCCGGCAAAAGAGGAAGTCCGTACCATATCTGTTGAACGAGCCAGCGGGCATACAGTTAAAATTGATTCCATATCGGATAAGCATTCGCATTCCGTACGCTATTCAATTAAGGCGGAACCGTTCGACGATACAAGGAACCTCACAGGGAACAGGGAGGTTAGGGCCGCCAAGGCTATAAACCTAGTATATGCGGTGCGGCAGTCGGCAAAATCTTTGGATTTGAATCTGGTGTTGGACGAACTTACTAAAAACCTCAATAAAGATGACGTCGATTCTATAGCTGGTTTCAACGTGGAGTTCGCTTGTGGCAAAGACTTGCAAATTCAGATGCTTAACATTACGGTGGAATACGACAACTCCCAGAAACCTGCTTTGCCGATTGTTTATAACGCTTCGGAATGCATACGTATTTTGGAAGCCTTGGATAAAAAGCAATTGTTTGCGCCTTGGGACAACGATACGCGGACCATACGCTTTTCAACACAAATTAATAAAGACAGAGAATACAATAAAAATATTATGGTAGATGCAGATAGATTGTTATCAACCTTCCATTACTGATGTATACTAACGATATCATCATCTTAACCGGCAGTTACGCCAGAGGCCTACAGACCGAGTATTCAGATATCGATTTTCTTGTACTTACCGAAAATACCAGCCGCTTTCATACCGATACTATCTATGAGGATGGGAAGGAGATACAGATTATAATGGTTCCACTTTACAAGGTCCAATCTATGGTTCAGGAAAACACATCACCGTTATACAGCGTTATCGTATCTATGCTCAATTCAGAAACAAATTGATAATATTAACAAAATTAGAAACTTATATTCGATTATTTACAAATATAGACAGCAGGCTTTATATGATATGCTTACAGGATTGCCAATTCTATAGTACTAATGTTCACATACAATAGTTCGTTAATTTTATAAAAGTTATGCCACAACGCGGATGCCGTTGAATAAAAGTTCTCTGAAATCAGTGTTATTAAATCGCATGTTCGGGCGTTCTTCAATTACCTTGTCCCGAGAGGCGTAGCGTATGACAAGAAATACAAGGAGAAACTAAAGGAGGTTGACAAATAGTTTGATCAATGATTATCTAATCAAGAGATGTAGAAAAAACAATTCTTGGCTTATTTCTACGTAAGACTGTAATCGAAGGTCTATTTACCTATTTGTGACCCTAGCTGCTTCGCCTGGAACCAATAAAAAGAGCGAATGATAATCTGGATGGCACATTTTTTGCTGCTGAAGGATAAGAAGACGAAATGGTGAAAATCTCAATATATTTATCATTTTTCCTTTTACAACTTATGCGGTAATGAAGCAGATAATCTATCTAATCCTTGCTCTAAATATGTTCGTTTGCAAAGGGGTGCAAGCACAAGAAAAATTCAATAGTATCAAAGATACGATACTATATAAAGACGTATCCTCATCTATTATTATGAATGATGTTTTATTAGTAAAACATACTGATTGGGATAGCCTTTTCAGCATTCCTGAGCATCCTTCATTTGATTCTGAGATGAACGACACCATTTCGAAGAAAATTTTAAATGAAATTAATAAAAGAAAACATTCTATCGGTGACACTTTATGTACATCTGATATAGTATATTGCTGGAAGCCCTATTTTGAGTGGTTATCCAATATTGACCCACATTATTCAGTGTCATTGATTGTTCCTTCAAAATACCATCATATATCCAAAGATCATAAGGAAATTAAAGAAAGGAAAGATGAATTAATTAATCTGGCCACGACGTTGCCTGTATCATTGCTTAATATCAACGATACTATTCTTATTCAAACATCATTAGTAGAGAATTTGAAGAAAGGTGATATTATATCAAAAGTCGATGGAATTCCTATCGATTCTATATTGAAATATAACTTTTCGGACCGGCACATAACCTTTATGGCACTGATGAATTTTTTTTACTTTAAAGGAGTAAATCCAAAATATAGGTTGGACCTTATTCGCAATGGTAAACCAATAAATATGGAAGCTACTTCAAATGTAAATACATATCTATGCATGTCAAGGTTGGATTCCGAAGAGAGTACAGAATCATCCCGCTGTTTCCATGAATACGGTGCCGGGTATATCAAGTTGCCAAAGTTTTATCCAAACAATTCCAGATTGTTTAAATACGTATATAAAGAAATATTAAAATTCAAAGATGCCGGTTATAAATCTGTAATAATCGATCTTAGAGATAACCCTGGAGGAAGCGGGCATTTCATAGAAAACTTTCTTTCTATTTTTATCAATAAACCGGAAATCGTCATTTCAAAAAGCGAGAAAGTAAAAGTATCAAAATATACATTAAACGATAATAAGTACTTACGCAATGAAGTAATTGGTCAACTTGTAGAAATTCCTAATTCTCAATCCAGCATACCGTTCAAGTTGAATCATAAATATTTCATTGATAGTATCAAGTTTTATATAATGATGGACCAGGGTACAGCTTCAACGGCTGCAGCGTTTTGCAATATAGTTCAGTATAATAACGGAGCAACATTGGTAGGAGAGCCATTGCGACGTAATGCGTATTTGTATGGAGACATTATTGACGGTTATAAGATAAATGTTTTGCGTTCGTGTTTATTGAAACCTGATGCAATATCAACGACTATTTCGGAATTATATTCTTTGGCAGAAGATGGTATTCTGAAACCAGATATCTATATACCTTACATCGCCAAACAATATAGCACTGGAGATGACGCTATGTTATTTCAGTTATTGTGGAATATTTCAAGTGATAAAGAACTATAATTTGACCTGTAGTTAGTTCACTGAAATTTACAGAACAGGAATTATTAACAAATTTTAATACCCAGAATGAAATTTAACTGCAAATATTTTCTTTTATTCACTCTATTTTTTATTCTTTCGTTTGACCTATGTGAAGCTGCAAACATAGAGGTGATTATCGACGAGAGGATTGAGCTTACTTCCATAGCTTTCAGACTGGCTGGTGCAAAGGAGTATGTGACTGATTGTGCCCCAACATATTTGAAAGAAGTGGATGATTACTTTTCAAAGTATAAGAACCATCCATTAATCAAATATATCAAGGAGTTGAGGGATAATGAACAACTCAACATAGGGTATTCGAATGTAGCATACAGTGCTCTTCTTTTTGACATAAGAGAAGGACACGTCAAACCAAATTTTAACAAAGATTCCGAACTTCCAAAGTATAAATATTGGCCGAAAGATTCTTTTCTGAAATATCTTAAACTACTTGATGAGTTCTATGTTTATACAAAATTTGAATGGTTTTGGAACAAACACGAAGAATCAAGAAATACATCAAAGAAGGAGGCAGAAGAAGTTATTAATAATAACATGTTGGATCTTCATTGGTTCGAAGAGTTCTTCGCTCAATCACCAAAGCAAATATATATGTACCTTGCATTGGCTAACGGGCAACATAATTATGGGGGAATCAATGACACTAATCCTGAGAGAATTGAACTTATCATAGGCTGCAATTGCGAAATTGATGGCGCTCCTACAATAAATCGAGCAATGATGGATGTCATTCCGCATGAACTTTGTCATAGCTGCGGAGACAGTGTAGCAAGAACGATTATTCCCCAAATAATTAGTTCATTTAATATGATATATCCCTATATATGCCAACAGACAAAATCATTTGGGTACGGAGATAATAATCCTGAGGTCGCCGCTTTAGAATCTCTGACAGAGTTGTTTGCAAATGTTTATTTGTCACATATAGGCTATAAATACATAGGATACGTAATTGCAAGGGATGATTTCAGAGGCTATCTGTGGATGGCTGATGCTCTTCGCTTTATGAAAAATTTTTTAGAAAATAGAGAACAGTATCCTTCAATTGTTGAGTTTTTGCCTCAATTGGTAGCATATTATAATGAACTGCCTGACCGCTTTGAATTTTTAATGAACAAGTTTTTGGCTTGCAGGCCTTATGTAGAAAGCACATATCCTGCCAATGGCAGTACGGTTTCAAGCAATTTGCGTGAAATAAAGATTACATTATCACAACCCATGATCAACGCTTTCGGCTGCGGCTTGATTGATGGATATGAACAGGTGAAAACAATGGAATATCGACTATCCGAAGACCATAGGACATTCATTTTGAAATTGGATAAACCACTTGAACCTGGGAAACAATACGGATTATTGATAGATGCACCGATGCTTGTATCGGAAGATAATTTCCATAGGGTGTCAAATAATTATGAATTGTATTTTAACGTTGAATAGAATATGAAAAGATTACTGATATTAATCTGCGTCATCCTGAATTTCAGCATTACAGCTCGCTCTTCTGAATTGAGAATTCTCATTGATGAGAGGATAGAGCTTACTTCTATAGCTTTCAGACTGGCTGATGCACAGGAGTATGTGACTGATTGTGCCCCAACATACTTGAAGGAAGTGGATGATTACTTTTCAAAGTATAAGAACCATCCATTAATCAAATATATCAAGGAGTTGAGGGATAATGAACAGTTCAATGTCGGATATGGGCTTGTTGCCTCCAGCGCATTCTTGTTTGATATCAAGCATGGTCATATAAAACCGAATCTTGATGAGAGGAAAGACCTGTCCATTGTGTATCATTACTGGCCAGAAGAGTGTATGTTAAAATATTTGAAATTGCTTGACAGTTTTTATGTTGATACAAAATTCGAACGATTCTGGAACAAGTCCGTTGAATTCAGGGATAGGACAAAAGAAGAATCCGAAAAGGTGATAAGAACAAATATGACAAATATGAATTGGTTTGATGAATTTTTCAGTTGCACTCCAGAAACAGTCAATATTTATTTAGCCATGGCAAACGGTCTCAGTAATTATAGTTTGGGCAGTCTCAACATATTCCCGGATAATAAATTTGTGATCGTTATTGGATGCAATTGCGAAGCGGATAGAGCACCAGCAATAAATCAATCAATTATGAATGTGGTCCCTCATGAATTATGTCATAGTTACGGAAAACATCTCAGCAAGTCATATTTGTCAAAATGCATTGATTCTTTTAAAATCATTTATCCGGATATTTGCCAGCAGACCAAATTATACGGCTATGGAGACAAATCTCCAAAAACAGCTGCTTCGGAATCATTTGCAGAGTTATTCGCTGATATGTATCTGACATACATTGGTTATCAATTTGTCGGATACAAAATAGCTGAGGATGAAAACCGAGGCTATATATGGATGTCGGACGCAATTCGATTTATGCAAAACTTCACAGAGAATAGAGACGAATACCCATCAATAAATGAATTCATGCCCCAATTGATTGCGTATTATAATGAACTGCCAGGACGATGGGATTCATTAATGAAGAAATTCGCAGCAAGAACACCGTATGTTGAAAGTACCTATCCGGCAAAAAACAGCACAGTTTCTGCCGATATCAAGGAATTGAGAGTAACATTCTCCCATCCTATGATAGATGCTTTCGGAAAGAGAAAACTTAATGGCTATGAAAATGTTGTCTTTCAAGGTGTACAGCATTCCCCAGACAATAGAACAATCATTATTCCTTTATTGAAACCGCTTGAAAAAGGCAAAACTTATGGATTCGCCATTCCAGCGGCCATGCTTGTTTCCGCTGATACATATCATCGTGTAAAGGAGGATTACCAATTCATTTTCAAAACTGAGGGAGATCGACAAATAGATTGACCAATGATTATCAAAGTGTCTTATTCCACCAGCGAATGCATTATGCGGGTGAGGGTGAGGTTTTCGTCATCGAGACTGTAGTCCCAGTTCATTATGCCCAGAAGACCGTGTTCCTTGATATAGTCACATTTGATTCGCAGGGAGCGGGCGTTTTCAAAGCCGAATACGAACTCACCGTTGCTGTCCGATATGTATGGAGCATGGGCTGACTTGTCCCATTGCTCGGTATAGCCTTCTGGAATCGGGTAGATGTTCCTGAAGTCCATGCTTTTCCTGAAACTTTCCACTCCACGTCCGTAGAAAGGAACACCCATCACCACTTTATCGGCAGGAACGCCGGCCTTGATGTGGTCCTGGACCGATCTGTCAACGGACCATTCCCCTGTATGCTCGGAAGGGTAGAGGGCGCAGTGGAAAACAGCGCCGAACTCCATATCGTAGGACATTATGTTCACATAATCAACATATTCCATTATAGATGGAAAATCAATGTATTTGGGGTCACAGCAGCTGGCAAGTGTGAGAAGTCTGTCGGGACCCAGGAATTTCCGAAGATCCGCCATCAGCAGTGTGAAATTGGATTTGTCATCCGGTGACCAGGAGATATGCGCTCCCTCGCCGTTGCCGGGGTACTCCCAGTCTATGTCAATGCCATCGAGGTGGAAGCTGGAAACTATTCTTGCGCAGTCCTGGCAGAAACTCTCCCTGAACTCCGTGCTGGCTGCCATTTCACTGAAGTTTCCGCTGCCCCAGCCGCCTATGGAAAGAAGTACCTTCAGCTCAGGATTGATTTCTTTCAGGGTCACTATGTCCCTGAGTCTCTGCTCGTTCCTCAGTTCAACTCCGTTGAAGCTGGGTTTTACATTGCCAAAGGCGTAGTTGATGTGAGTGAGCAGTGTGGGGTCCGGCATCACATCTGTCCAGGCTGTGACATATGAGGCCACCACTTTCTGAGCCATCAGCGCTGCAGGCGAAAGAATCTGTATGATTCCCGCCAACATGGCGATGGTAATCCATTCAAAAGCTCTTTTCATTACTCTGTCAAAATATTTCATTTTTAAAGTTAAGAAACTATTTTCCTGTCAACAAAAATTAATGGTATCTTTGTGAAAATAAATGTGTGTGACTATGGTAAAGCATATTATACTCTGGACGCTCAAGAGCGAACTTCCTGAGAATGAGAAGGAACAGGTAAAGAAGGAAATCAAGGAAGGACTTGAGGGACTCAAGGGAAAGGTTCCGGGACTGATTGATATTAAAGTCAACGCAAGCGGCCGCATAGCAAGTTCCAATGCGGACCTTATGCTTGACTGCACACTGGAGAACGAGGAGGCACTCAAGATTTATGCAACTCATCCCGCTCATCTTGCCGTTGCAAACGGGAAGGTACGTCCTTTCACTGCAGCACGCGCCTGTCTGGATTTTGAAATATGAAAGAACATATAAGAACTTTACTGGAAGGAGTGCTTCCAATCGTTGACCTGGACTCCGATTTCCTTTTTGCCGAACTGGATTCTCTTGGAATAACCTCCATACTGATGGTGCTTTCCAATGAGTACGGCATAGAGTTGGATTCCCAGGATGCAACTCCACGCAATCTGAAGAATCTTGACAGCATAGTTTCAATGGTTCAATCCAAGCTTGCCAACAAGTGAAATGAACCGTATTGAGGAATATCTGTTCAAGGATGCCGAGCTTTTTCCGGACAGGACTGCAATCATCTGCAGCGGGGAATCAGTTAGCTACAGTGAATTACTGGCACGTGTTGTAAGGCGGGCGGAAGAATTACGGCAATTCAGAAATCATGTTGTTCCTTTCAGGACTTCACAATCAATAGACTTTCTTGTAGAGTATTTCGCAACTCATCTGGCCGGAGCGGTTGCGGCTCCTCTGGAGAAGGATATGCCTTCTGAGAGATATGAAGAGCTGTCTTCATTCCTTTCCACCCGTTCCATCCCTGGATCGGAGATTGCGGATATTCTTTTTACAACAGGCACAACGGGAAAGCCAAAGGGTGTAATGATAAGCCATGGTGCCATTGTTGCAAATGGAGAGAATCTGGTTGAATCTCAAGGATTCTCACATAATCTTGCCTTTGTAATCTGCGGCCCGCTCAATCACATAGGTTCTCTTTCAAAAGTTTATCCTGTAATAATGCAGGGGGCCACTCTGTGCATTCTTGAGGGGCTGAAGGATATGGATGCATTCTTCAGGACGTTTGAACTGCCGTATGACAGATTCGCCACTTTTCTTGTTCCTGCAAGCATAAGAATGCTTCTCAGGTTCTGTTCCGCAAGCCTGATGAAAATTGCAGACAAACTGGAGTTCGTTGAAACAGGTGCAGCACCAATGTATCAATCGGATATGGAAGAACTGTGCCGCATTCTTCCACACACAAGGCTGTATAACACATACGCATCAACTGAAACCGGAATAATAAGCACTTTCAATTACAATGCCGGTGAATGCATTGCCTCCTGCCTTGGAACGCGAATGAAGAACTCCGGCTTCAGAATCTGTGATGATTCAACCATTTCCTGCTTTGGAAAGACTATGATGAGCGGCTACTTCGGTGATGATGAACTCAGCGCTTCGGTAATGTCCGGCAATGAGATCCATACCGCCGATCTCGGGCGTTGCGATTCCCGGGGCAGGCTTCATATCATAGGCCGCAAGGATGATCTGATAAATCTGGGCGGTTTCAAACTATCGCCGGTGGAAATAGAGAATGCTGCTCTTTCCGCTCCGGGAATCATTGACTGCATCTGCACTGAAGTTCCTGATGTAATTGCAGGCAGTGCCTTGAAACTGTTTGTTGTGGTTGAAAAAGGCTTTGAATTCTCTCCAAGAAAGCTGGCCGCATTCCTGAAGACAAGGCTGGAGCCATACAAGGTTCCTTTGAAATATGCACAGGTCGATAAAATAGAGAGAACCTTCAACGGAAAACTGAACAGGACTTTCTATAAAGAGATTTAATTCTTAAAGGATTCAAGTTGTTCTTCGCAGAGTTTTTTGAACAGTTTCGGCTGCTCCCTGGTTTCCGTTTCGAGAATCTGTGAGCCACGTCTGTATCTCCGGCAAATCCTGCATACTGCCCTGCCATTGTTGATCAGCCAGCTTCTGTGTTTAGGCAGAATCTTTCCTGCACCGTGGATGACAGCCAGAACGATATCAACATCAAGCTCCTGGGCCAACGAGAATGCACCATGATGGAAACGGCCTGTACTGCCGTCTGCGGAACGGGTGCCTTCAGGGAATATGACTATCGAGCAGCCCTGCCTTATTGTTTCCCTGCTTTGCTCCAGAATTGAATCGAATCCATCAGTGCTGTGGATGAATCCTGCATACCTTATGAAAAGTCCGAATACCGGTGAATTCCAGACCCAGCTTTTTGTTACAATCACAAGTTTCGGGCTTATTGAAAGCAGAATGAGTATGTCAAGGAACGACTGATGGTTGCATATGATTATGGCCGGCTTGTCAAACGTTTCATGGCAGAGATTCTCTATGGATATGCGTCTTTTTGCAGTTATGAGAAAATAAAGTCCTATTGATTTGTGAATCGCCTTGTGAAGCATTTTCCTTTTGCTTTCCTTGCCGCATGGCAGCAGGATTATGAAAAGCAGCAGGATATGTATTGCCAGACAGAATATGGCAAACATTGTGAAGGCGTACAGTGAAAACAGTAGATTCTTGATTCTTACAGGTTCGAGTCCTTTGGAGGCGGGGCCCGAAATCATGAGCCTGAACAGGAACGGTTCCAAAGTGAAGGCCACCAGAACCACAACGCTTATGCCAAGGACAGAAATGAATGCAATGGACTTCAGTGAAGGATGACCGGCAAAGAACATGGCCCCCATTCCAACTATCACTGTGAAGGCTGAGAAGAAGATAGCTGTCTTATGGCTGTTGAGAAGTTTCTCTCCATTGTTATGTTCACTTAGCAGACCGTCCATTACAAAGATGCTGAAATCATCTCCTATGCCGAATATGAAGGTTGCCAGGATTATGTTCACAATGTTGAACCTGATTCCGGATACGGCCATTATTCCTAGAATGATCACCCAGCTCACACACATGGGCAGGAAGGTGAGGAGTGTTATTTCAATGTTCCTGTAGGAGCATAGAAGCGCAATGAAAACGATTATTGAGGAAACCCAGAGAATGAAGTCGAAATCGCTTCTGATCACATCAATCATTTTCTTTGAGAAGAAAGTTCTGTCAATGATGGATGCGCCAGGAATGTCATCCAATACATCATATGCCTTTTCCTTGTTGGCCTGGCCTGTGTGCAGCATTGATACAATGGAGACCCCTTCCGCGGTCACACTCACGAACTCTGAAATCAGCGGCGCCTCCTCAAGCTCGGAAGCGGTATAGGCTACAGGTTCATAATGCGCCGAAATCAATTCCTTGAAACTGTCAAAAGCATGTTCGCTGAAGCCTCTGCGTTTTGCCAGTTCATTGAAAGTGCTCATGAAGTTCTCTGATTCCCACAAGGAATTCCACTTCCGTATCCTTCTTGCCTGCTCATCCAGCGGTACTACAAAGTCTCCCGGTCCGCTGAGTTCAAGCGGAATGCCTGACTGGGTCAGACTGTCTGAGACCATCGCCAGTGAAGAATATGCCTTGCAGGCCTCATCAAGGTTTTTTCCGCCTGCTATGAGGAAGATATCCTCCTTCCCGGAGTCTTCTGTCCTGGCAATCTTTTCTTCAAGCTGCGCTATCTCCGGTGGAATATAGTTTATGTGCGACATGTCATTGTCGAACTCAACATCGTTGTAGAAGAACAGGCATGCCACAGTGAGTGCGGCTATCAGAATCAGAAGCGTGCGGTTTCTTTCAAAAGAGTAGGAATTCATTCGCTGAATGAATCTCAGCCATGGTCTGGAATCCGCGTGACTGGCCTTTATGAAGTGCGGAAGTATGGTCAGACAGCATAAGGTTGTTCCAATCAGGGACAGGAAAGCAAAGAGTCCCATGTCCTGAAGCAGTGCGGACTTTGTGAAAAGCAGGGCAAAGAAGGCTCCTATGGTGGTGAGGCTTCCAATGGTAAGCGGATATGCCAGCTCCCTGATAATCCTGCGGGGGTCGGTCCGGTGATTGCTATGGGCTATCACGTGAATGGAGTAACTCATGGCAATTCCCATTACAACAGTTCCCGCTCCGATGGCAATGGCGGAAATGCTTCCCTTGACAAGATAGATGACCGCCAGCGCGAAAAGTGCGCCGAATGCGGGAGGAAGTACAATCAGAGGAATGGACTTCCTGCTGCTGAAGGAGAAGAAAATCACAATTATTATCACCAACATGGCGATGGTTGCAGTAATCCCGGTGTCAGCCTTGATCTTTTCTGCATTGCGGACGGCAACCACCGGAGCTCCGAGGAAACTTATCTGCGTTCCCACCGCCTCCGCCTTTTCCTCAAGAGTCTTCAAAAGCCTTGCGTTGTCACCGGTCTGCCCTATGCCATATTCAGACGATGCGAACATGAGCATCATTCCCATATCCTTTGTGAAAATGTGGGAATCGTAAATTTCGAATCCATTGTCTGTGTTCAGGGCATTGAGCCGGCCAAGCATTCCGCTTCCTGTTCCAAAAGGATCTTTTGTAATGAAATCCTTGAGCACCATTCCTGAAAATGAACAGAGCTGGTCATAGCAGCTTTCCAGGGCGGCATCTATGCTGTCTCTGCTGTTCAATATCCTTTCAAGCCTTGTGAAATCCTTGTCATTGAGAAAGACCGGCAGGTGCCTGTAAATGAAATCTATGTTTCTGAAAACCGATTCTTCGTCAAAACCGCGTTCAATTTCCGGTGAGAGACCTTCAACGCCGCTGATGCTGTCTGCAAAGCGTTCACCTGCTTCAATCATGGCATCAGGACTTCCAGCCTGGATGGCTATCACTATTTTGTCGGAGAGTTTCATACTCTTCAGGATGGAAGAATCATCCTTGTCCTTGCCGAAGAATCTGGATATGTCCTCCTCGTAATCTACATTGACGGCCATTATGCCCATTATGCAAATCAAAATGCACAAAGAAGCATAAAAGATTTTCTTATGCCTTTCAACCCAGTCGTATATTTTCAGGAGCGCTTCTGTCATCTGAATCAGATATCTTGTGACCCTCCAGGGTTCCTTTTACAAACATACATCAGACAGTATGAAATTCCGAAAGCCAGCAATGCGGCGGCCGATGCCACAATGAAACTTCCAATGATATACTGCAATATACCGCTGCCTATGTTTTCAAGCCTGATGCTGGCAACGGATTCAGGCAACGGCTCCCCTGTAACTGCCGCACCAACAAGAACGCAGCCATATACTATGAACGGGATTGCAGGCGGAATGCTGGCGGCTGAGAAGATGCCGGCAACAACTTTGTTCAGTTTCAGAAGCCAGGCTATTGCCACTGCGGTAACAAGCTGATACCCCCAAACAGGAATTATGCTGCAGAATATGCCAACGGCAATGGATGCAGACATTTTCAGATTGCTGTCCCTGCTGCCAAGAACGTGGACCTTCATTGTTTCCTTCAAATCAGCTCTCATGCAGCGTTGAATGAGCCGCTTGGGATAGAAATATATGAGGGCGCAGATAGTGAGAACCGCATTCAGAATGCTTATTCTTGTAAAATCTCTGAAAGGCTTGAAATGTGAAACTCTCTTTCCAGCGGGCTCGTATTTCACATCGATGGGAATGTTCATTACTCCTATGCCTTTCCAGGCGGCCCTTACTATGGATTCCACTTCGAACTCATACCCGTTCGTAAGGAATTTCATACCTTTCAATCTGTTCAAGGGATATGCCCTGAAGCCACATTGGGTGTCTGACAGACTTATGCCGGTTTCAATCTTGAACCAGAAATTGGAGAACTTGTTGGCGAAAGTGTTCTTTCCGGGCATGTTCGCGCTTCTGAGATTCCTGGCACCAATGATGAAGCAATCGGGATTGTTCTCAATGGCCTCGATGAATGACGGAATGTTGCGGGCACTGTGCTGGCCATCTGAATCAATGCTTATCAGGTAATTCATTCCGGCATTGGAAGCGGCTGCGATTGCGGACTTGATGGCGGCTCCCTTTCCTCTGTTAACAGGATGGGTTACAACGTTGATGCCTTCAATGCCTGAGAGAATGTCCGCTGTGGCATCCGTTGAGCCGTCGTTTACAACAATGATGAATGGAAAGAATAGCCTGACAGCCTCAATCACGCCTGCAATGGTCCCGGCATTGTTATATGTGGGGATGGCCACCGCGCATTTCAAGCCGGTGATACGTGCCCTATAATCAGTTCCCTGCATTTATCAGATGCTTGTTAAAGAAGCGGTATTCGGACCAGTCACCGGAATTGTCGTTTATATGTATGGTATTTATCGTAAGGTCCTGTCTGTTGAATTCAATGGTAATGTCCTTTATGTATCTGTTGGATTTCTTGTCAAGCGGCTTGAGCACAAGTATGCATTCAGTGAGATTCGCATTATAATCCATATGGAAGAATGAAGTGAGCTGCTCGAAATCTCCGCTCATGCAAGCATTGAACAGCAGACTCATTTCCTTGATTACAGGAGTGGAGGCAGGTTTCAGGCAGCTTACACGGCCACCGTTTTTCATTGTGAACTTGTCTGAACTCATTCTTATATAATCTCCATTTTCAAAGTCCAGCCGAATCATGTCCGGCCTTTCATATCTGAAATTCCCTTTATTGGAGCAGACTTTTGAAAGGGAGGATACATATTGCTGCATGCCTACTTCACTCGTGATAGTGTTGACTGACACTATTTCAAGCTTGAGCCTTTTTATGAAGTCCGGAAGTTCGTCCTGAGCATTTGCATCTGAACTGAAAAGCATACACAGAAGAACAATGAAGAAATATACAAGATATGTTTTGTTTGAATGTGCTCTCATAATATGGCAAAAATAATAAATTTGCTTCTAAATCGACCAGCCTTTGTCCTTGATTTTCTTTATTATCATTTCCAGAAGAATATCCGAATCCCTGCAACGGTCGTGAAGCAGAATTATTGCACCCGGTTTCAACTGCCTCTCCACCGACCTTGCTATCCATTTCCTTGGAATCAGAGAAACTGTGTCAAAGGTGCGTATGCTCCAGCCAATAGCTTTCAGCCCTGTGCAGCGAAGGGCTTTTCCTGTCATTGGATTGGTGACGCCGAAAGGTGGGCGGTACCATTCGACAGGTCTGCCGGTAATGGTTTCAAGCAAGTTGCTGGTTGCATCAATTTCCTCTATGAGCCTGCTGGAACGTTTCAGCGGCAGGAATCCGCTGTGCGTGTAACTGTGGTTGCCTATATTGTGCCCCTCGCGTGCTATCCTCCTTACGATTTCCTGATGTTTCTGTGCATTGGCCCCGATAAGGAAGAATGTTGCCTGTATATGGTGCTGTGCAAGTATGTCGAGAATCTGCGAAGTGCGTTCAGGGTGGGGGCCGTCGTCAAAACTCAGGAAAATACGTTCGGATTCATTGAATCTGCATATACATCTGACATATCGTCCGCTTCCTATACAAGCGGATGCCCATACGAAATATGAAAGCAGGGCAAGAACAGGCACTATGATAATTGTCAGATACATTCAAGTATGCTTATTACCGGTCTTTCTCCTGGGAATTCATTATAAATCACAACTTTCCCTGTGCCTGATGAAATTCTGTCAGCGGCTTGGACGAACCCTATGGATGATGCCACAGGAAACATCTGATTATTGATGTAAATCAGCTCTCCATTATCCATGTTGCAATTGAACCTTCCGGCAACCCCGGCTTCAGACATGTTTTCACAGTTGAACTCCATTCCGGAGAGCCTGGCCAGGCAGTTGCTCCCTTTCTCCTTCGAGAGCACCATGAAGGCAGCACCGGCACCACTTTGATATTTCCTCCAGAAGCCCATCCTTTCCATTATTCCGTACTGCGATGGTGTCAACTCATCGTATGAACCCAGCAGAACGTTGGCGGCTTCATTGTCTTCAATGAGCATTGCGGCATCCAGAACAGCGTCCTCGAAACTGTGTCCTCTGTTCACGTATGTCATGTTGTATTCGTGGCAGTGAAGAACCTGAGCAAGATATGAACCAACGGAGTTGAATGTTGATTGCATGAATGCTGAAGGACTTGCGGACATTTCATCAGATTCCTTGAATCCATTGAGGAATTTCTCACTCTCTGCAAGGCAGCCCCAACCGGTGGCGGTGATTATGGCATCAAGAGGAAGACCTGCTCGTGCGGCACACTCAAGCCCTGTTGATACCGCCTCCCTGGTGATCCCGGAAATGCGACGGCGCAGCATTGCATCAGGAATGAGTTTCTTGATATCCGCGCTTGCCTGTACTGAGCTCAGGCTTCCTCTTATGTAGCAATTCAGTTCAATCATTGCGCAGAGAGTATTATTGATGAACAATTGCCTCCGAATCCGAAAGCATTGGTCAGCATATTCCTGATCCGTATTTTATTGTTGAAGGTGCTTTGTGGAACCGGAAGGCCTTCGTCCATTGGATTGTTGAAATTCAGCGAAGCAGGAAGGAAACCATGCTTGATGCAAAGGCAGGCTATGACGGCATTAAGACTTCCTGATGCGGCCAGCGTATGTCCAGTGTATGCCTTGGTTGAAATGAAAGGTGGTATGTTGCTTCCGAACAAGTTGACAAAAGCCTGTGTTTCAGCGGCGTCGTTGTTCGGGGTGCCTGTTCCGTGTGCAATGATTGCATCAATCCGCCCGGTTTCCAGCCCCGATGTTTCCAATGCCTTCTTCATGGCCATGTATGCACCATCGCCGTTCGGTGATGAAGCAGTCTGATGGTAAGCGTCGTTGGCGTTTCCCCAGCCTTCCAGATAGCAGTACGGGTCTGAATCAAGAACATCCTCCCTTTGGAGAACAAGATATGCCGCCGCTTCACCTAGGTTCAATCCATTCCTGTTCCTGTCAAAAGGCCTGCAAACATTGCAATCAAGTATTCCAAGAGAGTTGAAGCCGTTCAAGGTGAAAAGACTCAAGGCATCAGTTCCTCCGGCAATGACAGTGTCCGCTATATTGTGCCTGATGAGGCGTGCGCCTGCAATTATGGCATTCATTGCAGAGGAGCAGGCTGTGCTAATAGTGCTTGTGTAGCCGGTGATTCCGCAATGATCCGCTATGAATCGCGTGCTTGATGCACAATCGTGCATCCTTACATATCTGAGTCTGGAAAATGGGCCCTTGCCCGAATCTTTCTCGAACAGTTCGGTCAGATCCATTCCTCCAATGCTGGTGCCTGAGATGAGTGCAATTCTTCTGTCCTTTCCGCATCGTGCATTATCAAGCGCCTCGCTGGCCGCAATAGCTCCTAGCAGGGCTGTCCTTGAAATGATTCGCTTCCCGTCAATTCCAAGCTTCAATGCCAGCTGCTCATTTGTAAGGGGAATCTCCCCGGCAGGTAGTTCAAGATGTGAACTGACTATCGCTGTGGATGAAGATATGCCTGAGCGGGCGGCTGAGAGAGCCTCAATGGTTCTTGAAGCACCGGCGCCCAATGCACTGATAATCCCTATGCCGCTTATGGCTATCCGCATTATTTCTGTCTGTTGTCCCTGATGTATTCGGCAATTGTCCTTACTGATTTGAATATTGCTTTCGCATCGGCGGAATTGCGCAGCTTTATTCCGTACTTCCTCTCAAGTATAAGCAGGATCTCAAGTGCATCGATGGAGTCAAGACCAAGGCCTTCCCCGAAAAGAGGAGCGTCATTGTCTATATTTTCAGGATTAAGGTCCTCAAGGTTGAGTTCCTCAATCAGGTGCTTCTTGAATTCAAGTATCAGTTCTTCCATATCATTCAGTTTTTCTTTTCAAAAGTTTGAGATTGACGTTCAATTCTTCTCCGGCCTTGTTGCACCATCCGCAAATGACGGCCTTTGCATAGCCTTGCTCAATGAGCATCCTTGAATAATCTTCTGCAAAATTGTCATTTTTTTCGCGTAAGAAAAAGCTGTTGTCGCCTTTTATGCCGTATTTGATGCATAATTGGCCAATGGCAATGTTGGGAAGTGTGTAAACAAAGACGGCTGGGGATATTCTGTTTGTTTCTCCGCTTTCAATGTTCAACTGGTGCTCCATGTCCGTTTCCATTGTGGACGTGCTGTTGGCAAGAACAATGGCTGTATCTTTTGAATCAATGCCTTCGAGAACATCCGTTGAAAGCAGTTTGCCGGCTGCCACGTATGCAGCCTGGCAAAGAGCGCTCATCTGGTGGAATTTCAGATTCGTTTCACCGAGCTTCTGGTATTCTTTTTTTATGAACTCCTTGAAATCAGGCCCTTCATGAACCATTGTGCATTCCGCTGCAGTATGTATTTCATGATTGACCTTGCTGGTCTTCATGTGCCTGGATTCCTTGCATAGAACAATGGCAGCATTGCATCCGCCAAAACCGGAGGCGGTCTTAAGGCAGCATTGCAGCTTTCTGGAAATATTCTCCGTGACTATGTTCAGCTTGCGGCTTGTGCCCTGCAGACTGAAGCCGGGTGTGGCAAGGATTATGTCATTCTGCAGCGAATGCACGCAGATGGCCGTTTCAAGAATTCCTGATGCGCCCAGTGTGTGCCCGAAATATGGTTTCAGACTGTTTGTGGGTTTCTGTGAAAGGCCGGCCAGCGCGAATGCCCGGCTTTCCATTTCATCGTTGAAAATCGTGGCTGTTCCATGTGCGTTTATCAGGTCAATCTCATCCTTGTCAATGCCCGCATCCTCTATGGCATCATCAATGGCCTGCGCCAGCCCGTCGCCAGTCCTGGAAGGACTTGAAATGTGATAGGCATCATTGCTTATGGCTCCTCCTTCAATGCTTATCAAAGGTTTGATGGCAGCCCCACTGCTGCAGGTGAGAAATATAGCTGCGCAGGCTTCGCCCAGGTTGAGTCCGTTACGCTCAATATCGTAGGGCCTGCAGTTGCTTGAACTGACCGACTGAAGCGATTTGAATCCTTCCAGAACGAAATCAGAAAGAATGTCGCAGCCGGCAACCACAATGTGGCTGCATTGTCCGCATTCAATCATCCTTTTTGCAGTTATTAGGGCTGAAAGTCCTGAAATGCACGCATTTGAAATGATAAGCGGTTCAGGTGCAAGATTGTAATCCCGGCATATTCTTTCCGCACTTGAGCACAGAAATGCTTCGGGTGGGAAATTGCTTCCTGCAATCAGGTCAACGGCCCCTTTTGTGCTGGCAAGGATGAATCTTGTGCCGGCTGGCAGCTTGCATTCATCCAGCAGATTGTGCATGCATGATGAAAGGAGCTTGTCAAAGCGGGATCTGTGCTGCGTGGCAATGAACTGCGAATCATCCACTCTGGCGCATACGTCAGAGTTATGCTCCTTGCGTAAACCGCTACGCCCTTCCTCAAGCGCCGATATGGTGGAACCTGTGCTGCCAAGAGCACTGATTATTGAGTATCCGCCTATGTAAACTTTTCTTGATTCCACTCGTGACCATTATTTATTCTGCAATGACAATACCCAGCCTTCCCTTGGCAACAAGAACTCCGTTTACAAAGGACCTGGCTTCAACCATTGACATATTGCCCAGCTCCTGCAATATTTCCAACTCAGTTTCAACAGTGTCATTCAAGCAGACATCAGAAATCATTTCGAATCCGCTTATGGAACCTATGTAGCCTTCTTTGTCGGGCTTGCCCTCCAGTCTGTTCATCCAGGATTTCCTTGCCGCCGCGGATTGTGCCATATGCTCGATCATACCGCATGCAGAGAACTTACGTCCATCGAGAAAGATATTGCTGGCTTCAATTGTGAGGCGGGTCCTGGAAATGCCATCATCAGATATGCCTAGAAATCCGTCAACCAGGAGTATAGGCTTCTTTTGCGGTATGTGATCAATGATGTCTGTCATTTCTTTCTGCAAATCATTATTGAATGGCCTAGTCCGAGACCATCTACGATTTTTTCCACTATCAGGCCTGAATTTTCAATGAAGCCTTTGAATTCTTCTGAATGATACATCTTGCTGTTGCCGTTCGCCATCGCTGTGAAATACGGGCTTGTGAGGGTGAGACAGTATGCCGAGGTTTCATATTTCTGCCTGTCCCAGAATGGTTCCATAATGTACAGCCTGCACGCATCGTCCATGGAAAGAGCTGCACGCGAGCATATATCTGAGATCTGCTTGGGAGAAAAGCAATCAAGGAACTGGCTCATCCATATTATGTCAAAGTGCTCGGACGGGAAGCGGGCATCCTTGTCAAGGAGATTGCAGGCGTATCCATGAATTCTCTCTGCGCCGTCCTTTCCCGCAACATTATCCCTCATCATCTCAATCTGCTGAGGAAGGTCCATGACGGTAACCTCAACCTCCCTGTTGAATTTCACGCATTCCAGAGCCCATCTGCCGGTGTTCCCTCCCACATCAAGTATTTTTTCCACCTGCGATGGCCTGGAAAATATAGTTTCCAGCGCATTCTTGAAGGCCTTGTCGGAGTACAGATGATCAAAGCCGAACCAGCTCTTCTGAACTTGAGGAGGGAGCGATGAAAGCCCTTCATATATGGTAGGCCATTCGCCAAAAACCTTCAGGCCTTCCGGCTTGCCATTTATGAGAGATTCTTCAAGATGGAACATGCCAAGATAATTCACGTCATGGTTGAAATCCATGTTGGAGCGTATGCTCTCATCCTCCAGCAGGAACCAGCCTGTTTTCGTAAGCTTGAATCTTTCTCCTTCAATCTTTACAGTGCCTATTGAAAGCGATGCTTCCAGCAGGCATTTTATGGCATAGTCTGAAAAATTGAAGTTCCCTTTTATTTCTTCAATGTCAGCTCCGTTCTCACTGTTGCGGATGAATTCCAGCAGACCGGATTTCATCATGATTCTGGAAACCTGGAAAACTACAGGAGCGAATGCAATTTCCTGCGCAGCACGTTGAGCCTGTGCGGCGGTTCTGCTTTCGTTCGAGTAAACTTTCAGCAATTCGGGGCTAAGTCTCATCCTATTGTCTCTGATTCTGCCTTTGCAGCAGCATTAAGTAGAAATCATTGAACGTGTTCATCACTTCCAGCTCCTTGGCTGTGATCTTGACATTGAAATATTTGTCTGCAAGAACCACAATGTCAACCATATCAAGGCTGTCAAGATTGAGAGTCTCCCTGATAGAGGCATCCGGTATTATGGTCTGCTCCTCAACTTCAAATTCTTCTGCCAGAACTTTTCTGGCTATTTCCTGTATTTCTTCTATTGTCATAGCCTGAAATTTAGAATTTCCTGACTGCCCTGACCATTGCTTTGGACGTTTTGGATTCTGAGGCTATGCCTCCGCCGCTGGCAATATTCCACGCTTGACGTGCACTGTAATCCTCACAGCACCAGTACCAGCCTTTGATAGGCTTGTAGCCCGCTTCCATCAAGGCAAGACTTATAGGACCTGTTTTCTTGCCCTCTTCATTTGCTGTTACAATAAGGTAGTTCAGTTCGCTTGCACTTGGCAGATACCAGCCTTCACCCAGATCAAGACACCACTGGGCGGCAACTGCCATATCAGAACCAAGCGCTTTCACGATTTTCTTTGTGCCTTCCATTCCGCTGGCCTTTTTTTCGGAGATTCCAACAATCAGCTTGTCTTCATCAGTAATTGGATTCACTGATACTTTGCCTTTTGAATTCCTGATCCAGGGCAGTTCAGCCTGCATCATTGAAACAACCAGACCATGTCCGTTCTTGTCAACGTAAAATATTATTCCTCTGGTTCCATCCGCGAAGGACTTTATCTGTCCGACTTTGAGATTCTGCGCTGAGGCGTTGTTGCAGAATATCAGAGATAGAAACAATGCGAAAACCGTAAGGAGTCTTGTCTTTCTGGAATGCTTCATGATTTTATGATGTTATGGTTAAATTTCCTTTATCACTATGCTTGCGTTGGTGCCACCGAATCCGAATGAATTGCTCAGGAAACATTTGAATTTTCGGTCCACCCTGCTGCCTGAGATATTCAATCCGGCGGAATCCTCATCTGGTTCTTCAAAGTTCAGGTTCGGCGCTATGAAACCATTGTGCATCATCAAGGTGGAATATATGATCTCACTTGCACCAGACATCCACATTTCGTGGCCTGTCTGTGACTTTGTTGAACTTACGTATGGCTTGGAATCCGAGAAGACTCTGTGTATGGCCTTGGCTTCAATGGCATCACCTGCCTGTGTTGAGGTTGCGTGTGCATTTATATATTCAATGTCACCCGGGTTCAAACCGGCATCCTTGATGGCGTTCATTATGGATTGCGCCGGCCCGTCAACGTTAGGGGAGTAGATTATGTTCCCGTCGGATGAAAATCCATATCCGATTATTTCCGCAAGTATGGGAGCACCACGCTTCAGCGCAGATTCGTATGTTTCAAGGACAAGTGTTGCGGCACCGCCGCTTGGAACAAGACCGTCCCTGTTCCTGTCAAATGGCCTTGATGCTTTCTGGGGTTCATTCTCTCTGGTGGAGAAAGCGTTTATGGCATCAAAACTTATTGCGGAGTATAGGTTCACTTCCTCGGCTCCTCCGCATATTATTCTCTCCTGATAACCGTTCTTGATCAACAGGTACGCCATTCCAACGCTGTTAGTTCCGCTTGAACATGCACTCGATATAGTGAAATTGATTCCTCTTAGATTGAATATGGTTGAAAGATTCATTGTAATGGTTGAATTCATGACCTGGAAAACGTTTCCGGATCCAACCATTGCAGTGCTTTTTTGGGTTCTTGCAATATCAATGCCTTCTATGATGGGTCTGGCACTGCTGTCATTCCCATATATTATTCCTGTTTCATGTTCTTTAAGGTAATCGGCATCAATCAGTGCCTGTTCCAGCGCTTCACGGCTGGCCATATAGGCATATTGCCCTTCTTCAGGCAGGTAAAGCCTCTGGTGTCTTGT
Source organism: Candidatus Egerieousia equi (assembly GCA_018065035.1). Taxonomy (GTDB): domain Bacteria; phylum Bacteroidota; class Bacteroidia; order Bacteroidales; family UBA932; genus Egerieousia; species Egerieousia equi. The sequence continues at coordinate 21,188 of JAGHUC010000020.1, read as the reverse complement.
GAGAAGACTCTTGAGTTCGGGCTTTCTCAGTATTCCTACAAGTGACGATCTGTAACCGAATTCTTTTCTCTCAGGGTCCGTGCCTATTCCGGACCTCCCGTTGAAGAGGGAGTCCAGAACCTGTGTCCTGTTTTCACCAATACAGGAATAAATACCCATTCCGCTTATTACAACCCGTCTTGTCATTGTATTTGATTATTCAGCAAATATAATGAAATTATAGGACGATTGCAATGCGAGCCCCGGCCTTTACAGTTCCCAGAAATCATAGAAATGGAACCATTGACGAGGAAAGCGTTGAAGAGTTTCTTCCATTGCAGTTTTATATCGGGCGAGCAATTGAATGCAGACCTCTTTCCTGCCTGCTTTCCAGTCAACACCATCCGACAGGTTCCTTACGCTCAGTTGATATTTGTCGTTTCCTGTCCTTATCATGAACAAGCATACAACAGGGACCATTTCGCTGGCTGCGAATCTGAAAGGACCCGCAGGGAATGATGCTTCGTGGTTCAGAAGGGATGCTCTGATTTTCCTGTCCGCCGCAAACAGTCTGTCTGCATGAATGGAAAGTATTGAGCCGTTTGATATGGCGTTGTGCATTTCAATGATGTGGCTTCCGTCCTGTTTGAGGGTAATGACATCTATTCCCATTTTCTGCAGGGAGGCACTTCTGCTTTTGTTAACAGTTTGTGTGTCTCCGTCAAAAGAGAGTACAAACATTGGCTTTTGCGGCATAAGATGATAGCCTGCCAGCTCGGGATTACCTATGTGGCTGTTGAAAAGAATGAAGCCTGATTCCGATGATTGCAGTTTGTCAAAAATCTCTATCCCTTCAAAATCTATCTGTATCTCCCTGCCTCCATAAGCGGCAAAACGGTCCATGATTGCCTTGCCGAATTCCACATAATTCAAATACATGTTCAGCCAGGCCGAAAAGCCTGATCTGCCTTGCAGCTGCCAGTAATGAAGAATGCCTTTCCTGGTTTTCGGGCGAAAGAATATGTATGCCAGCACCCAGATCCAGATGAAAGGGTATGTAATTGCAGGATTTATTCGTTTGAAGAAACTGATAAGGAATCTCTGTTGCCATTCAAATCCTCCAGTCTTCCCTGACCATGCTCTGTCACTCAGATCCTTTGGCATACCGGTGCACTGCCGTTTATTTTGAGATGTTCCAGTCAGTCATGCAGTTCATGCCATCAACAACTATGTTCACAATGGCCAATTTCTGCTTCTTTATTCTCTTGAGTTTGATATAACCACTGTAGGAATCACCGGCTGCAATGGACTGGCTCTGCAGATAGTCTTTCAGCCCTGCTTTTCTGGCAGCATCAAGACGATCCTTGTATGGTTGTATGCTTCTTTCATTCTCCTCTTCCATGATGGCCCCAAGAACTTCCAGCCCGGTCCTTTCCCATGACCAGACATCATGCTGCCAGCTTTCGTGGTTCACTAAGGAGCCGGCTTTGCCTAGGGCGGAGTTACTCTTCATATAATATTCATCGTTGGCATCGCTTCTGGCCCAGATGTCGTTATATTCGGACTTGCTGAGTATGTGCATTGGTTCTTCTATTTCCTTGTCGCTCTTGATCTTCTTGCTGATTGCAGTCATTTTCTTAAGATCAAGCAGTATCCCGTGGTCGGAGTCGTTCACAATGGAGACATTCAAGGTGAGGTATTCGCTGCCCAGAGTTGCGTCAATGGTAACCCATACTCCTTCCTTTGTATAGTAAATGCAGGTCTTTCCGTCCTTGAAGTATTTGCCTCTCTTGACATACGGAGTGGATTCAATGAAGCGCTTCCCGTCAACTTTCTTCACAACGCTTGTATCCGCTTTTATTCCGGTAACAACGAAACTCCTGTCTTCATAATCAAGGGACCTTATGTCAAAACTCTCACCAAGCGGAATCTTTTCGAATTCGAGGACAAAATTCAATTTCTGTCCAATCTGGTCCAGAAGAATGAATGCCTGGTCCGCTTCATCGGAAATAGGCATGCTGTATGCTTCAAGAAACTTGAAATTTTCATCCTCATTGCAGGCCACGGTCTTTCTTGACAGACAGATTTCGGACTGATCTTCGGATTGCTTTGTGTATGTGGCGAATACAAAGGTTGAATTCTCTCCCTGGAGAACGTATTTGATCTTGATATTATCGGGGCATGACTGCACCGATGTCACCGGATGCTGGGCTCCTGCCTCTATGGCAAGCAGCATGAATAATAAAATTGGCACTATGTTTTTCATAGTTATTCCCACTCTATTGTAGCCTGCGGCTTGGATGAGATGTCAAATACAACGCGGTTCACACCGTCAACGTTAGCAATGATATCATGCTGTACCTGATCGAGAAGTTCCCAAGGAAGGTGAACTATCTGAGCTGTAACGGCATCCTTGCTGTTTATTGCCCTGAGCGCAATGACATTGTCGTATGTCCTGCGTCCATCTGTGACACCGGTGGTCTTTACAGGAACGAAAATGGCTGCTGCCTGCCAGATCTTGTCATACCAGCCTGCATCGCGCAATGCCTTGATCCAGATAGCATCAGCCTCCTGGAGAATGTGAATCTTCTCAGGTGTGAGCTCGCCAAGACATCTTACACCAAGACCAGGCCCCGGGAAAGGATGGCGTCCGAGAAGTTTGCCGTCGATTCCGAGCTCGGCGCCCACTTCACGTACTTCGTATTTGTAAAGATACTTCAAAGGTTCAACCAGTCCGAGGTGCATCTCTTCAGGAAGACCGCCTACATTGTGATGGCTCTTGATTGTGCCTTTTGCAGAATGTGATTCTGCAATGTCGGGCCAGATTGTTCCCTGTGCAAGCCATTTTGCATCCTTCACCTGCATTGCCTCTTCGTTGAACACATCGATGAAAGTCTTGCCAATGGCTTTTCTTTTGAGTTCAGGGTCGGTGATACCTTTGCAAGCTGCAAAGAAACGGTCTGCTGCGCGAACACCCTTCACGTTCAGGCCCATACCTTTATATTGCTCAAGCACATCCTCGAATTCATTCTTCCTGAGCAAACCGTGGTCAACGAAAATGCATTGGAGATTGCTCCCGATTGCCTTGTTGACAAGAACAGCTGTAACGGTTGAGTCAACTCCACCTGAGAGGCCGAGGATAACAACGTCTGAACCTACCTGCTCCTTGATTGCAGCCACTTGTTCTGCAACGAATGATTTTGGATTGAGTTTGGAATTGTCGTACATATATGTAAATATTAAATTAATTGGTTGTTTCCGTTTGGAATTCAAGCCGCAAAATTAATCAAAATTTTCACTGCTTCTAACTTTTGTAACAAGTTCTTTAAGCATATCCCAACCTTCTTCACGGCGTGCGAAAGCGTCAAGTGAGAAAATGCAGATTCCGTCCGAACCTCCCTTGAGAGCGCACTCGGCGCAATTGTATAAAGTATCGATTCCCATTCTCGGGTTCAATGCCATGCCTGAACGGAGAACAGCAGGATTGTTGTTGGCTTTCAAGCCTTCAACGCCCTCGCGTGTTGCCGTTTCAATCCATTCATCAGGGAAAGCGTATGCACGATTGTATATCATTGGCATGAGTATGTCAACGTTTCTGAAGTTCACCCAGTCCTGGCGGACAAGCTTCTTTGATTCCTCCGGAGAAGCGAATACAGCTGCAGAGGAAATCTTGCCGCAGGCCTTTATTTCAGCGGCAACTTCACTGGCCATGTTTGCAAGCGAACTCCATCTGAATTCCATCCACTCTTCATTGGCTGTGGGGTCTTCCAGCTCAAGGGGATCGATGCCTGTCTGCTCCTTGAACTTGTTCCTGCATACATCGCAGTAGCAGAAGTCCCAGGTTGGATATACCTTGTCCTGAACCACGCCTCTGCTTTCATGAAGTCCGTAAGGGAGTATTGCGTCCGGATACCGTATGAAATCCATGTGAACTCCGGCTACGCCGTCAATCTCTGCAATCTCCCTCGCCCGGGCCTTGAGATATTCAGTGACGCCGTCGTGGTTAGGGCAGAGGAAACGGTAGTGCTCCCTGTTGTATAATTTGATGTCGGCCGTGCTTTCACCAAGAGCGTTAATGGCGTACCAGTCCTTGTGGAGGTTGCGCAGGAGCATTTCTCCGCGGTTGGCTGTCCACATCCATGCGTGGAGCTCAATGCCATATTTCTTTGCAAACACGGCTGCGCGTGTCATGATGTCAATGGCTGCGCTGTCGCGGAAAATGGCAGGATTGTGTATCCAGCTGGTGTCCTCTCCTGGAGCTGCCATCTCCTTGGCTGTGGTGAGGCCTGATGCCAGAGCTGCGCTCTTTATGAGTAATGAACTGTCGCCAAGGTATGAAGGGATGCCGGAATGGCATTCAAGAAAGATGGCGTCAATGCCGCAGTCCGAGGCATGTTGGAAATATGACTCCAGCAAAGAGTCAGATGATGCTCCCCTTATGCCCATCCAGGCATGGACTTTGATGTGCTCAGGTTTGCTGCCTGCGCAGGATGCCGCAATGACCGATATTGCCAAAGCAACGATACCGAAAATCTTTTTCATAGTGTTTATATTAATGTGTTTACTTATACCATGATATTACACTGCGCAGGCCGGCGAACCATACGGAATCTCCTTCCCTGAACACGAAGTCTGCTGAAGGGTTGGTGATCAGATCACCGCCACGCATGATGCTTATGACCATACATCCTTCGCTTCTCATAGGAAGATCGCTCAGTTTCTTGCCGCTCATATACGAAAGATTGCCCAGAGTGTGATTCTCAACTGTGAATTCCTCGTTAGGTGTTTCATTGTCCTGCTGTTCGTTCTGTTCGCTCATAAGCTCGATGAAATTGCTCAGCTGCCAGCTTGTTCCAACTGCAAGAACGAAGTCACCCGGATAGAGAGACTCGTTCCCTGATGGAATTACAATGGATCTGGAACCTCTTTGTATCTTGATTATGTTTACGCCTGTGATCTTGAAGAAGTCCATATCGGAAAGGCTCACGCCTGTGTATGCAAAGTCCGAATGTATCTGTATTCCCTGAATGTGCACGTCGTAGTGGGCGAGTTTGTCCTTGATGAGACTTTGCACAGGCGTTGCTTTTCTGGCCATTTCTTCCTTCTCCTTGAGGTTTTCCAGGAACCTTCTTTCAATCCTTGTAACCTGTCTGGCGTTTCTTCTGGCCAGCAGGAATATTATGAACAGCGCTCCCAGAATTACCAGAATATTCCATCTGGCCATTTCATATCGCCACATTATGATGGAAATGACGAAATATGCGGCAAAGAACAGCCTCAGGAATATGAGGGCGAATATAGGAATCCTGTTCCGCCTGTTCCTGATAATCAGGGCTGCTCCCAGATTCCTTATTTCTTCACCGTTGATGGCCATACCTATAACGAAAGGAGCCATTATTACAAGAGCTGCGGTCACTTCTATCATATGCTGGGCCTTGACTGACAGGTCTGGAAGGAGAACTTTGGAAATCATAGGGAGAAATTCCGTTATGGCCAGCGAAAGGGCGGTGAGAATTACAGCATACAAACCGATTCTTATCAAATAACTTTTTATTGCCTTGCGCCACAGACTCTTTTCCTGTTCATTCGTGGATGTGTTTTCCTTGCTGTTCAGGCGCTTGAGCCATTTCTCCGGAAGCTTTCTGTTTAGGAATGCAAGAGCAGGATCGGCTGCCTTTATCATATACGGTGTAGTGAAAGTGGTTATCACGGATACCGAAATGATTACCGGGTAAATGAAATCGCTGAGCACTCCCAGACTGCATCCCAGACCGGCGATGATGAATGAGAACTCTCCAAGCTGAGGAAGACTGAATCCTATATGAACCGCAGTGTCGAGGGATTTGCCGGAAAGAAGTACACCGCAGGTTGAGAACACTAGGATGCCTGCCATTGCAACTAATGTAATGGCAAGAATAACAGGCCAGTAGTCAATAATGACAGAAGGGTCTACCATCATTCCAACGGATACGAAGAATATGGCACCGAAAAGGTTCTTTATATTGGTTATGGTATGACTTATCTGTTCTCCTTCCAAGGTGGAGGAAAGTATTGAGCCCATTATGAATGCTCCCAATGCGGAGGAGAAACCTGATTTGTTAGCCAGCAGCACCATGAGGAAGCACAGACCTACACTTGCTATGAGCAGAATTTCATCGGAGAGATACTTCCTGGACCTCTTGAGCAATGAAGGAAGCAGGTAGATTCCAATCACAAAGCAAAGTATGAGGAAGAACAGAAGCTTGGCCAGTGAATAGGCCATGTCTGTTCCGGAAACCTTGTGCGTAAGGGCCATTGTTGAGAACATGACCATCATGAGAACGGCTATGAGGTCCTCTACGACAAGCAGACCGAACACCGTTGCGGCGTAAGGTTTGTCCTTTATTCCCAGATCATCGTATGCCTTGATTATTATTGTTGTTGAACTCATTGACATCATTCCGCCAAGGAATATGGATTCCATCTCGCTCCACCCAAGCACCGAGCCGAGCATGAATCCAGTGAGCAGCATACCTATGCAGATGGTTCCTGCAGACAGGAAGGCTGGCTTCCCGACACTCAGCAGTTTCTTGTAGCTGAACTCCAGACCAAGACCGAACAGCAGGAATATGATACCTAGTTCTGACCATTCGTGAACGGACTCGGGGGAGAACTGCGGAATCAGTCCGAGATTGGGGCCTACTATGAACCCCGCGATTATGTATCCGAGGATGAGAGGCTGCTTGAGCGCTTTTGAAATGATGGTGAATATTCCGGCTGCAATCAGGATTGTAGCAAGCTGTGTTACCAGATTGAGTTCTTCAGACATAAACTTTGTATTTGCATACAAAGATAACCTAAATATCCTTTATATTTTTGCCTATTGATAAGTTTTGCTATATTTGCATCCGTTTAGAGAACGTTATTAATAACAAATAAAAATTCAAAATTATGGCTTACAAAATTTCTAACGATTGCGCTGCTTGCGGAACTTGCAAGAACGAGTGTCCTGTTGGTGCTATTTCTGAGGGCGATATCTACAAAATTGATCCAGCTATGTGCACAGAGTGCGGTACATGTGCTAACGCATGCCCTATGGGCGCTATCTCTCTCGAGTAGTTTTTCCACACGCAGAGATAAAAGGGAACGGGTTCATAAAAGAATCCGTTCTTTTTTTGTATATTTGTGTCTTAATATGCGTTAAAATGCACACATAGGCTGTGTTATTTTATTATTCAATTGAATATTAATTAGTTAGAGATTTTTTTAATATGGCATCATTTATGGGCTTGCTGTCAAAGTTGTTTGGCACGAAAGCAGAACGGGACATCAAGGTGATTCAACCTATTCTTAAGAAAGTGATTGACGAGTACAACCGTGTTGACAGTCTCTCCAACGACGATCTGAGAGCAGAGACGGTCAGAATGAAGGAGATAATCGCATCCAGGATAGCAAAGAAGGAATCTGAAAAGAAGGAATACAGGCACAAACTTGAAGACCTCACTATATCAGCCGATCTCAAGGAGGAATATGCAACCAAGGTTGACAAACTCACCAAGGAGATAGACCAGCAGATTGAGGAGGTTCTGGCCGAGGTGCTTCCGACAGCGTTCGCGGTCATGAAATCAACCGCCCGCAGATTCAAGGAGAACGAAACCATAGAGGTCCGAGCAAGTGAATTCGACAGAAGCCTTGCTGTGAATCACGATTTCGTTGAGATCAATGGGGACAAGGCCATCTGGCACAATCATTGGACTGCCGGCGGCAACAATATAGTTTGGGACATGGTCCACTATGACGTTCAGCTCATCGGTGGTATCGTGCTTCACCAGGGCAAGATTGCCGAGATGGCAACCGGTGAAGGAAAGACACTTGTAGCTACACTTCCAGTATTCCTCAACGCTCTTGCCGGCAAGGGTGTGCACGTTGTTACCGTGAACGACTATCTTTCAAAACGTGACTCCGAGTGGATGGGACCTCTGTACATGTTCAACGGACTCAGCGTTGACTGTATAGACAAATATGATCCTAACCGTGAGCAGGAAAAGAGAAAGGCTGCTTACAGGGCCGACATCACTTTCGGTACCAACAATGAATTCGGTTTCGATTATCTGAGGGATAATATGACAACCGAAATAAACGAACTTGTTCAGAAGAAGCATCATTATGCAATTGTGGATGAGGTTGACTCAGTCCTCATTGATGATGCCCGTACACCTCTGATCATATCCGGCGCCGTGCAGAAATCGGATGACCAGCAGCAGTTCGTTGATTTCAAACCATTCGTTGAGAAGCTTTACCTTAAGCAGAGGGGAGAGGTTGGTGCAATCCTGAACGAGGCCAAGAAACTTATTGCAGACGGCAAGAAGGATGAAGGCGGAGTGAAGCTGCTCAGAGCATACAAGGGACTCCCTAAATACACTCCTTTGATCAAGTATCTTTCCGAGCCGGGAATCAAGCAGCTCCTTCTTGATACCGAAGGTCTGTACATGCGTGAGAACAACAAGTACATGCATATCATCACGGATGATCTTCTCTTCGTGATAGAGGAAAAGCACAAGAGCGTGGAGTTCACCGATAAAGGTAACGATTACATTGCCTCGCTTGTGAACGACGAGAAGTTCTTCATACTTCCTGATGTGGGAGCGGAAGTTGCCGAGATTGAGAAATCGTCACTCGGACAGAACGAGAAGCGCGTGAAGAAGGATGAACTCATTGCGGACTACGCTCTGAAATCCGAGAGAGTACATACAATGACCCAGCTGCTCAAGGCATACACCATGTTCGAGAAGGATGTGGAGTATGTGATTGACAACAATGAAATCAAGATTGTTGATGAGCAGACAGGCCGTATCCTCAGCGGTCGCCGCTATTCCGACGGCCTGCATCAGGCCATTGAGGCAAAGGAGGGCGTCAAGGTTGAGGCTGCAACCCAGACACATGCAACAATCACATTGCAGAACTATTTCAGGATGTATCACAAGCTGGCCGGTATGACCGGTACCGCTGAGACTGAGGCGGGTGAGTTCTGGAAGATTTACAAGCTTGAGGTAGTTACAATTCCTACCAACAAGCCTGTAAGGAGAAAGGACGAGGATGACCTGATTTACAAGACAAAGAAGGACAAATACAATGCTGTAATAAACAAGATTCTGGAACTCAGGGCACAGGGACGTCCTGTACTCGTTGGTACAACCTCGGTTGAGGAATCCGAGAAATACTCCAAGATTCTTTCAATGCGTGGGGTGAAACACAATGTTCTCAATGCCAAGCAGCATGCACGTGAGGCCCTCGTTGTTGCCGAGGCCGGTCAGGAGGGTGCCGTTACCATTGCCACCAACATGGCGGGTCGTGGTACCGATATCAAGCTGGGGCCGGGCGTTGAACAGGCGGGCGGTCTTGCCATTATAGGTACGGAAAGACATGACAGCCGCCGTGTTGACCGCCAGCTGCGCGGTCGTGCCGGAAGACAGGGTGACCAGGGTTCTTCAATCTTTTATGTGAGCCTTGAGGACAATCTTATGAGACTCTTCGGTTCTGACAGAATTGCTAAAATAGTTGATAGAATGGGCTTTGAGGAAGGCGAGGCACTTCAGCATTCTATGCTTTCAAACGCAATTGAAAGAGCTCAGAAGAAAGTCGAGGAGAACAACTTTGGCATACGTAAGCATCTGCTTGAATATGACGATGTCATGAACTCACAGAGAGAGGTCGTTTACAACCGCCGCCGCAATGCGCTCTACGGTGAAAGAATAGACGTTGACCTCAAGAACATGATCCAGGACTTTGCATATACCATATCCGCAGGCAGAGGATCGGATTTCGAGGATTTCAAGTTCGAGGTCATGAGGGAGATTGCAGTAGACCTTACATTCGATGCCGCATTCTTCGCAAAGGCTTCCGATGACGATCTGGCCGCAGCAATCGTAAAGGATGTGAAGGACGCAATCGATAGGAAGACAAATTCTCTGATAGGCCAGATATTCCCATACGTGAAAGCCGTGAAGGAGCGCTTCGGAGACAAGTTCGCGAACGTTGCCTTCCAGATTACAGACGGCGTGAAACCTAAGTTCCCTCTTTATGTGAACATTGAGCGCACACTGGAAACACAGGGCGGGGAGATTGCAAGGGCAATCATCAAATCCGTTACACTTTATACCATAGATGAGTACTGGAAGGAGCATATCCGTGCCATGGACGAACTCAAGCAGTCCGTTCAGAACGCTTCATACGAGCAGAAGGATCCGCTCCTTATCTATAAGTTCGAGTCATTCGAACTCTTCAAGACCATGCTGGAGAACATCAACCGTGATGTGATATCAGCATCTGTAAGAGCTCAGCTCCCTCAGCGTGAAGGACAGGAAAGCGAGCAGGCTCCGATGAGCGCCGGTCAGGAGTATCGTAGAAGGAACGATATGAGCAAGATGAGCACCAGCCGCAGCGAACTCTCAACAAATGGAGAGCAGAGCCGCTCCCATGAACCTGTCAGGGTGGAGAAGAAAGTTGGAAGGAATGACCCTTGTCCTTGCGGAAGCGGCAAGAAATACAAGAATTGCTGCGGAAAGGACGCATAGTTGACTTTTAGAAACTGAATAGAATACATTTTAATATATTTTTACAGCGATGGAAAATTTTGACATTATAGTTATAGGCGCCGGTCCCGGCGGATATGTGGCAGCTATCAAGGCGTGCCAGATGGGTATGAAGACTGCTGTGATAGAGCGCAGCGAACTTGGCGGAATCTGCCTTAACTGGGGCTGCATTCCAACCAAGGCTCTTCTGAAAAGCGCGCAGGTGTATAATTACACCAAGCATCTTGCAGATTACGGACTTGTTGCTTCTGAAGAGAGTTCAATCACTCCCGATATAGAGAAGATAGTAGCCAGGGAGCGCGGTGTGAGCGCAACGATGAACAAGGGTATAGAGTACCTTTTCAAGAAGAACGGAGTCAATCTCATCAAGGGAAGCGCTTATATCAAGTCAAAGGATGTTGTTGAGGTTACTGATTCGGAAGGAGTGAAGACTGAGTATCAGGCAGGCCATATCATCCTTGCAACAGGAGCTAGGGCCAACCAGCTTCCTTTCGCACCTATCGACGGTAAAAAAATAATCTCCTACAGAGAGGCATTGGTGCCTGAGAAGCTTCCTGCAAGCCTTGCAGTGATAGGCAGCGGCGCCATAGGCAGCGAACTTGCATTCTTCTATTTCTCAATGGGTGTTGAGGTTCATCTTATAGAGTATATGGACCAGATAGTTCCTACCGAGGATGCTGATGTTGCCGCCCAGCTGAGCAGAAGTCTGCGCAAGGCAGGAATGAAGGTTTACGTTTCAACCAATGTGAAGAAGGTTGATACCACCGGTGAGAAATGCGTTCTTACAATAGAGGACAAGAAAGGTGAGAAAACCATCGAGGTGGAGCAGGTCCTTTCTGCTGTAGGTGTCGTTCCTAACACGCAGGGTCTGGGACTTGAGGAACTTGGCGTGGAAATGATGCGCGGCCGCGTTGTAGTTGACAAGCACTGCAAATCTAATGTCGATACCATTTATGCAATAGGTGACATCATCCCTACACAGGCTCTTGCACACGTTGCTTCAGCAGAGGCCATTCTTGCAATCGAAAGCATTGCAGGGCTCGATCCCAAGCCAATCAACTATGCAAACATTCCTGGCGCAATCTATACCACACCGGAGATAGCTTCTGTTGGAATGAGCGAGAAGAAAGTCAAGGATGCGGGCATTGCTTACAAGGTTGGCAAATTCCCGTTCACAGCAAGCGGAAAAGCTACTGCAGCAGGAGAGAAGGACGGTTTCGTGAAACTCATCATTGATGAGGCTACCGATGAGATACTCGGTGCTCATCTCATTGGAGCCAACGTTACCGAAATGATAGGTGGCATAGTTCTGGCTCGTAATCTCGGGGCAAAGGCATCCGATGTAATGAAGACCATATTCCCTCATCCTACCATGAGTGAGGCAATAATGGAGGCCGCCGAGGCATCTTCAGGTCACGCGATTCACATTTAATGCATTCTGTTATGAAAAGATTCTGCATTCTCGTATCATTGTTGCTTGCTGCGGGAACCCTGTTCGCACAAAGTCCTTCGGACAAACTCGATCTTAGCCGCACTCTCAGGGTGGACTATATCTTTACAGGCACCGACAAGACCTGCGACATTTCAGTTGATGAGCTCCGTTCCCTTTCAGGCTGGGCCGGAAGAAGAGTGAACATGCAGGAAGTTCCTGTAATGGGCAATGGCGCCGCGTTCATGCGCGATACAAGCGGTCAGGTGCTTTATGCAACTTCATTCTCAACATTGTTCCAGGAATGGCAGGCAACAGAGGAGGCTACCCGTTTGCGCAAGAGTTTCGAGAATGTTTTCCTTTTCCCTATGCCCGCTGAGCCTGTTGACATTACAGTGGAACTTTACGATTTCTTCAACAATGTAGCCGCCACATACACCCACAGGGTACAGCCTTCGGATATCCTTATCCGACCTGCGAGCAGCAAAGTGGAGTATAAGTATATAGGTGAAAGCGGTTCTCCTGAGGAAAGGATTGACGTTGCAATTGTGGCTGAAGGATATACCGAGCAGGAAATGGATGTCTTCTACGCAGATGCGCAGTCAGCTGTTGAGGTACTTCTCTCACATTCCCCTTTCAAGGACTATGCAGACAAATTCAATTTCATTGCAGTTGCCCTTCCTTCCAAGGACAGCGGAGTGAGCATTCCCAAGCAGGGCCTGTGGAAGAATACTGCCTTGAGTTCGAATTTCGATACCTTCTACATGGACAGATATCTCACAACTCTGAGGTTGCGCGATCTTCACGATGAACTTGCCGGCGTTCCATACGAACATATAGTGATTCTTGCCAATACCGACAATTACGGCGGCGGAGGCATATATAACAGCTATACTCTCACTACAGCTCACAACAAATGGTTCAAGGAAGTTGTGGTGCATGAATTCGGTCACAGTTTCGGCGCGCTTGCCGACGAATATTACTATGATGACATGTTCGTTGAGTACTATTATCCAAACGTGGAGCCATGGGAGAGAAACATCACTACAAAGGCTGATTTTTCAAGCAAGTGGGAGAAAATGATGGGCAAGAATGGCGTGGGCCTGGTTGAAGGCGGTGGCTATCAGTCCAAAGGAGTATGGCGGGCATGTGAGGACTGCCGTATGAAATCCAACAAGGCTCCTGATTTCTGTCCTGTGTGTCAGAAGGCGATAGAAGACATGATTCTGTTTTATACTAAATCCCTGAAATGATTCAGGAATTTTTTTATGGATTATTTCCTGATGTACCTGAGAATGTCAATGCTGTATGACAATCCTATTCTGTACTGGTCGAACGGCCACTCCTTGAATCCATGCTGATAATATATGAAAGGTGACCATCTTCCTATGTGGAAGTTCAGGCGTCCTTTTATGACCCGTGGCATGTCACCTCTTCCATCCTTGCCCTTATACTGGCCATAAGCCATCACGAAACTGGTAACAGGATGCTTCAAAGTCAGCTGGGCGCCATAGCCAAGAGCATCGTTCTGCTGGCCGTTCGAAACTTGCCAGCACACGAAATTCAATGAAGCGGCGGGCCTTACCGACCAGTTCCTGTACACTTTGAAATCCTTTCCCGTTGAAAGTTCAAAGTAGTACCCTGGAGCGTCATAATGCCTGGCTCTTTCATAATCGTCACCGGTGGCGGTCTGTATTGCAGCTCTGAGCGCTATTGCCGGTCTGTACACCGATTCCTTGAGCAGCTGCATGTCAAGGCTGAAGTACAGGGTTCCGGTATCGGATGATTTCAGCGGTTCCTCAGGATTCACTCCTCTGGCCTGCCTTACATATTCATTGTCGTTGTAGAATTCCTGAAATTCCCCCCAGATGGAGACGGATGCTCTGTCCGTCCATAATGGAACATGAACGCAGTAGGTTGGAGCATTGGTGTAGTCCTTGTGATCCCGGCCGGCCAGTCTGCCAACGATATGGTCAAATCCGATTTCTGCATATAAGTTGCTGCAGATGCTTCCGTCAAGCATGTCAGGTACCTGGAATGCATACGGGCCAAAGAATTCAGGTGCGGCCAGCAACTGTTTGAAAGGTTCGCGGTTCTGGGCATGTGCGCATATTGAGAGCAGCAAGGCTGCAAGAACCGTAATTGAATGTCTCTGTATGGAATTGAATGACATTTATCTTATTCTCTGACTGATTTGATAATTGTTCCTGTCCTCCCTTCCTCTGCTGATGAGTTCAGCTATGAACCCTGTAAGGAACAACTGTATTCCAATGATAAGCGCAACAAGCGCCAGATAGAACAGGGGCTGGTCCGTGACAGCCCTGAACTTCAAGCCTGCTGATTGTGCGCAAACTTTCTGGATTATGATAATGATTGTTATGATGAATCCGATGATGAATGTAAGGGAGCCAAGAACTCCGAAAAAATGCATAGGCTTCTTGCCGAACTGCTGGAGGAACCAAAGGCTCAGAAGATCAAGGTATCCGTTGACAAAACGTTCGAGCCCGAACTTGCTTTTACCATATTTCCTCACATGGTGGCAGACTTCCTTTTCACCTATTTTTGTGAAACCTGCATTCTTTGCCAGATATGGAATGTATCTGTGCATCTCACCATATACTTCAATGTTCTTGACAACTTCGTTCCTGTATGCCTTCAGGCCGCAGTTCATGTCATGCAATTTCAATCCTGTGACCTTTCTGGCAGTTGCATTGTATATCTTGGACGGGATGTTCTTGGTGAGCTTGTTGTCGAACCTTTTCTTTTTCCATCCGCTCACAAGATCATATCCCTGCTGCCTGATCATGTTGTAAAGGGCCGGAATCTCATTGGGGTCATCCTGCAGATCTGCATCCATGGTTATTACAACGGCTCCTTCGGCCGCTTCGAAACCGCAGAACAGGGCGGCTGATTTTCCATAGTTCCTTCTGAACTTGATGGCCCTTACAGCCTTGTATTTCTCCGCCAGGGAAAGAATCACGTTCCAGGAATTGTCCGTGCTTCCATCATTGACCATGATGATTTCATAATCCACGCCCATTCCCGTGGCAGTCGTATTTATCAGACTTACCAGTTCGGGCAGGGACTCGGCCTCGTTGAACAGCGAAATGACTACACTTAAATCTTTCATTCTTTTCAATCAATTGTGAAACTTTCCTTCTTGCAGAATGATGCAAGTATCGAAGAAAGTATCAACCCATATATCACGCAGTAGATCAGTGTTGAAAACAGAACAATGACAGGCATGTTCTCTGAAATGGATGCGAAGGTGTCTATCAGCTGACTGTTCCCCTGCTCCTCGAATCTTTCCATTGCCTCCTGCATTGCCATCTGGAATGTGTCCTTGTTGATGAAGCTTATGCTGGCCCACCTTACTACCGCAACAATCATTGAAGAGAAAGAACAGGTTATGAAACCGAAGGAAACACCATTCCCGTATGTGAATTCATCAAAATTCGCAGCCCATTCCTTCATGAACCTCAGAAGCAGCCAGATGCTGGCACCGAATCGGATCACCCAAAGAATCACTGAAATCAGTGTGCCTGGCTGATATGTGTCCTGAATGAGGAAAGTTATTACCGTTGGAAGTGAAAGATACAGACCGTACAAAGCTGCTGCATTGATCCTGCTTGAATTCATGGCGAATAATATTTTAGTACTATCTTGCAAAGGTATAATAAAAATTAATAACTTTGCACGTTAATATATACTAGTTGAATTATGATAAACATTACTTTCAAGGACGGAGGCGTACGCCAGTATGAAAGCGGAGTCACCGCTTTGCAGATTGCACAGAGCATCAGCCCGCGTCTGGCTGCAGACGTCCTCTCCGTTACCATTAACGGCAAACTTGATGATATAGCTAAACCTATTACCGAGGATGCATCGATAGTGCTTCACAAATGGGAGGATGCAGAAGGAAAGAAAGCTTTCTGGCACTCTTCATCACACCTTATGGCCGAAGCGCTGGAGGCCCTTTATCCAGGAATCAAATTCGGTATAGGACCTGCAATCGACAATGGATTCTATTATGACGTTGATCTCGGAGACAGGACAATCACCGAGGCTGACCTCAAGAAGGTAGAGGACAAGATGATGGAACTCGCCCGTACGAAGGAGTCTTTTGTAAGGGTTGATGTTCCAAAGGACGAGGCAATGGCAAAATTCACACAGAAAGGCGACCAGTACAAGTGTGAACTCATAAGGGACCTTCAGGATGGAACTATCACTTTCTATACAAACGGAAATTTCACCGACCTTTGCCGCGGACCTCATATCCAGAACACTTCAATTATCAAGGCTGTCAAACTTACTTCGATTGCCGGCGCTTATTGGAGAGGAAATGAGAAGAACAAGATGCTTACACGTATCTACGGTATCACATTCCCTAAGAAGAGCCTTCTCGATGAATATCTTGCATTGCTGGAGGAGGCAAAGAAGAGGGATCACCGCAAGCTCGGAAAGGAACTTGAACTGTTCACTTTCTCATCAAGGGTGGGAGCCGGTCTTCCATTGTGGCTGCCTAGAGGCGCCGCTTTAAGGGAGAAGCTTGAGATGTTCCTCAAGAAAGTTCAGAAGGAGTACGGCTATCTGCCTGTGATCACTCCTCATATCGGTCAGAAGGAACTTTATGTAACCAGCGGTCACTATGCTCATTATGGCGCGGATTCTTTCCAGCCTATCCATACACCTCAGGAAGGTGAGGAATTCCTGCTCAAACCTATGAACTGTCCTCATCACTGTGAAATATACAGGTCAAAGCCAAGATCTTACAAGGACCTTCCTGTAAGGCTTGCCGAGTTCGGTACGGTTTACAGATATGAGCAGAGCGGTGAGCTCCACGGTCTTACAAGAGTCCGCGGGTTCACACAGGATGACGCCCATCTCTACGTAAGGCCTGACCAGCTCAAGGAGGAGTTCGAGAAGGTGATTGACATTGTGCTCTACATCTTCAAGACCCTGAAGTTCGAGGAATATACCGCACAGGTTTCACTCAGAGATCCTGAAGATCATGAGAAATATATAGGTACTGATGAGAACTGGGCAAGAGCCGAGGCTGCCATTGTTGAGGCTGCTCAGGAGAAGGGCCTGAACACGGTTGTGGAGTACGGTGAAGCTGCATTCTACGGACCAAAGCTTGATTTCATGGTAAAGGATGCCATTGGAAGGAAATGGCAGCTTGGAACCATCCAGGTGGATTACAATCTTCCTGAAAGATTCGACCTCGTATATACTGGTGCGGATGACAAGCCTCACAGACCTATCATGATACATAGGGCTCCTTTCGGCTCAATGGAACGTTTCGTTGCAGTACTGCTCGAGCATACAGGTGGAAAATTGCCATTATGGCTCGCACCTGACCAGGCCGTAGTGCTTCCTATAAGCGAAAAATTTAACGATTATGCTAAAAAAGTTTGTAATTTGCTGAATAATTGCGATATTCGCACGCTTATAGACGATAGAAACGAAACTATAGGAAAACGTATAAGGGAGAATGAAATCAAGAAGCTTCCTTATCAGCTTATAGTAGGAGAGAAGGAAGAGGCAAATGGCTGTGTATCAGTCAGAAAACAAGGCGGAGAAGACTTGGGCTCAATGAAGATAGATGAGTTCAAGGCCTATTTCGGTAATGAAATCAATTCACTTTTGAGCAAATAGGCTCAACAGTGTTTATATAATTGTTTAATATAAATATAGGAGGATACTTTTATAGCAACACCATTTAAACCGCGTCCAGGGGGATTCAGAAAACCTAACCCAAGCGGTCCCCAGCAAAACGGCAACAGAAACAATGCCGCCCAGACGCAAAAGAAAAACGACTCAACAAGAGTGAATGAAGAAATCCGATGCCCTCAGGTAAGGGTTGTAGGGGAGAATGTTCCTGCACAGGGAATATATTCCACACAAGAGGCATTGAGAATGGCTGTTGAGCAGGAGTTGGATTTGGTGGAAATCTCTCCGAATGCAGATCCCCCTGTATGCAAGATACTTGATTACCAGAAGTATCTTTACCAGCAGAAGAAAAAGGCAAAGGAGATGAAATCCAATGCCAGCAAGGTGGTTATCAAGGAGATAAGATTCGGGCCCCAGACAGATGAGCACGATTTCCAGTTCAAATTGAACCACGCAAAAAGTTTTCTTCAGGACGGTTCAAAAGTAAAGGCATATGTCTTCTTCAAAGGACGTTCTATTCTGTTCTCGGAGCAGGGAGAGAAACTTCTTCTCCGTTTCGCAGTGGAACTTGAGGAGTTCGGCAAAGCTGAGCAGATGCCTAAGCTTGAAGGAAAAAGAATGATTATGATGATTGCGCCAGTCAGCAAAAAGAAATAGCCTTTCATCAGAATCCATACTGTTTAACAAATTATTAACTTAAAAATTTTTAGCGATGCCTAAAATGAAGTCCAATGCCGGTGCCAAAAAGCGTTTCGAGCTTACCGGGTCGGGTAAAATCAAAAGAAAACATGCCTATCATAGTCATATCCTGACTAAGAAGACAACCAAGCAGAAAAGAAATCTTTGCCACTTCTCAACAATTGCAGACGTTGATGAGGCAAGAGTAAAGAAACTTATTTTAGCTTAACAACATTATTATTAACCGAGAGTTCAGCAGAGCAAAGTTTCTCAATCAAGAGGAGGAGAACGCTGACCCTCAAAAAACAGTAGATTATGCCAAGAAGCGTAAATTCGGTTGCATCAAGAGCACGCCGTAAAAAAATTCTAAAACAGACCAAGGGTAATTTCCTTGCAAGAGCTAATGTCTGGACAGTAGCAAAAAACACCTACGAGAAAGGTTTGACCTATGCTTACAGGGATCGTAAGAACAAGAAGAGAACTTTCCGCGCATTGTGGATTGTAAGAATCAATGCAGCAGCCAGAGCTCATGGTATGAACTATTCACAGTTCATAGGCAAGCTTGCCAAGAACAACGTAGGTCTTAACAGAAAAGTCCTTGCAGACCTTGCAATGAATAACCCTCAGGCATTTGAGGCAATTATCAACTCTGTAAAATAGTGTTCTTTGAAATTCGCCTTTTTACATAACAGGTGGTTCAAATTCTCATTCTGGGGTCTTCTGTATGTCCTTTGGGTGATATGGCTCGGGAATTACTGGTGGCTTGCAGGCCTTGCAGTTATCTTTGACATTTTCATTACAAGGAAGATACAATCTCTTTTTGTGAAGAAGGGCTCCCAGGCTCCGAAAAAGAGGAGCGCACTGGTTGAATGGATAGATGCCATAGTGTTCGCTGTCATAGCGGCAACATTCATCAGAATGTTTTTCATTGAGGCATATACCATTCCTACCGGTTCAATGGAGAAATCACTGGAGATAGGAGACTATCTGTTCGTAAGCAAGCTTGCTTACGGTCCGAGGATTCCCATAACTCCGGTTTCTGTTCCGCTTGTGCACAACGTAATGCCATTCTCCGGCAATGAATCCTATTCCACTGTCATACAGAACAAGTACAGGAGGTTGAAAGGATTCTCAAAGGTCAGAAGGAATGACATTGTGGTTTTCGGCTTCCCTCACGGTGATACTGTCCTCAAGCGCATTCCTGCAGATGACTACTACAGGGTAGTAAGGGACAATAACGGTGACAGGAATTTTGTAATAAGGCAATACGGGCCAATAGTAGTCAGACCTCTTGACAAGTTGGACAATTATGTGAAGAGGTGCGTGGCCGTAGCATCAGACACACTGGCAGTAGTCAACGGGCAGGTTTACGTGAACGGAGAGAAATCGGCCGATTTCCCTGGAGTTCAGAAAATCTGTAACGTTTATACAAAAGGTGGAGCAATCAATCCGGTCAAGATGGATGAACTGGGTATAGATTTCAAGAACTGGTTCTTTGACAGCAGCCTTCCTGGCTATTCGGCAGTGACCATGTCCAACGAGGAGATTGAAGCAGTTTCCCGTCTGGATGCTGTCACTGATATTCAGGAACTGGTATTTGAAAGTTTGGGCGAAGGCCCTGAGGATATTTTCCCGTTCTCCAGGAATTTCAACTGGACAGTTGACAATTTCGGACCTGTTTGGATTCCGGCAGCAGGATCCACCGTGAAGCTTGATTTGGAAAACCTTCCTCTGTACAGGAGAATAATAGAATCCTATGAAGGGAACAGACTTGAAGTGAAGGATGGCGCAATCTTCATCAATGGTGAGGAAACTTCCAGCTATACTTTCCAGCAGGACTATTACTTCATGATGGGTGACAACCGTCACAATTCACTTGACTCCAGATACTGGGGATTCGTTCCTGAAGACCATATAGTAGGCAAGCCTTGGATGATATGGTTCTCTTCAGACCCTACAAGGACTTTCCCTTCTAACATACGATGGAAGAGGTTGTTCAGCTTCATATAAAATTTGTAATTCTTAAAAAAAAGAGTGATATTTGCAGCTCGATAGTTTTGAATAATAATAAAATACAATAATAATGGCAAAGATTTGTCAAATTACCGGCAAGAAAGGAATGAAAGGAAACAATGTTTCCCATTCTAAACGCAGAACCAAGAGGGAGTTCGCTTTGAACCTCAGAACAAAGAAGTTCTGGTTGGAGGAGGAAGGCAGATTCGTAACACTTAAAGTTACAGCAGCTGGAATCCGCAATATTAACAAGAATGGTCTCGCAGAATCTATCAGGAGAGCCGAGAACAATGGTTTCATCAAATTGGTGTAAATATATTTAGATATGGCAGCAAAGAAAGGTAACAGAGTACAGGTGATACTCGAATGCACAGAGCAAAGAGAGAGTGGTGTACCAGGAATGTCTAGGTATATTACCACTAAGAACAAAAAGAACACAACCCAGAGGTTGGAGCGTAAAAAGTATAATCCTTTCCTTAAGAAAGTGACTGTACACCGTGAGATTAAATAACAATTAAAAGTAGAGCGAGATGGCTAAAAAAGCGGTTGCTACATTTAGTGGTGACAAATCACAATCAAAGAACATTACCAAATGTATCCGTATGGTAAAGTCTCCAAAGACTGGTGCATACGTTTTTGAAGAGGAAATGGTTCCGAACGCAGAGATCAAGGATTTTTTCAATAAGAAATAATTCAGTAGCATAAATATTGAGAAAGCCGGTCAAGAAATTGACCGGCTTTCTTTTTTTGTCCATCGGAGTTTTGTATTTTTGCGGATTAAAATGAATTATTATGGCTTTTTTCGGATTGTTCTCAAATAATAAAAAGGAGCAGAAGGAGTCACT
>JAGHUC010000009.1 GCA_018065035.1 Candidatus Egerieousia equi | reverse complement strand
AGAATGTTCAACAATGACATGATTTCAAGCAGAGTTCTGCTTAAACGTGAAAGTTCGGACACTATAAGCACATCGTCCTTTTTCAGACGCTTTACAAGACTGCCGATTTTTCTGTTGGAACTTTTGACCTTGCCGCTCACAACCTCTGTCACCCATTTCTGGACATCAAGATTACGATTCTTTGAAAAGCGCTGGATTTCACTGCGTTGATTCTCTACAGACTGTTTGTCCGTACTTACTCTCAGATATGCTGTTACCATAATTTAATAGAATTATTAGTTGATAAGTCAATTGGAGAGGAATTAATTTACTACCTTTATGACAAATAGCATAAAGCATGAGACATTATAACACATTGAAAATTTGCATCTTAATAGTAATCACGTCTTTTATATCAGCCTTTTCCAGCCTTGATGCGCGCACCAGCGCCGATAGTTCCGACAGGAATTCCAGACTTCAGGCTCAACGCAGGGCCAGAGTGGAGGAGATAATCAGCAGTATGAGCATCAGGGAGAAGGTGGCGCAGCTGTTCGTGATTGAGATTGACAGGCGTGAGGATTCAGCCACATTGATGGAGCAGGACACGCTCATCCGGGATTGCGGCGTAGGCTCTCTGATTGTAATGGGAGGATATGCCAGGAAGTTCGTCCCAAGGCTGAACCAGTTGCAGACAATGTCAAAATATCCTCTGCTCGTGTGCATAGATGGAGAGTGGGGCGCCGCCATGCGCCTCAAGGAGTACAAGCCTTATCAGAGACAGGCCCATTTCGGACGTCTTGACAATGCTGAGAATCTTCTGTATAAGATGGGTGTTAATGTTGGCAAGGAGTTGAAAGACTTGAACATTCTGGTGAATTTTGCTCCCGTGGCCGATATTTGTCCCGAAAAGTATCTCCTGTTCGATTCCCAGAGGTCTTTTGGAAATGACCCATCGCAGGTGGAAAGATATGCCAATGCTTATATGCTTGGCATGCAGGATGCGGGTATCTATGCCTGCGGAAAGCACTATCCGGGGCACGGCGATACCGAGGTGGATTCACACAAGGCTCTTCCTGTGATGAACTTTACAAAGGAGCGTCTGGACAGCATAGAGTATGTGCCTTTCAAGAAAATGATTGACAACGGTCTGGCAATGATGATGATAGCCCATTTGTGCATTCCTGCAATAGATTCAAGCGGACTTCCAATGTCGCTTTCCTCGAAATGCGTGCGCGATCTGCTTCAGAAGGAACACGGTTTCAAGGGCGTTGTCATAACCGATGCGCTTGCAATGAAGGGTGCAAGGGGTGATATGGCTCAGGTTGACGTTGATGTTCTTGCATACAAGGCCGGCGTTGAAATGTTCCTAATGTCAACAACTCCTGCTGAATCCATAGCCGCAATCACTGATTCAGTTTCCAGATATATGCAATATGTTTCCGTTGAACTGCCTGGCAAGCCAAGCAATGACTTCACGCTGGAGGATTTGAACAACCGCGTTCGCAAAGTGCTCATGCTCAAGGCCAATGCAGGATATTTCGATGATGGATTCTCTCCGATTGTCAAGAACGTTGAAAAGAAGATACGCCGGGCGGCCAGACGTGACGGAAGATTGCAGAGGCGCATTCAGAAAGCGCTTGACGCATCGCCGAAACCTGCTTTGCCAACAATTGACCGTGACCACACCAGACAGCTGGACAAGGGCGAAACAAGAAGGTAGTCCCAAGGTCCCCGTTATTTGGCAGCACCTTGCACACTTTGAACATAACTCCGCGCAAGTTGCAGTGGCGCAGGTATATAATGTCATCATTATCTTTTCTGTCAAACGGCCATGGGAAGACATTTTCTTCGTCAGTAGCTTCTTCATTTTGGAGTATTCCCTTGGAATCCTGCCGTCAATACATTTTGGCTGTATTAGCCGCATATTTCCAATGATTCTGGCAGGTTCTTTAAGGTTCAAACATCATACATACTTTCAAAGCTTTAGCTAAAGGGTGCTTGCTTAATTTGTTTTGTATTTCCTGCTCCTCTGTATACAACATGGAAAATGTCGCTTTATCGGGCGGAATGGTGCAAAGAATAATTCCGGTACAGTCAGCTGCTATACCTTGTTCATACATAAGGAAGGGTTTTGTACTGGCATCGTTTATAAAGACCGGATAGAATATGTCTTCATTTTTGTAGCCCAATTCTTCACATATTTCAAACGAAATCGTGTCAAGTTTGTTAAGTTTCTGCAAAACGGCATCATACTGCTGATGATACTTTTTGTCCCCATATTCTGAATAGAATTCTTTGATCATTGGTATTAAATCATTCGTTAAAAGGTCAGCCTTAAGTGTTGCAAGGATACTGCATCCTCCAACAATGGAGTATTTATAAACACAATCTGGTGCATATTCTTCCATAGCATGACCTGAACATCGCATCCTGAAGTATTCATCCTTATTAAGGACCATGGTCTTCATTAATTGAATAACAATTGTTTTCATCGTCGTTTTTTTTTGCAAAGTTCCGACGAATCATTGGCAATGTAAAGGAAAATGAGATAAATTTATTTATCTGAAAATCAAAGATTTGCGAGCAAATACCAACAACTGAAAATTCATTGTTGGCAATTTGCCTCAAAGCCTGAACTCTGGTAAGCGCCTCCGCGGGGACGTCTTGACGGGTCTTTGTTAATTGTTGATCTTCGCATGGTAATTCATTACCATCATGGAAGATCGGATCATTGAGAATAACA
>JAGHUC010000007.1 GCA_018065035.1 Candidatus Egerieousia equi | reverse complement strand
GTGCCTATGATTGGCTGCGACTGTGAAGTGTGCAGGTCAAAGGACCCCAAGGACAGCAGGCTGAGATGTTCAGCATACGTTCAATATGCAGGTTTCAACATACTCATTGACTGCGGCCCGGATTTCAGGCAGCAGGTTCTGAACAACAATCTCAAGGAATTCGACTGCGTGCTTCTCACACATCAGCACAAGGACCACACAGGCGGTCTGGACGATGTACGTTCGCTGAATTATTTCACAAAGAAGCCTTTCAGTATATACGCGGAGCCAAGGGTGCTTGAAGGTCTGAAGCTTGAATACTCATACGCATTTGCAAAGGAAAAATATCCCGGTGTGCCTGAATTCGACATTCATCTGATAGACAGCAGGCCTTTCACCCTGCATAAGACTATCAAGGCGGGGAAGATGCTTCCGAACGGTGAAACAGCCGCCAAGGACACTGAAATCTCACTGGAAATCACACCCATAAGGGTATATCATTACAAGCTACCCATCCTGGGGTTCAGAATAGGCGATCTGGTGTATATCACCGATGCCAAAACAATTCCGGAGGAGGAGTTCAGCAAGCTTGAAGGAGCCAGCGTGGCATTCCTGAACTGCATACGCTACACAGAGCATATCTCCCATCTTTCTCTTCCACAGGCGATAGATATTTTCAGAAGGATTGGTGCAAAGCGAAACATCCTGACACACCTCTCCCACCAGATAGGCACACACGCACAGCTCACATCATACCTGCAATCACTTCATGGCATAAGCATTGAAGCCGGCTATGACGGTCAAGTGATTGAATTTTAACACTTGTTATATAACAAAAAAAGGACCGGCCAGAATTCTTTTTGGTCGGTCCTGTCTTTCTTTACAATCATATATCAGTTGCAGCCGCCGCATCCGCAGTCACCGCTGCTGCAGTCTCCACCGCCACAGCCGCCGCAGCTTCCGCAACCTCCACCACACTGGCTTGATCTTTCACCGAAGAGTCCGTTTGCAAGTTCCTCGGATGTTGCCTCACGTATTGCTTCAACTTTGCCTGCAAAATGCAGTGACTCGCCTGCAAGAGGATGATTGAAGTTCATTACAACTGTATCTTTCTTTACCTCATCAATGGCTCCGTTGAGTCTGTTGCCCTCTGAATCCTGCATAGGCAGCACATTGCCAACCTTGAGCACATCCTCCTGAATCTTGCCGTCTACCTCAAAGATGGTTTTAGGAAGCTCTACAATTGCATCTGGAATCACTTCACCGTATGCATCCTTTGCGCAGAGAGTGAACTCGAATGTATCACCTACTGTCTTGTTCTTTATGTTCTCCTCGAATTTAGGGAGAAGATAACCTGTTCCAAAAATGAACTGCATTGGCCTTTCAGCAGTTACTGTTTCAATGATATCGCCATCAACTTCCAGTGTATATGAAAGTGATACAACTTTGTTAAGGTCTATTTTCATGTGTTTAATGCTAATGTTCGATTGAATTATGCAAAATTACGCTAAAATTGATTATGAGGCAAATTATATATTTCGAATGTAGCTGCAGGCACTGGAATATGAAAAAGCTTTGCCAAGGAAAGGCAAAGTTTTTCAGATGAAGTGACTGCCGCAATCAAGCAATAAAGTGAGCCTTGAGAGCAATCATCTCAGCTACCGCAACACCGTCAAGAGCGGAAGAAACTATGCCGCCGGAATACCCCGCTCCTTCTCCGCATGGATATAGTCCTGACAAGGAAACGTGCTCCATTGTTTCCGGATTGCGCGGAATCCTTACTGGTGAGGAAGTCCTTGACTCCACTCCAAGAAGCAGCGCCTCGTTTGTAGCATAACCGCGCATCTTGTTGTTGAAATCCTTGAACGCCCTGCGCATCCTTGATGAAACGTGCTCCGGGAGGATTTTGTGCAAAGGAGCGCTCACGCATCCCGGATGATAGGAACTCTTTGGCAGGTCCCTTGAAATCTTTCCGTTCACGAAATCCATAAGCCTCTGTGCAGGAGCCTTTATTGAATTGGAAACATCGAACATTGATTTTTCAACGTCTTCCTGGAACTTAAGCAACTGCAGAGGTCCGTAGTTATTGTATGAAGTGATATCGCCGGGCTCTATTGAAACTACTATTCCGGAATTCGCCCAAGGGGAATTTCTTCGTGAGTTTGACATACCGTTAAGAACCTGTGTACCGGGTTTGGTAGCGGAAGGTACCAGAATACCGCCGGGGCACATGCAGAAGGAGAACACTCCCCTGCCGTTTGCCTGAGTTACAAGCTGATATTCCGCAGGCGGCAGTGTTGGATTGAATCTGCCTTTGTACTGTATGTCATTGATAAGCGACTGAGGATGTTCGGCCCGTACACCCAGTGCAAAGCCTTTTGCCTCAATCTCCCAGCCCTTGTCATAGAACAGATTGTAAATGTCCGATGAACTGTGACCCTGTGCAAGAACAAGGTAAGGTGCAGTGAAGATCTTTGTTTCACCCGTGTTGACCACATCAACCTTCACGCTCCAGTTGCCTTCTCCTTTGATAATATCTGTAACCCTGTGTTCGAAATGTACCTCACCACCGTGCGCTATGATGGCTTTGCGCATGTTCTCGATTATTCTCGGCAGCTTGTCGGAACCTATATGTGGATGAGCGTCAATAAGGATGGATTCGGATGCCCCGAATTCAACGAACCTGTACAGTATGCGCCTGATATCTCCTTTCTTTGTTGAACGTGTGAAAAGCTTGCCATCAGAGAATGTTCCTGCACCTCCTTCGCCGAAACAGTAGTTGGAATCTTCATTCACAACGCCGCTTGTGCTGAGCAGAGCCATATCAACAGCCCTCGCATGAACATCCTTGCCTCTTTCCAGGATGATTGGCTTGATACCTTTTTCCAGTAGAGTCATTGCAGCATACAGACCTGCAGGTCCCATTCCCACTATTATCACGCACTGCGATGGGTCATTGACATCTTTCAGTTCAGCGTTTCGGTAATGCTCAACAGGCTCCTCACCATCAAGCCCCACCTGAAAACGATAGCGGTAAAGTATTTTTGGGCCGCGGGCGTCAAGAGAACGTTTTAGTATCTTGATTTCCTTTATTTCTGAAGGCTTGATACCTATGATCTTTGAGGCGCGCTGCGCAAGGAAAGCCTCGTTGACTTCCTTGGAAGCGGGAATGCCAAGTTCAATTTCTCGCATTATCTGATTGAGGAATTTATTGTTGTACTATCGCTGTGGAAAAATATCAATGCATGTCAGCGGCGCGGGAAACAGGGGCTGCATCAAGGGAGGTTCTGAAGCCTGCCTTGTACTTGAAAAGGCCGCTGATGGCTATCATAGCGGCATTGTCGGTAGTGAATTTGAATTCAGGAATATATGTGTTCCATCCGCGCTTGATGCCTTCGGCAGCTATGCGTTCACGCAGTTCCGAGTTGGCTGAAACACCTCCGCCTATGCATATTTCCTTGATTCCGGTCTGACGGACAGCCTTTACAAGTTTGTCAAGAAGAATGTCTATGAGCGCGCGCTGGAACGATGCGCATATATCCTCCTTGTTCTCCTGAACGAAATTCGGATTCTCCTTCAGCTGATCGCGGAGAAAATACAGCAGGGAAGTCTTGATGCCGCTGAAACTGTAGTCAAGAGCCGGCATGTGCGGTTTGGCGAATGCAAATCTGTGAGGATTGCCCTGATGTGCAAGTTTGTCAATCACAGGGCCGCCGGGGTAGCCCAGCTCAAGCATTTTCGCACATTTGTCGAATGCCTCTCCTACGGCGTCGTCTATTGTATGTCCGAGTATTTCAAAATTGAGATAATCTGTAACCTTCACTATCTGAGTATGACCTCCTGAAACGAGAAGAGCCAGGAAAGGGAATGCCGGGTGTCGGTTCTCCTTGCCTTCCTGCTTGATGAAATGAGAAAGAATATGACCTTGGAGGTGGTTGACTTCAACCAGGGGTTTGTTGCAGGAAAGCGCAAGGCCTTTGGCAAAAGAGGTACCTACAAGAAGCGAGCCGAGCAGACCCGGACCGCGGGTGAATGCGATTGCATCTATCTGGTCCATTGTGATTCCGGCCGCTTTGAGAGCACCGTCAACACAGGGCAGTATGTTTATCTGGTGTGCGCGTGATGCGAGTTCGGGAATTACGCCTCCGTAGATTCTGTGAACCTCCTGACTGGCCATTGTGTTGCTGAGAAGGTATTCATCCTTGATTACAGCCGCAGAAGTATCGTCACAGGACGATTCTATGCCAAGAATATATAAACTCATATCTTTGTTCAAGCTAATTAATTTGCAAAAATAAGCAGAAAAAAAGTAATTTTGTAAGATGTACATGAGAAGTTGAGCATCTTGGGAATCAAATTGAAACATATCATTGAGGAAGCGGCTAAAATCATCACGGCTATTGTGCTTGGCGCAATGCTTCTGCTGCTTGTTGCTTCCGTTCTGATTCAACTGCCTTTTGTACAGAACAGAGTCTGCCAGAGAGTTATCAGCGAGCTGAACAGCCAGATAGACGGACGGGCCGAACTGGACAGAATATACCTTGTCCTGCCTAACAGAATAGTAATAAAGAACATATCCATTGTATCACCTTGTCCTGATTCATTGCTGTGCGATTCAATACAGCAGGCAATGGATATGAGTGACACACTCGTAGCATGCCATAAACTCTCGGTAGCTCTTTCCACCCGTGACATCCTGAAAGGAAGGCTTGGAATCAACAGACTGGAGCTGGACAATGGCGTTTTCAACCTGAACAGCGAAGAGTTGAGAAGGACAAATCTTGAAAGAATCTTCAAGATGGAGAAGAAGGAGAAGGAGGAAAAGGAGAAGTCTGACTTCAGCCTTGCGCTGTCAAAACTGAAACTGAGCAGATTCAGATTCACTCTCAAGAATCCTTTCAAACCTCAGATTACAGCAGATTCCTTGATAAACTGGGCGAACCTCAGACTGAGCAACATTGATGTTGACATAAAACGGATTAGATTGAAGGATGAAGTTCTTACAGCCAGCATACGAAGAATCAAGTTCAAGGACGCCAGCGGCTTTGAATGCAGGAATCTTAGCGGAAGATTGACTATTGACCCGGAACTTGCCACTATCAACGAAATGTTGCTTTCGGACAACTGGTCAAGGCTGAAGATGGATTATTTCAGGCTCAGATATAACACTGCACATGCGCTTGCCACTTTCACGGATTCAGTTTCCATTGAGGCAAAATTCGTTGAAACGGTGTTCTGCATGAAAACGCTGAGGAAATTCTCCCCGAATCTGCCTTTATGCTCCAGAACTTACATACTGAACGGTGTGGCCGACGGCCCTATCAGACACATGAGAGGAAAAGACATGTCAATAGAGAGTCTGGATGGCAACGTTGACATGAGGTTCTCGTATGACATAAAAGGTCTGCCAAAAGTCAGGGAATCAGTGTTTGATATCAAGCTGAACAATACAAGTATAACTGCCGAAGGTCTTTCAGACGTGCTCTCGAACTTTTCTGACAGTGACGGGCTGTCTACAATCGGTAAACTGACACCGGGAATGTTTTACAAGGCCGATCTGTATATGAGAGGGCCTCTGGACAATTTCACTGCAGGAGGCACCATCAGTTCCGAAGCCGGAGAAGTGACCACTGATATTACAGTACATAATCTGATAAGTGCGCCAAAATACGGAATATCAGGAAAGCTTGTTACCAACCAGCTGGACCTGCAAACATTTACAGGGAGCAAGACTCTGGGAATCTGTAATGCAAGGGCATATTTCAATACAGAACTTGTAAAGCACTCACAGAACAAACTGCTCATTGGCATAGACAGCGTATTTGTATCACAATTCGGATTGGGCGATTACACTTACTCCAACCTAATGGCGGCCGGGCTCTATGACGGAACCAGCTTTGACGGACGAATCATTTGCCACGATCCCAACCTCAATCTAATGTGCCAGGGAGTGTTCGCACTCAAGCCATTGAAATCTGAGATTGTCAGTGGACAGATGTATGAATACAAGGCATATCTGACCGTTCCATACGCCAACCTTGCCAATCTTCATCTGATGAACAGGGATTCAATGGCCGTTGTATCATTTACAACAAATGCGGAGATAAGCGCAATGCCAGGAAAGTTCCTGTTCGGTAACATAAACATAAAGAAAGCGCGATATGTCAATGAACATGGAACCTACAGGCTGGGAGATATTGAGATGAATTCCTATGTCGTGGGAGACAGATACACAGCTTCCCTGAACTCTTCATTCGCAAAAGCCGGATATCAGGGTGATGTTGACGTAGTTGAATTCATAAAGGGAATGATTGCAAAGAACTTATACAGTGAGATACCTGACATTGGAGGTATCAAGGAGCAAAGAGAGAAGCTTGCAATCGATTCTCTTATAAACAAAGAAATGAGCGGTACCCTGACTGTTGATTTCGGTGAAACAAACAGCTTCTTTGCAACCGTTTGTCCGGAAATCAGGATGGAAAAAGGTGCCAGATTCACAGCAGAGATAAGAAAGGACGGTCTTTGCACAGCAAGTTTCAATGGAAAAGGCATTTCCTACGGAAACAACATATTGTATTATCCTTTAATCAAGCTTGACAACAGAGACGAAAAGACCAGTCTGAACGTCATAACAAGCGAAATTCATACCCCTGTACTGAAAATGGAAAGAGCCAACCTGAATTTCATTGCAGATGAGGACCATATATATTCAACATTCAGGTTCAGGAGCGATTCAACGAGCAACAACAGCGCATACATCAATGCCATTGCCTCATTCGAAGGGGAAAGAAAGGAAATAAACATCAACAAGGACTCATATATAACTCTCAAGGGAGGCAGATGGAATTTCGGCGAATGTGCCATGTCAATACGTGACGATGCCTCATATCTGAAATCTTTTTCATTGACCAGCAATCTACAGTCAATCAACGCAGGAGGTGTGCTTGGGAAAAAGACAACCAATGACGAAAACCGGGATTCCCTTTATGTTGAAATGAACAGGTTCGACTTGAACATCCTCAATTCGTTCCTTACAAAATCCATAGATTTCCGGGGAATCGTTTCAGGTAAAGCCGAATATTCGAATCTGTCAGGTACTCCGGAAATGCTGATTGACATTCATGCAGATTCTCTCTCCTTATACAGATACCCGGTGGGAAAGATTGACGTCAGCAGCAATTACATATCAAGCAGGAACATTTATGCTCTGAATCTTGTAAACCATCTTGAAGGCAATACAAAGCTCGAAATGAATGGCATATATGATCCAAGCGGAGAATATCTTGATATAACAGGCGGAATGAACGAGCTCTCGGCATCGTTGATAGAACCTTTCATTTCCTCCTTGTTCTCTGATATAAAAGGAAACATAAGCGGAGAAATCTCCATCAAGGGCCCGATCAAAGACCTGAAAATTGAAAGCAGGAATTGCAGGATAAACAGTTTCAACGGACTGTTCAACTTCACCAATGCCCGTTATACAATAGATGGCCCAGTAACTATCAATGAAAAGGAGATACTGGCCAACAATCTTTCAATAAGCGATGGCATAGGTGGAACAGGAACAATAAACGGAGGTGCAAGGCACAATATGTTCAGCAACGTTCAGCTTGATACAAAAATCAAGCTTGAAAACATTCTCGGACTCAATACAAGGATGACAGACAACCCTCAGTATTATGGAAGGGTGTTCGCCGATGCGGACATAGACGTAACAGGAACGCTGGATGACATAAATATAAACCTGAATGTAACTCCGTCGTCACATTCATCGCTGCACATTCCTCTGGCGAGCAGTTCAAATGCCGTTTCAAGCAACCTGCTGACCTTCAAGAAGGAAGAATTCGATGACAGTTCAGATGACATATTCTTCAACCCTGAGGAAGTGAAAAAAGGCAGGGAAAAATCGAACATAAGCGTCAACCTTACTGCCAATGCCAATACACTGGCGGATGTATATATTGAAATCAACAAGGAAAGAGGTGACATACTGCACGGAAATGGTGAAGGAGTAATCAACATCAATGTGAATCCTTCCAAGGACCTGTTCACGCTGCTTGGAAACTATACGATCAACGAGGGCGATTATAAGTTCGTATTCGACAACATGGCACTTGCATCCAGGACATTCAAATTGAAGCAGGGCGGAAGAATCAATTTCAACGGCGGAGTTAACGATATAAACCTTGAGCTGGAAGCCGAATACAATACCAAGGCAGCTGTGAACACACTTATCTCCGACACCACAGGAATAGCAAGCAGAAGGCCAGTGAACTGCGGCATAGGTATAAAAGGCACATTGAGCAATCCTGACATCAAAGTCAAGATTGACATTCCTGACCTTGACCCTGCAACAAAGGCCCGTGTTGAAAGTGCTTTGAACACGGAAGGCAAGGTTCAGAAGCAGTTCGCCGCTCTTCTGATATCGGGTGGCTTCGTACCGGATGAAAGTTCTGGAATCACAAACAACTCAACCTTATTGTATTCCAACGCATCGGATATAGTCAGCAATCAGTTGAACGGCATACTCAAACAGCTGGGCATTCCGCTTGACCTTGGTCTGAACTACCAGCCTGACCAGAGAGGCACCAACATATTTGACGTTGCGGTGTCAACCGCCCTGTTCAACAACAGGATTCTCATCAACGGTAATATAGGCAACACGAACCGTGCCGCTGATGGTCGTGACGTGATTGGAAACATTGACGTTGAAGTCAAGCTCGATGAAAACGGCAAGATCCGTCTCACATTCTTCTCACACGCTGCCGACAGGTATTCCAACTATCTTGACAACAAACAGAGGACCGGAATAGGTTTCAGCTATCAGAAAGAGTTCAACAACAGGCACGATTTCTTCACCAGACGTACCAAGGAGCAGAAAGAACAGGCCAGGCTTAAGAAAATGCGTGACAAGGAACGTCGCAGACTTCTTAAGGAACAGATGAAGTCCGCAAGGAAGAAAGCGGATATGGAATAGTCTATTGACTGATCACTCCGCTTCCACACAATTCGCCACAATCAGTGTACCAGGCTGCGAACTGCCCCGGAGTAATACTGCGCTGGGCATTCTCGAAAACAATGAACATACCCTCGGCACGTTTGTAAAGTCTTGCCTTCTGCAAAGGCTGCCTGTAACGTATCCTTACAAGATAATCACGGCATTCACCGTCTTTCATTTCCAGATCCGGTCTGACCCAATGGATTTCCTCGGGAAGTATTCTCAGGGCCTTCCTGTACAGTCCAGGATGGTCCTTGCCCTCTCCAACATATATGATATTCCTTTCAATGTCTATCGATATTATGAAAATGGAGCCCTGATGTCCGCCTATGTTCAGTCCGTGCCTCTGCCCTATCGTATAGAACTGCGCTCCGATATGCTTGCCTATAACCTTTCCGTTTGACTTCCTGTAACTTACAGGTCTTGCAAGCTGCTCCAGCTCTTCTGTTGAATATGAGTCTGAATATCCCATCGCTGAGTGAGAATAAGGGTACTTGTCCGCGAATATCTCAACCACCTCGCCTTCCTTTGACTTGAGTTTCTGCTGAAGGAAAACCGGCAGGTCAACCTTTCCAACAAAGCATATTCCCTGGGAATCCTTTTTCTCGGCGCTTTGTAGGCCCGCCTCCTTGGCTATCTTCCTTACCATTGGCTTCTCCAGATGGCCTATCGGAAACAAGGCCCTTGAGAGCTGCTCCTGGTTAAGCTGACAGAGGAAATAACTCTGGTCCTTGTTGGAATCATCGCCTGCAAGCAGGGAGTAAACTTCCTTTCCATCTTCATTTACAGCGATGGCCTTTTTACAGTAATGCCCGGTGGCAACATAGTCCACTCCAAGCTCCAGGGCGCAATTGAGGAATGCATCGAACTTTATCTCACGGTTACAGAGCACATCAGGGTTAGGAGTGCGCCCCTTCTCGTACTCGGAGAACATGTAGTCCACCACCCTCTTCCTGTAAGTTTCGCTGAGGTCAACGAAATGAAAAGGAATACCGATCTTCTTTGCAACCATCTGTGCAAGAATCTTTTCCTCCTCCCACTGGCAGTCACCGTGAAGCGTTCCGGTAATGTCGTGCCAGTTCTGCATATATATGGCAATAACGTTGTGGCCGGCCAATTTGAGCAGAAGTGCGGCAACACTTGAATCCACCCCTCCTGACAGACCAACAGCTATATTAAGTGGCTTTTCAGCCTTCTGGATCAAATTATCAAACGAATATTCCATATTTCAATAAAAAGTTATATCTTTGTGCCTGGGTAAGTCATATACGACCAGCTCCTGCAGAACTCCCCCAGGGCCGGAAGGCAGCAAGGGTATGTGGTTGT
This sequence comes from Candidatus Egerieousia equi, assembly GCA_018065035.1. GTDB lineage: Bacteria > Bacteroidota > Bacteroidia > Bacteroidales > UBA932 > Egerieousia > Egerieousia equi. Next base: position 7,061 of record JAGHUC010000007.1, on the reverse strand, counting down.
AGCGGTGCGATATATGTAGCTTACCCTTTCTTTTTTACCTGTCCGGGTAAACCGTTACATCATTCATCAAGGTTGTCAAATGCAAATGGCATGAGGGCGTCTGCGGAATCTACTGCAAACACCTTTGAAGCACTACCTATTATCACTGCCATTGGCTTTCCGCCTCTTGTCTGGAACTCTTTCATTACCTGCCTGCAGGACCCGCAAGGGAAAGTGATTTCCTTTGTAAGTTTCCCGTTCTTTTTTGCAGCGATGGCAAGAATCAGCATGGGAACCCCAGGATACGTTGCAGAGGCGTAGAACATTGCCGTTCTTTCAGCACATAATCCTGATGGATATGCAGCATTCTCCTGATTGGAACCTTTGACAATGACACCGTTGCCGAGTTTGATTGCCGCACCTACGCTGAAACCGGAATATGGTGAGTACGAACTGTCTGCTGCTGAAATAGCCGCTTCAAGAACCTGTCTGTACTCTTCCGGTAGTTCTATGATAGAATCGTAGATTTTGTATTCACAAACGACATGTTTCTTTTCCATAGCTGTATTTATTGACAAACTTTAACAAAATTACGATTTTTATAACAATTAAATGGTATTTTGGAAAGGCAATTTCTTACTTTTGCATTGTATGAACCTGTATGGAGGGATGAAGATGTTCAAACAAATATATGATAAGAAAGAGAAGGATTGTGCACGAACAATCATAATATTAATATTCATTGCTTTCGCCCTGGCGGTATATGACATATCGGAAATACTTATAGACAGGAGTCCGAATCTCCAGGAAAACATTGAGATATACATAAGCGGGAAAACTGGATACAATCAGGTAGTGGAAAAGATAGTCCCGAACCTCAAATGGAAGAATTCATTCAAAAGAAAGGCGCTTGAACGCAGACTTGAGAACAATCTGCACACCGGATATTATCATTTTGAGAAAGGCTTGAGCACCAACTACATGGTTGCAGCTCTGAAAAACGGATGGCAAAGTCCCGTCAGACTCACTATCGCTGGTACAATAAGGACTAAAGGAGAACTTGCTGGAATCATTTCAAGAAAACTCATGGTGGATTCCATTGATGTTGCTGATTGCATAGGCAATATATACGAAGTGCTTCCAGACACTTATCAGGTGTATTGGGACCAGGATGCTGAATCGCTGATAGAAATGCTTCGCAATGAACGGGACAGATTCTGGAAATCGGAGCCTGATTTCATCAAGGGAATAAGCAGGGACAGCATAGCAGCACAAATGGGTCTGAGCAGAAAGGATGTTGCCACAATTGCCTCGATTGTAAATCAAGAAAGCAATCATATTCCTGAATTTGACAAGATAGCAGGTGTTTATGTGAACCGTTTGAAATGCGGGATGCCACTGCAGGCCGATCCTACGGTAAAGTTTGCAGTAGGTGATTTCACTCTCACAAGAATACTCAAGGAACATCTGCTTATAGATTCCCCTTACAATACATACAAGTATCCGGGACTTCCTCCAGGACCTATATGCATTCCAAGCAAAAAGGCCATTGACGCTGTTCTTGACTACAGCAAGGAATCATACCTGTATTTCTGTGCCGATCCTGAATTCAACGGCACACACAGATTTGCCAGGACATTGTCCGAGCATTCAAGAAACGCGGCTGCATACAGGCAGGCGCTCAACAAACTTGAAAGAGAAAAAAGATTAAAGAAGTCTTGAAACCGGGATGTCAAAGACATCACCCTCTTTTGCACAATAAGTTTCAGGGAAAACAGCTCTGGCATCCTCCAGAATTTTATCAGTATTCCTGTACCTCGATGAGTAATGTCCAAGAACCAGCTTCCCGGCATGGCATTTCAGGGCACATTCTGCAGCATCTGCGGCCGTTGAATGGAAATGCTTCCTTGCAAGTTCCTTGTCAGAAGCGTCGTATGTGGCTTCGTGGTATAGAAGATCAAGTTTCCTGTACTGACTCAGTTCACAAAGCCAGTCTGCAAGTTTTGCGAAAGGCATTGTATCCGAACAGTATGCAAAGCATCGTGGCTCGTATGGCTTGTAAGTAAGTTCTTCAACTTGAAGAACACAGTCTTCTCTTTCTACATTCCTACCTTCCTTCAGACGGGCCATTTCATAGTAAGTTAAATTGTATGCTTCAATCTTTTCCTTGCGTATGTTCAAGGCTGGTTCCTTCTCCCTGAAGAAATATCCGTAGGTCTCAATCTTGTGTCTGAGCGGAAAGGCGAATATCTCCACATTGTTGAATTCTACAAGCATGGATGGTTCCTTGTAGGATACAGGTGTGAAATTGACAGGGAATGCTATACCATCGCCAAGGTATGAAATGAAGAAATCCAGATATGGCTTGAAAGCGGAAGGACCATATATGAAGACAGGTGCAGTCCTTCCCATGAGGGACATGGTTGAAAGAAGTCCTGGCAGGCCGAAGATATGGTCTCCATGGACGTGTGATATGAATATATTGTCTATTCTGGTGAAAGATATTCCTGCGCGCTTGAGCTGTATCTGTGTACCTTCTCCGCAATCTATCAAGAAAAAGCGCTCACGAACCGTGAGGATGTGAGCGCTTGGATATCTTTCAACAGTGGGAAGCGCCGAAGCGGTTCCCAGAGTTGTAAAACTGAAAGTCATTAGTTCTTAGCTGATTTTTCCATCTCGTCCTTGAGAGCTGCAAGTGAGCTGATGTCACCGAGAGTGGTCTTCTCAATGTTGGCTTTGATCTTCTTCACAGCCTTCTGCATTGAATCAGCCTCTGCGTTTCTCTCCTTGTACTCCTTGGCCTCAGCCTCTCTCTTCTTGTCATCTGCTATTCTTGAGTGAGAAAGGATGATCTTCTTGCTGCCCTTGTTGAACTCGATTACCTTGAAGTCAATCTTCTCCTCAACCTTGGCAGTTGTGTTGTCCTCCTTTACAAGAGTCTTAGCTGGAGCGAAGCCCTCAACACCATACTCGAGAACAACTGTAGCGCCCTTCTCGTTGATGTTGGTGATTGTACCCTCGTGGATGCTGCCAACCTTGAAGATGCCCTCATATACGTCCCATGGATTCTCCTCGAGCTGCTTGTGACCAAGGCTGAGTCTTCTGTTCTCCTGGTCGATTTCAAGAACTACAACCTCAAGTTTCTCGCCGATTGCTGTGAACTCTGAAGGATGTTTAACCTTCTTTGTCCATGAAAGGTCTGAAATGTGAACAAGACCGTCAACACCTTCCTCAAGCTCTACGAATACGCCGAAGTTAGTGAAGTTACGAACGATTGCTGCATGTCTTGAACCAACAGGATATTTCTCAAGAATTGATGCCCATGGATCCTCCTTGAGCTGTTTGATACCGAGAGACATCTTGCGCTCCTCGCGGTCAAGTGTAAGAATCTGAGCCTCTACCTCGTCGCCTACCTTCAGGAAGTCCTGAGCGCTGCGAAGGTGTGAAGACCAGCTCATCTCTGAAACGTGGATGAGACCTTCTACGCCTGGCTGAATCTCAATGAATGCGCCGTAGTCTGCAATGACAACAACCTTACCCTTGACTGTATCACCAATCTTGAGATCAGGATTGAGAGCATCCCATGGATGAGGAGTAAGCTGCTTGAGACCAAGAGCGATTCTCTTCTTTGAATCATCGAAGTCAAGAATAACAACGTTGATCTTGTCATCAAGTTTGACAACCTCCTCAGGATGGTTGATTCTGCCCCATGAAAGATCTGTGATGTGGATGAGACCGTCAACACCGCCGAGGTCAACGAATACACCGTAAGAAGTGATGTTCTTAACGATACCTTCTGAGATCTGACCCTTCTGAAGTTTGGCAATGATGTCTGCCTTCTGTGCCTCAAGCTCGGCCTCGATGAGAGCCTTGTGAGAAACAACAACGTTCCTGTACTCGTTGTTTATCTTCACAATCTTGAATTCCATTGTCTTATTTACGAATATATCGTAGTCACGAATAGGTTTTACATCAATTTGTGAACCTGGAAGGAATGCCTCAATGCCGAATACATCCACGATCATACCGCCCTTTGTTCTGCACTTGATATAACCCTTTACAATCTCGTCTTTCTCGAATGCCTCGTTTACTCTGTCCCAAGAACGGAATGAACGTGCCTTCTTGTGTGAAAGAATGAGCTGACCTTTCTTATCCTCTGCATTTTCAACGAAAACTTCAACAACGTCACCAACTGCAAGTTCAGGATTGTAACGGAATTCGTTAACTGAGATAACGCCTTCTGACTTGTAACCTATGTTAACAAGAACCTCTCTCTTTGTGATTGCTACAACTGTACCGTCAACAACCTCGTTCTCGATAACCTTTGAAAGTGTGTTGCCATAAAGCTTCTCGTCCTCCTCTTTTGAGTAACCTTCGGCTGAATCAGACTCGAAAGCGTCCCAATCGAACTTGTCATTTGCAATGGAAGCATTGCTTTTCATTTTCTTTTTTTCGAAAACCAGCTCTTCAGCAGCTGATTCTACTGGAGCAACCTGCTCCTCAATTTGATTTTCTGTACTCATTTCAATAAAATTTTAAACGAACAAGTAGTTAAACATTATTTATAATGCCCTGAAAAAGGCGGTGCAAATATAGCCATTATCATTTGATTTTCAAAGCTTGACAAGAATAAAAAATTATTAATTTCTAAAAACTTATTATTAACTTTGCAGGCTGCAAGAAATCAAATGCGGCTGAGTTTTTCTTTTTGTAAAACCTTGGAGGCGATGATTGCGTGTTCATCGTCTTTGAAAAAGATGGGAGGTCAGGTAAATGATTGAAATCTTCTACAAGTCAAAGGGCAGCATTCTGTGCACCCAGGAGCTCAAGGAGCTTGAGAATTTCGGTTTCGATGATATCCTTTGGATAGATTTGTTCAGTCCTGGCGGTGAAGAAAAACGCGCAGTTGAGGAGTTTCTCGACACCACCCTCCAGTCAAGAGCCCAGGCCGAGGAGATTGAGAGTTCTTCACGCTATTCAGAAACTGACACCACAATATTCGCCAACACCAACTTCATGATTCCAGGACCTGACGACTACTCCCTGGAAACGGTTTCATTCATCATATCCGAAGGTATCCTTGTAACCATAAGACAGGTGCCATTGAGAACCTTCACGGATATGCAGCGCAAGCTTTCGTTCTCCCCGAAGCAGTTCCCTACAGGCTACCATATTCTGGTTTCCATACTTGAGAACAGAATTGACCTTGATGCGGATATGATCGAGCTCATGAGCAAGGAGATTGCCCAGTTCAGCAAGAGAGTAGGTGAAGGAGAGGATGTGAATGAGGATTTTCTTCTGGATATCAACCAGCTTCAGGAAAACACAATGCTCGTCCGTGAGAACATCATAGACAAGCAGAGGATGATTTCCTCAATTCTCAAGAGCGACAAGTTTCCTCGTGATATCCACTCAAAACTCAATGTTCTGGTAAAGGATATTTCGTCACTTCTGAACCACATAAACTTCAGTTTCGAAAGGCTGGAATATATGCAGAATACAGTTCTCGGACTTATTAACCTCGACCAGAACAAGATAATGAAGCTGCTGGCTTTCGTAAGCCTGCTTTTCATGCCTCCTACCCTGATAAGCGGCATTTTCGGAATGAATGTAAAACTCCCTCTGGTTGACAAGGGAGTTTCAGATTTCATCATTATCATGGTCATAATGCTTATGACCGTAATAGCCGCATCCTATCTGTTCAAGAAGCACGACAAGTAAAACCCTGTCAGATTCTGTTTCTTATCAGGAAATAGTAAACGAGAACACCAATCCAGGAAAATACAAGAACGCCAACAATAAGAAGCACCTTCTTGAGGGTGTCAATATTCTTTTTGCAAATGTCGAGAACGCACCAAACGGCTGCAATAACTCCAAGAATGTAAATAATTGTACTCATAATTCCAGTTCTTAAGATTATATAAATTAAAATTCAAGCATAATCAAAGTCAAAACCACATATAGCAAATTTAAGCAGTTCAATGAACATTTGCAACCATTGGCCGTTAATCAACATTTTGAGAAGCAATTCAAAGAATGTGCCTCATACCATCATCAAAAAAGGCTGAATTACAAAAAGTTTTTGTACAAAATAAAATTAGCTTTAGTTATCTTTGCATCCGTTATTGAAGAATAACACTACATAATGCGAAAGTGTTTTTCGCCAACCTTACTGAAAATCTGGACAATTTTCAATACAACAAGAGGTTCGGTCGCAAGCACTACGCCTGTCTTTTGGTCATGTTGTATGGTGGGCTTCTACCCATATTGTACTTCATACTGAGCGGGTGTGGAGTACGATTGTTTCTTTCTTGTTGCGTTTGTCCAGAACGTTCAGTAGAAGTAACGAAAACGACTCCACACTTTTCTATTATAAACCGCCTCGGGAGTCTGGCAGTTACCATATTGGATAATGGTAAATTACTACTACAAAAAATTTATAAGTTTCCTTGGTCTCAAGGGTTATCCTGAAAATGCCATACATAACAAAGGATTGCTCCAAATACGTGGTGTTTCTTGTATTATGATAGAGATAACAGATAACAATGGATTTGTTATCCAAGCATTTATGCTCATGTCCGATAAACAAAGGCTAATGCACCGCACATTCCCCCTCTACAATAGATATCATCAGACAGTTGGCAAAGCAATTGAAGTCAAGCCGGACTGCGCAATTGCTGTACTAGGGAAGGATGACAATTGGCAAATTTATAATGCGTCCGATTCCAGAGAAATAATGCCAACCGACTTTATCAATTATGAAAATGCGCATAAAAAATTTCATAACAGATGCGCCCGAACCGAAAAATCTTCCAATAACGCACTGACATTTGTATCATATACAGCAGCCTTGATACTAGTCACATATTTTGTTCTATACATACTTGGAAACAACGGATTCATAAACTTGAAATTACCGCTCGACAACAATGTTCTCATAGGGTTAGCAGTAATTTTCTTTCTGTTTTTACTGCCTCACCTTGTAAGCGCCTCCGCGGGGACGTCTTGACGGGTCTTTGTTAATTGTTGATCTTCGCATGGTAATTCATTACCATCATGGAAGATCGGATCATTGAGAATAA
>JAGHUC010000136.1 GCA_018065035.1 Candidatus Egerieousia equi | reverse complement strand
AGCAAGCCAGTCAGCCTGTTAAGAAAGGAATGCGATACTGTGAAACAGTGATTCCATTTTGAGTTGATGCTGATGCCGACGGCTTTTGCAATACCTATTGTTGTCACCCATAACCATATCCATAAAGGAAGAGTTAATGACGGAAGGATCTTTATCCACGCACATACGGCAAATACGATATCCGCAAGGCTGTCAATCCTCGAACCGAGCTTGCTGACCGCCACGAGTTTCCTTGCCAGAGGTCCGTCAATCATATCGGAGACCCCTCCCCAGCAATACAGCGTCCAGAACCAAGGGCTGAAGACGGGAAAAAGTAGCATTGCGAATCCAGCGATGCCTCTGGATGAGGAAATAATGTTAGGAACAGGGCTCATTCTCTTCTCCAGCGCTTCAGCATTGGGAAAAGCTTTTGGCAATGTTCCCTCATCTGCTCGTTGCTCATCCCAGCCTGCGCACCGAACAGCGAGCACATTTCGATATATTCCTCCATTGACACCTTATCAACGAATTCTCCGTCCTGATAGCAGTATTTGCAGTAATCGAAGTTGGCACTTCCGTCAGCATTGGTGCCGCACAAGTCATCGGACGACATCGGCATACCGCAACTTTGACAGAACTGAGGCAACTGCCCTTCCTGGAAATGCTTCTCTTTTGCCGGGAAGGCTGCCTCATAGTTCTCAAAGCTTGCCGGGTCATCATCGGCGGCAAAGTATCCCTTCGGAGTATGATATGTGCACTCGACTCCTTTCAGGTAACCCGGAATCAGTTCCTGGGCGAGGAAATACGGCACCTCGGACTCCTTCGGTTCCGCATGATAATGTATGTTGAGGGAACTGGCAAGAACAAATCCAGCATGTTTGTAGAAATCTATGTTTCCTTCCATACATAATACTCCTATTCCCATCTCACGCGCCTTCTCAATGGAATAGTTCAGCAATTTAAGGCCATAGCCCTTGCGCTTGTAATCCGGGTGAATGCTGATGGGACCGAATGTCCAGGCTGGAATTGAGCTGCCATCCTCTCGGAATAATTCTGCCTTGGAATACATAACGTGGCCGATGATTCTGTTGTCTTCTTCCATAACAAAGTCAAGTTCATGGATAAAGTCGGGATTGTTCCGGTATTGGTGCAGCACGAAATGCTCTACGCATCCAGGCGCATATACGTTCCAGAATGCTTCGCGGGTAAGTTCTTCAACCTTGAGGTAATCTTCAGGAGTTTCAAGTCTGATGTTCATATTAATCATTCAGTTTCATTCTTTATCAATAAAAAGGCTTCACAATACTGCCTTCATCCCCGGAATCATCTGCACGACTCAGGTGAGCAGATAGGAGACAAACTTACTGGCGGAGCAGCCCAGAACTGTCCGGCATCACTTGTCACTATGTCTTTGCCGTTGACGCCGAATGGCTTGAAACCTTCAGGAACAAGATGAATATACCTGCCGGAATCTTTACCCATAGCAGGTTCCTGGTCAAAATGTATGGACTCCCAGCAGGAGAACCAATAAGTGTTCTTGGCCATATAATCGTAATACCAGTTGTCGGAGCCTCCGGTTTCAGCAAACTGCGGGTGATATATAACAGGCTTTCCCTGAATATATGACTCCCTGATTTCCTGCAACGAAAGCGGATTTCCTCCGTCGTCAGTTGCATAGAATCCTCCTGAGTCGGAGTCTATCATCACCCACCTGCCAAGTTCCGGAAGCCAGACCTGATTGACCACGTGGCAGTCAGTGTCATTGCAGTCTTCGGGCATACAGGTGATATAGGTGGCTGCTATTCCCACAGATGAAAGCATCTCAAACATCATTATGCTGTGGAGTCTGCAGTTGAATGCCGGCTCGGTGTTCCTTGTGTATTCCCACAGGTAGATGGCATTTCTCTTTTCGGGCTGGATTGTCTGGTTGGCATGAGGTATGTTGGTTGCAACGAAACGGGCAATAGCCAATGTCTTCTCCCAGGTTGACGCCGTTCCGTCATACAGAGTGTCAAGCTGGAAATATTCCCGTATTTCTGCCGCCCTTTCCGCGTTGATGACCGGGTGGATGTTGAACTTGACCGTGTCCTTGCCGTACGGACCCGACAATTTCAGGGTTTCAATGTGACTGGCCGGTTCCTGATTGGCTCCGCCCCTGATGGATGCATATTCATCGCTGCACAGGATGATGACCAGCGCAATGGTCAGAATCAAACCTATGACAGCAAAGATATTCCTTAGGATGTTGAATGCTGCTTTCATAGTCATGGCCTTTATTACGATTATTGCCAGATTCAGATTGTTCTTTTGAAAAACGATGCAAAGATAAAAAGAATTTCTTATAAAATAACAGCTGTTATCTTACATTTGTTATTTTATCCTTTGTTATTATGTTGTATCTTTGCAAGCTGTTACATGACAATTGTTTGATGTATGCCAAGACAACCGCGGTTCTCCAAGGATGATATAGTTGCCGCAGGCCTCAGGATAGTGAGGACCAGCGGATTCGAGGCTGTCAGTGCCAGGGCTCTTGGAAAGGAACTAGGTACCTCGTCCAGCCCTATGTTCACGATGTTCAAGGATATGAACGAGGTGATGGAAGCCATTCGCATGGCAGCGGAGAAGGCTTTCGTTGCAAGGATGAAGGGTGTCACCGATTATTTCCCCGCGTTCAAGGAATTCGGTTTGAGGCTTGTAGCATTTGCTAAGGAGGATCCGAATGTTTTCCAGATGCTTTTTCTCGGAAAGGATGCCCGCCCTGAAATTGCAGAAAACATTGCAAGGGAGTGTCTGGGTTCGGTCGGGCAGGGTTATGGTCTCACATCGGAAAAAGCAGGGATTCTGTTCCGGCAGATGTGGCCTGTTGCTTGCGGCATAGCAGCACTGTGTGTCAGGCATCCGGAGAATTTTCCGAATGAGGAGGTAAGCAGGACTCTCAGCTATCACTTCTACGGCATAATGTCCATAATCAAATCCGGTGAGGAGGTCGAGGACGTGAAGCCACTTGAAATGTCAAAAATATGATTCCTCATTCAATCAAGTTGTTTGTGTATTTGCCGTAATTTGTTATCTTTGTAAAATTTGAAGGACTTTTTTAACAATAAACTGACTCAAGTTTCGCATTTATGCGAAACACCTATTTTAGAGGCATTTATGCCGATGAAAAAGTCCCTGACTAGCCAAGGCACCTTAAGGTGCCCGCTGAAACGCAGTGGAAGCGCAATGCCCCTGGGGGCAGCTGCCATGTGCAGCGGGGGTTAAAGTTCAAGTTCAGCCAAAAAGTGTTACTTTTTGACTGAGGGATTTAGGGTGAGGGTAAAACACCAAGAAAGTGCGGTGGGGAGAAGTTTCGCAAGCCTCCTGCAAGTTCTTGAAAAGTAATAAATAGAATGCTTGCGAAACTTGAGTAAATTGAAATTCTTATGGAAGTTACAGCGGAGAGGATAGCCGCCCAGTTCAATGGAGAGATTGTGGGTGACCCTATGACCAAAGTGTCGTCCGTCAACAAGATAGAATACGGAAAGAAAGGCAATATCTGTTTTCTTGCCAATCCGAAATACGAGCAGTATCTGTACACTTGCAAGGCAAGCGTGATAATTCTCAACAGAAGCTTCTACAAACCTGACTACAAATACGAACCTACCCTCATCCTGGTGGACAACGCTTACAGCGCGGTTGCTTCCCTGCTTGATCTTCTCAACTCGCTCAAGGCGGCAAAGAGAAGCGGCAGAAGCTGGAGGAGCTCGATTGCTTTCAGCGCCAAGCTGGGCAAGGGCGTTTACGTTGGTGAATTCGCATGTATAGGAAAACGCTCCAAGGTCGGAGCAGGAAGCCAGATATATCCGCAGGTTTACATCGGAGCCAACGTGGAGATAGGAGAGAATGTGATTCTCTATCAGGGTGTGAAGGTATATGACGGCTGCAAGATTGGAAACAACTGTATTCTGCATGCCAACTGTGTGATAGGTGCCGATGGCTTCGGATTCGCCCCTACTGATGAAGGCCATTACAAGAAGATTCCTCAGACCGGAAACGTTATCATAGAGGATGATGTTGAGATAGGTGCGAACACAACAGTTGACAGGGCAACCATGGGTTCCACAATAGTACACAAGGGTGCAAAGGTTGACAATCTTGTTCAGATTGCGCATAATGTTGAAATAGGGGAGGACACCGTGATGGCTGCAATGTGCGGAGTGGCAGGTTCCACAAAGGTTGGAAAGCATTGCATGTTCGGCGGTCAGACAGGTCTGGCAGGGCATCTGACAGTTGCGGACAACACCACAATGGCAGCTCAGACAGGACTTACGAACAATGTGAGAAAACCGGGTCAGATCCTGCTTGGATCGCCTGCAATCGATCATAAGGTTTATATGAAGGCATATGCTCTGTTCAAGAACATGCCTGAATTCTACAGTGAACTTACAGAAAGGCTCGATGCCATTGAAAAAGAAATACACAAATAGAGAATGTACACAAAACAGCATACATTGAAGTCAGCCTGCACTTTTTGCGGCAAAGGCCTCCATACAGGCAGGAAAGTTACAATGACAGTGAATCCGGCTCCGGTGGATCACGGTATCAAGTTCAGAAGGATTGATCTCGGAGAGGATGCAATCATAGACGCCATTGTGGATTATGTAACCACAACGGCCAGGGGAACTACCCTGGAGAAAGGCGAGGTCAAGATTTCCACACTCGAACATCTGATGGCGGCGCTCAGCGGCCTCCAGATAGACAATGCTCTCATTGACATTGACACTCAGGAGGTTCCTATCCTTGACGGCAGCGCAAAACCTTATATGGAGCAGTTCGTTGCCGCCGGTCTCAAGGAGCAGCCTGCACCAAGGAAGATATTCGTCCTCAAGAAGAAAATCACATACACCAACGAATCCGGTTCGGAGGTCACCTTGCTTCCTGACGATGATTTCTCTATAGACCTCATGCTGGATTTCAACTCGAAAGTGCTTGGCAACCAGTATGCAAGATATAACAGGAACACAAACTTCGTGACGGACATAGCTCCTTGCAGAACTTTTGTGTTCTTCCACGAGATTGAGCCGCTTTTCAAACTCAATCTCATCAAGGGAGGAGACCTTGACAACGCAATAGTGATTGTTGAGCATCCTGTGCCTCAGGAGGAGCTGGACAGGCTTGCCAACATATTCAATGTGAAGAGTCTGGAAAGAGCACCTGAGGGTTATCTCAATCATCTGGAACTGAGATTCACCAACGAGTGCGCAAGGCACAAGCTTCTTGACATAATGGGCGATTTCTCACTGGTTGGAGTTCCTGTACGCGCAAAGATCATAGGGTACAAGAGCGGACACGGAATCAACACCCAGGTTGCCGGAATGATAAGGGAGGCATACAAACAATCATTGATGAAATAGGTATGAAAGAACTGGATGTCCCATATTTCAATCCTTCGGACGAACCGTTATTCAGTGGTGATGCCATAAAGGAAATGCTGCCACAGCGTCCGCCTTTTCTTTTTGCGGACAGGATCTCGGAAATGGGTGACAACTTTATTGTTGGCGAGAAGATGGTTTCTGAGAATGAATATTACTTCAAGGGCCATTTCCCTGGCGAGCCTGTGATGCCGGGAGTGCTTATAATAGAAACAATGGGACAGATAGGCGGAGTCCTCATCGCCAGCAAGTACGTTGAGGATCCTAAGTTGTATACCAGTTATTTTACAAAAGTTGACAAGGTGAAATTCAGGGGTAAGGTTGTTCCGGGTGATGTACTTGTGTGCCGCCTTACAGTTCCCGAGGAGCCAAGACATAGAATGGTTACTATGCATGGCGAGGCATTTGTGGGTGACACTCTGGTATGCAGCGGAGACCTTACAGTTCAAATAGCAAGAAAATCAGAATAATATTAAATATATGGCAGAATATATCAATTCATTTGTTCATCCTAATGCCAAAATAGGAAAGAACGTAAAAATAGAGCCTTTCTCTTACATTGCGGAGAATGTTGAAATCGGTGACAATTGCGTTATCGGACCTCATGCCACCATATATGATTATGTCACAATCGGTGACAATTGCAAGGTGTTCCCGGGTGCGGTTGTTGGCGGTATACCGCAGGATCTGAAGTTCAAGGGCGAAGTTTCCTACGTGAAGATAGGCAACAACGTTACAATCCGCGAGTGTGCAACAGTTCACCGTGGTACCGAAGCCAGCGGAAAGGGAATCACCACCATTGATGACAACACCCTCATCATGGCATATGCTCACGTTGCTCACGACTGCAAGATTGGAAAGAACTGTATAATAGTAAGTTTCAGCGGCCTCGCAGGCGAAACCGACATTGATGACTGGGCAATCATTGGTGGAAACACAATGGCTCATCAGTTCTCAAAGGTTGGAATGCATGCAATGATCGGAGGCGGAACCCTGATAGGTCAGGACGTTCCTCCATTTGCAATGGCAGCCGGCGCACACCCTATTCTCTTCGAGGGTATCAACATTGTAGGTTTGCGCAGAAGAGGCTTCACTGCAGAGCAGATAGACAATATCAAGGCCATATACGACATCATCTACAACAGCAATCTCAATACCACACAGGCCTGCAGGAAGGTTGAGGAAGAGTTCCCTGAGTGCAACGAGAAACGTATTATTCTTGATTTCATCAAGGCCAGCAACAGAGGAATCATACGCCCTCGCAAGAAAGACAAGTAGCTGTGAAAAGCGTTCTGCTCTCAACTGCATATTTCCCTCCTTTGGAGTATTTCGCCGCAATTCTGAAAGCGGATTGCGTGTACATTGAGAGCCAGGAGAATTTCCAGAAACAGACATACAGAACCCGCGCTCACATTTATGCTGAGGGCGGGTTGCTTGCTTTGAACCTTCCTGCCAGGAGAGCTGCCGGCGAAAATGATGAAAGGACTCATCACCTGCCTATAAAACTTATAGGTCTGGATTATTCAAAGGGCTGGCTGCACCAGCACAGGACAGCAATCACCTCGGCTTACGGCCTCACACCTTTCTTTGATTACTACAAGGATTATTTCTTTGATATTCTGGATTCCAGGCCCGCTTCTCTTCTTGAACTGAATACAAGGATACTTGAACTCTGTCTGAAGCTGATAGGAGTGGAGAAGGAAATAAACTTTACTGAGGAATACATTGACAAAGTGCCTGAAGAAATGCTTGATCTGCGCACTAGAATCAATCCAAAATACAAGGGACCGAGCCTCCTTGAGGAGTGGGGCTTGAACAGACAGTACTGGCAGGTTTTCAGCTCCAAGCACGGCTTCATACCGAACCTGTCCATTCTGGACCTGCTTTGTCACGAGGGCCCTAATTCCATTTCCTACCTGCGATAGTAAATCAAATCCTGAACTTGTTGGAAATCTCTATGCCCGCTATGGCCGCTATCTCATCATTGATGCAGATCAGCGGCATGATGTTTTTCAGAACGGTTTCAATCTTGAGATTGGTCAGATAGTCGGAGAGACTTTTCCTGCCGCTGTTACGGCCGAAAGCCGTGAAACTATCGCCCGGGTGGGGAATCCTGATGATGTATGGTGATGTGCCTTTCCGGAATTCCAGAGGAAGGCTTCCCTGGAAAGTTGCTCTGTAGTGCGTGCCTTTGTCCTCGATGTTCACCCGGGAAGCAAGGGGGGACACGCCGGCCTTGAAGATTTTTATGAAGCCTCTCTCGATTATGGCAATGTGCTCCGGGAAAACCATTCGTCCGGGAGCGCTTTTCGGCTGCTCCGATTCAATCATTGCGGCAAGTTCCGCAGTCTGGGCGGGATTGGCTCCGAAACCTGAGATCCACTCGTGAAGCCAGAATTTCCAGCCCCGTTCACCTCTAAGTTCCTTGATATCCATTGCACCTGCAAATATGTCCTTCAATGCCATATAGGTGAAACTTGCAATCCTCTGGGAACGTGTGCGGCATTCGGTGGGAACTGAAACATCGGTACAGTATGCTCTGCGGATATATTCTTCTGGAGAGTTGATACATATCTTTTCAAGGATATGAGGGCGGAGACCGTCAAGGACTTCCATTGCTGCATTGAAATTCGCCGCGTTGGAGTTCATTGTAGCAATGATGGAACTGTTCATCTCCTTCAGAAGAGGGAATACCGAATTGCGCAGTTTGTTTCTCTTGTAATCGTTGGAGGCGTTGGTGCTGTCAACTGCATATCCCACGCCGTGATTGTTGAGGTAGTCGATTATGGATTTCCTTTCAATACCGAGCAATGGTCTGATAATCCTTGAGCATGAACCGCCGTTCCCTTTCATTCCGCAGATTCCGCGAAGGCCTGTGCCTCTTGTGAGATTGAGGAGAAGAGTTTCAGCATTGTCGTTGGCATTATGCGCAACGGCAATGAAAGCAAGACCGAGTGACCGCCTGATTTCCTCAAACCACGAATAGCGGAGTTCGCGTGCCGCCATCTCAACGGAAACGCCGTTGTCACGTGCATACTCCATTGTGTTGAAATGCTTGACATGCAATTCAATGCGGTGAAGATTGCAGTAGTCTTCAACGAGTTTCTGGTCATTGTCACATTCCTCCGGACGAAGATGGAAGTTCACGTGGGCCGCTGCTATTTTCACTGGGCATTGCCGCATGAGGTCCAGGAGGGCCATTGAATCAGGTCCGCCGCTTACACAAACAAGAATTCCGGCTTCGGAGCCGGAAAGGCTTTGCGAAGCCAGAATTCTTTCTATGTTCTTCCTGAACTTGTACAGCATTATTTGGTGTATGTGCCAAAGGTATATGTGAATGCAACGCTGAGCATCTCCATGGTCTGGAGCTTTGGTCCGCGGATCACATCAAGACCTGTGATTTCATCTTTCTCTATGTTCTTCACATTGTCATCATAAATCATGTTTATGTTGAGGATTGTGGAGAAATATTTGTTGATCTGCAATTCCGCAAGAAAGTCCCATTTGACCTGAAAGTTCTTTGGCTTGTATTTGTAATCCGAGAAGAGGGTGAGCGCGGAACTTATCTTGAAGGTCTTTGCTATTACAAAATTGTTCCTCAGGTTCAACTGCGCACCAAGCTGGTATCTTATCTCTTCATCAATTTCGTTGCCATATTTCTTCCTCAAGTCCTCATCGGTCACAACTGTGGCTCCGGCGGTGAGAGGTGAGAAGTTCAAGGAAAGCCATGTGCCTTTCTTGTACTCCATACCAAGACCGAGCTTGAAGTAGCCTGGCGCCAGGAATCTTGACACCAGCCTTGCATTCTCACCGGAAGGATAGTCATATCCCGGAGTGAACTGCGAGCTGAAGTTGAATGTGGCCGACATATACAGATCCTTTACAGTCCTGTATCCGAACTTGCTGTCAATTATCAGACGGTCGTCACTCTTTCTATGGCCATCTTTTGCGGACTCAATGAATCCGTATGCGGTCTGCAATCTGTTCTCCCAGCTTACATTGCCCTTGTTGTAGTTTGCCGTTGCATTGATATAGGCGTTGAATGCCAGTGAATTGGATCCACCGGCAGCCCAGTTGGAGAGGGCAACCTGCGAGAATCCCAGCTGGTTCATTATTCCGCATTTCCAGAACTTGGGCGGTGTGACCGGCTCGTACTGGATTGTAGGAATAGCGTAACGTGCAACAAGAGACCTGATAAGTTCCTGCTCATCATTCAGGCCGGAAACAAAGACACTGTCCTCTGCGGCTTTGTTTTTCTTCCTTGACCAGAACTGCGCGCTCGCAGAACTGGCACATGATGCCACAATCATTACGGTCAACAGAATTTTGATCAGGTTTTTCATCATTTCAGCATTTTTGTTCAATTCATCATTCGTTGTCGAGAACGTCGTCTGAATTGTATTTGTAACCCATACGTTTGCCGGTCATCATCTTTGAACTTTCAATCTTTGCATTGATCTGGTCAACAGATGCAACCTTGACAATATCAAATGGAGGTACCAGCAGGTCGAATGACAAGGTGTACTCCATGGCAGCCTCTACAAAGGAAACCAGCTCCTCGCGGGTAAGCTCGTATTTTCCGAACTCTGAGACTCTTTTCCTTTTCTGCCTCTTTCCTTCAACGAAGAATCTGTTCTCCCTGTTCACGAACAGCCTTGCAACCAGATATCCCAGGTCCTCATTCCTGCCGTACTTCATTGAGTCGGACAGGAAATTGTAAACATTCACAATGCCGCAGTATGAATTCATCCTGTTGTCCTTGGCGTAAGGATATTTCCATACAGTGCTGTCCCTGTCGAACTGGAATATGTCACTATGCATGCTGAATACAAGAACATCGTCTGCAAATTTAAGTTCCGCCTCGAATTTCCCGCGGTCTCTATATTCGAGCCTGAGTCTGCGTTCTGCAACTTCAAGTTGCTGTTCCTCAAGGAGATCGTTGAGGTCATTGCTCATTTCGCTCAGAATTTCCTTGAGAAGATTGAAGGCCTCGAGCGTTTTGTCAAACACTATGGCCTTGGTGCTGGCTTTGGTTGTAAGTGTTGAAAGAATCTGGTTCTGTTTACACGGGTCTGCGTCCATATAGGTTCTATGTTTGTTATTGGATTAATAAGCTCTTGCAAAAATCACCCTGCGTTTCGAAGGCTTGCCGCTGTAAACGCATCTGCCTTCTTCCTCGCATACGAATGAATCCATAGGAATACAACGGATGGTAGCCTTTGTCTCCTCCTTGATCTTCTCCTCGGTTTCCGCTGTGCCGTCCCAGTGGCAGAGAAGGAATCCGCCTTCCTCTATCTTCTGTTTGAACTCCTCCCAGGTATCCACTTTTACAGTCTTCCTGGCACGATAATCGAGCGCCTTTGCATATATGTTCTGCTGGATTTCATCCATAAGTGCAACTATGTGCTCCACGCAGACGTCAATGTTCATTGATTCCTTGGTAAGGGTGTCTCTCCTTGCTATCTCAACAGTGCCGTTCTGCATGTCTCTAGGTCCTATGGCAATTCTTACCGGAACGCCCTTGAGCTCCCATTCTGCGAACTTGAATCCGCTTCTTACGGTGTCCCTGTTGTCTATCTTAACTGTAAGTCCCTTGGCCTCGAGCTCCTTCTTTAGAGCCTCCATCTTCTCAATGATGGCCGCATTCTCTTCGGCGGTCTTGAAGATAGGAACCATTACTACGTGGATAGGAGCGAGTTTCGGAGGAAGTACAAGACCGTTGTTGTCCGAATGAGCCATGATAAGAGCACCCATAAGACGTGTTGAAACGCCCCATGAGGTAGCCCATACGTAGTCCAGGGTTCCTTCCTTGCTTGAGAATTTCACGTCAAAGGCCTTTGCAAAGTTCTGTCCGAGGAAATGCGATGTGCCTGCCTGAAGCGCCTTGCCATCCTGCATCATAGCCTCTATGCAGAGCGTGTCGAGGGCACCTGCAAAACGTTCGGTCTCGCTCTTTGTGCCTACTACTACAGGGAGGCTCATGTACTCCCTTGCGAACTTGGCGTAAACATTTATCATTCTGCTGGCCTCCTCCATTGCTTCCTCTCTGGTTGCATGTGCAGTGTGGCCTTCCTGCCAGAGGAATTCAGCGGTACGCAGGAAGAGCCTTGTCCTCATTTCCCAACGTACTACGTTCGCCCACTGATTGCAAAGAATAGGGAGGTCCCTGTATGATGTTATCCAGTTCTTGTATGTATTCCAGATGATGGTTTCTGAAGTCGGTCTTACAACCAGTTCCTCCTCAAGACGGGCTGAAGGGTCAACTACAACACCTGGGCCGTTCGGATTGGTCATGAGCCTGTGGTGAGTTACAACGGCGCATTCCTTTGCGAATCCTTCAACATGCTCAGCTTCCTTGCTGAGGAAGGATTTTGGAATGAACAATGGAAAATATGCGTTCACGTGACCAGTTTCCTTGAACATTCTGTCAAGCTGGTCATGCATTTTCTCCCATATTGCGTAGCCGTAAGGCTTGATTACCATGCATCCTCTTACTGCTGACTGCTCTGCCAGATCGGCTTTGACAACCAGATTATTGTACCATTGTGAGTAGTTATCTTCCCTGTTTGTAACCTCTTTTGCCATATGCGATTGTTTTTGGTATAATTTTTGATTACGTTTGTGTGTAATTAATTTTAATTGCAAAAGTACAAAATAAATCAAGCACAGGAGGTTAAAATCATGAAAAAGTTCACAACATTTTGTAAAATGTCCTTGGGCGCTCTGGCTGTGGTAATTTTCTATGGATGCGGCACGTACAATGCCTCATCAACTTCTTATGTTAACGGAATATATGGTCGTTCCGAGAGAATGACGCAGAAAGCTTCGCAGTCAAGTTCAACAAAGTCAGGCGGTCAGGAGCAGAATGTCATAAGGGAATTGCCTGATTCGCTGGCCAAGTATCTGAACGATTCCACATACATACCCGCTCCGGACAGTTATGAGATGAAACTCAGGCAGTTCGATAAGGAAAAGTATGAAAAGCCGGTGAATGTGACAGTGGTGAACAACTACCTCAATTACAATCCTTGGTGGTATTCATACAGTTACAGATGGTGGGATCCGTTCTGGGATCCATTCTGGGACCCGTATTGGGATCCTTGGTGGCCAAGACCATACATAAGCATTCATATAGGACCATACTGGCATGACCCTTGGTGGCCAAGACCTTGGTATCATCCATATTATCCATACAACCCTTGGAGGCCTGCAATCATAGTTCCTGTGTATGTCCGTGAAGCAAGGTATGCATCAAGGACTTCATCATCCTGGGGAGGCGGTGGCATTTCAGGAGGCTCGAGATACGGACGTACAACAGCCGGGTCCACCTATATAAGAGGCAACTCCGGCACAGCCAGCCGCACGAACAGCTCATATTCACGTAATGCCTATTCGAATACCAAGTCCTATTCGGCCAACATAAGGAATGGCAACAATATGGACAAGGAGCGCCTGTATGACTATACCCACGGCAATACCGGCGGTACTACAAGTTACAGGAGAACCGGAAGTGTTGGAAGATCAAGCGGCAGTTCATCAGGCAGCAGTTATACAAAAGGACGCTCTAACTCGAATTCAAGCACCAGCACAAGTTCAAGCTCAAGCAGCAACTACAATACAAATAACGGCAGCCGTCAGCGCAGCAGCACAATTTACAACAACAGCAACACCTACAATAACAGCGGAAACAGCGGTGGTTCACAATACAGAAGAACGGGTGGCGGAGGTTTCTCATCACCTTCACATTCCGGTGGCGGCGGTGGCGGAAGACGCAGATAGAACTTCCGGACCAGTTTACAACTTTTGTTTAATTACCAACTGAAAAACTGAAATCATGAAGAGGAATATTTTTAAAAGGACTTTCATAGCATGTGCCGCTTTTATGGTATTTGCAATTCCAGGAGCAAAGGCTCAAGGTCTGTGGGACGCATACAGATTCAGCGCGCAGAACCCCGACGGTACGGCAAGAAGCGTTGCAATGGGAAATGCATTCACGGCACTTGGAGGCGATATGGGTTCAATCTGGCTCAATCCTGCCGGTTCCGCAGTGAACAATTTCAATGAAGCGTCAATAACACCT
This sequence comes from Candidatus Egerieousia equi, assembly GCA_018065035.1. Classification (GTDB taxonomy): domain Bacteria; phylum Bacteroidota; class Bacteroidia; order Bacteroidales; family UBA932; genus Egerieousia; species Egerieousia equi. The sequence goes on along the minus strand of JAGHUC010000136.1, from coordinate 26,283 downwards.
GCACTCACACTGGCCAATTCAAGCACCGTTTATGCAGGAACCAGTACAAAGGATGACAGAACCAATTTCAATATAGCCAACATAGGCTATCTCGGGAGTGTGAACATCGACCCTGTAGGAATAAGAAGCATTTCATTCGGACTTGTATTCAACAGGATGAAGGACTTCAGCAGCGCTCAGTCAGCCAGGGGCCATGCCGTTGGAAGCAGCTGGCTGCAGGCGGTGGCCATGCAGTGCCAGGGAATAGACAAGTCCGTTCTTGAATCAGACAATGCATTCTATACCGATGCTCCGTGGAACGGTGTCCTTGCCTACAAGACATTCCTTATTGATCCGCTTCCTGATTCCGACTGCGATTATTTTGCCGCAACGGAGAATCTGGACCATCTGACCAGGGAAATCTATCTGGCATCTCCTGTTGACCAGTTCTATCACTCATATCAGAGAGGATATCATTATGAGGCTGACCTGAACTGCTCAATGAACATTGACAATATAGTTTATCTTGGAGCCAATATAGGTTTACAGACCTTGTACTACAAGCAAAGCAATGACTATACTGAAATGCCGACTGACAAACTGGCCTGCGAGTCAAAATTGAGTGCTTTCACACAATCCTTTTCACAGCGTACTGTAGGCAGTGGAGTGAATTTCAAAGTAGGTGTCATCTGTACTCCTATTCCTGAACTGAGATTCGGCGCTTCCATTCAGACTCCAACCTGGATGTGGCTCACGGAAGATTCTGAAATGGGTATGAGCAGCAGCTTCTCGGATGGTGATGCCTATCACAAGTGGTCACCTCTCCAGAGTTTCGACTACAGGCTCCGCTCTCCTTTCAAATGGAATGTAGGCGCGGCTCTCACCATTGCCAAAATGGCAGTGATAAGCGTGGATTATCAGATGGAGGATTATTCTACCATGAAGCTCTCTGACAGAAACAACAATACCTCCCTCTTCGATTACGAAAACGCACTTATCAAGGATTACTGTACCTCCAGAAGCGTTTTCAGAGCAGGTGCTGAGGTGACTTTCCCTGAAAACATCAGCGTAAGGGCAGGTTATCAGAATTATTCCACAGGCGTCAAGAAGGAATATGCAGGCGTTGAGGATAACTTCTCAATAGGCTCCCTGGGTATTGGATGGGCTTCTCCAAGCGGATTCTTCATTGACGCAACATACCAGAGATATCTAACCAAACAGGAGGAAGTCTTCTCATTGTATGATATGCCGGATGCTCCGGGAGGACACACAGAATGGGGAAGAAGCAAGATTTATCTCACACTGGGATTCCGTTTCTAGATTACTGGACAATCCTGAGTTTGGCATAGGCAAGCACCAGAGTCTTGGTGCTGCCGTCGCTGAACCGGACTATGGCCTTTCTGCCCATAATGTCGCCTTCAAGGGAAAGTACTTCCCCGATACCGAATCTGGGGTGCTCCACGGTGTGCCCCGGTTTTATTTTTGCAGGTGAATCCGCCATGAAGTTCCTTGCAGCACCAGGCGCATTTTTCTGTTGAGTAGCATTTGTTTGCACAGGCTTGCTGTTGCCATAGCTGCTTCTGCCATTAGCCGTTCCGTTTCCGGAAGAGGCGCTGCGCGGTGTTGAGAACATGTCACGGGCTGTGAAGGACGGCCTTGTGGGAGCACATGATGTACCGCGATGGAGAAATGCGGAGCGTGAGGCGGAATCCGTGGACAGCTCGCGCTCGTAATCTGGTATTGGGTTTGAAACGTATTCCGGATCTATCTCCTTTATGAAACGGCTCGGGGAATTTGAAACGGTTTCTCCGAATTTCTTGCGCTGATGGGCGTATGAGAGCTTCACGTCCTTCTTCGCGCGTGTGAGAGCAACGTAGAACAAACGCCTTTCCTCCTCCATCTCTGTGTTGTCGGCGTATGCCAGCATGCTCACCGCCGCCTGGCCGGGGAAAAGATTCTCCTCCATTCCCATGATATATACATGCTCGAATTCCAGGCCTTTGGATGAATGCACCGTCATGAGCGAGATGCAGTCCTGGTCCTTGTCCTCGTCAACGTCAAGGTCGCTTATGAGCGAAACGTTCTGCAGGTACATGTCAAGTGTGACCAGCACAGGCTCATATCCCTGTGCCACAAGTTCATCGTTCTCCTCCTGCCCGTTGTCAACAAAGTCCTGTATGGAATTGAAAAGTTCCTCTATGTTCTCCGCCCTTGACTCGGACTCAATTGTATTCTCCGCCTTGAGCGATGCGATTATCCCGAATCTGCTGTCTATCTCGCCGGCCATGGCGTAGGCGTCTTCGGTAAGAAGCCTGCTTCGCAGCTCTACAATGTTCCTGGCAAAGTCCATTATCTTCCTTGCCGTGGCTTCCTTTATGCCGGCTGCAATCATTGCGGCTCCGGGCTTCTCCTTGTTCCTGGCATCGCGGAAGATGAATTCCATAGCGCAGACTCCAGCCGCTCCTGCTGTGGCCATGAGCCTCTCCTGGGTTGTATCGCCTATCGCCCTGGTAGGGAAATTTATTATTCTCCTGAAGGATTCGTTGTCACGCGGGTTCACAATGAGCTTTATGTAGGCTATCATGTCCTTGATCTCCTGCCTTTCATAGAATGAGTGGCCTGCGTAGATGCGGTAAGGCATGTTCCTGCGGCGCAGTTCCTCCTCTATGACGCGGCTCTGCGCATTGGTTCGGTACAGGATTGCAAAGTGGCTGTAAGGCTCTCTGTTCCTGTATATTGCACTGGCGATGGAAGAAGCCACCATCATCCCCTCCTCCTTCTCCGAATAGGCCCCAAGCAGCTCTATGAGCTCGCCTTCATCTCCTTTTGAAAAGCAGGTTTTCTTCAGCTGCATGCGGTTGTGGGATATCACGGAGTTCGCAGCATTCACTATTGTCTTTGTACTGCGATAGTTCTGCTCAAGCCTGTATTCGCTGCAGTCGGGGTAGTCCTTCCTGAAGTTTATGATATTCTCGATACGCGCTCCACGGAATGAGTATATGCTCTGTGCGTCATCGCCCACAACAGCTATGTTGTGATGGAAGGAGGCCAGTTTCTTTACGATTATGTACTGTGCGAAGTTGGTGTCCTGGTACTCGTCAACAAGGATGTAGCGGAATCTTGAGCCGATGCGCTTGAGGGCATCCTCATGGTCACGGAACAGGATGTTGGTGTACAGCAGGATGTCATCGAAGTCCATTGCTCCGTTCTGCCTGCACTTCCGGGCGTACAATTCGTAAACCTGATAAAGCAGAGGCCTCTTGGAAGCCTTGTCCGCCTGGATGGCCGCTGCATTGTTTGCGTATGCCTGGTATGTAACAAGATTGTTTTTCGCCTTGGAAATTCTGCTGAGTACATCAGCCGGTTTATATGTCTTGTCGTCCAGCTGAAGTTCCTTTATGCATGCCTTGATGAGCGCCTTGCTGTCCGATGTGTCATATATGGTGAAGTCCTTTGGGAAACCTATGAGTTCGGACTCCTCCCTGAGGAATTTTATGAAAATCGAATGGAATGTTCCGGCCAGCAGATTGAAGGTGAGTTTCCTGCCAACGGCCGCAGTTATCCTCTGACGCATTTCCTGGGCGGCTTTGTTGGTGAAAGTGAGCGCCAGTATCTGCTCCGGTGGAACGCCGTGCTGTATGATGTTCGCTATCCTGCAAGTAAGAACTTTTGTCTTTCCGCTGCCGGCTCCGGCAATGATCAGGCCAGGGCCCTCGAAATTCTCAACCGCACTTGCCTGCGCGCTGTTCAACCCCTCGAATATCAACTCTTTTTTCTCTTCCATAACTTGGCAAAACTAAAAAGCAAAAAGAACATTTCAAAATTATCTTTTAGCTGGATTTTAGCGGGATATTGATTATATTTGCAGATTGCGATTTTTATGGAAATCCGAATTAATTTTTAATAATTATAAACTAAAATCAATGTTGAATCAAGTAAGATTACACAAAGGACTGAACATCCCAATGGCGGGTGCGGCAGCTTTGAAGATGGGGCAGGAACCTGCTCCTGGTGTAATTGTGATGAAACCTACTGATTTCAGATGCCTTGTTCCTAAACTTATGGTCAAGGAAGGTGACAAGGTTCAGGCTGGATCCGTAGTGTTCATTGACAAGTTCCATCAGGATGTATGTTTCACTTCACCTTGCAGCGGTACAGTTGAGGCAATCGTACGCGGTGAAAAGAGGAAACTTCTTGAAATCCGCATCAAGCAGGATGCTGTTACCGAGTATTTGCAGTTTGCAAAGGGGACTCCTTCAAAACTCTCAAAGGAAGAGATTGTGAAGGCATTGCTTTCAAGCGGCCTTTGGCCGGCTATCATTCAGAGACCTTACGGTATTATTGCCAACCCGGCAGATACACCTAAGGCCATTTTTGTTTCAGCTTTCGATTCAGCACCTCTTGCTCCTGACTACAATTTCACTCTCGCAAGTGATATCCAGGACATTCAGACAGGTGTTGACGCCATCAGGAAACTCACCGGCGGTGAGGTTTACCTCGGAGTGGCAAGCGAGTCATCGGTGCTTGCAAAACTCAACGGAGTTAAGGCATATGTTTTCAACGGCCCTCATCCTGCAGGAAACGTAGGCGTGCAGATCAACCACATTTCACCTATTGGAAAGGGCGAGGTTGTATGGACAATCAATCCTAACTTCCTTGCTGCAATAGGACGTCTTTTCAACAAGGGCGTATATGACGTTGCAAGAACTATAGCTGTTGCAGGTCCGCAGGCAAGCAATCCTTGCTATGTGAAGGTTCTCCCTGGCGTATGTGTTGAGGCTCTCTCCTCAATGTTCGTCAATGACGGAGGTCAGGTATGCGGCCAGCACGTTGATACAAGATACATAAGCGGTAACGTACTTACAGGAAAGAACGTAGGATTCCTGGGCTCTCTCGGTTTCTACGATTTCCAGTTCACCGCAATTCTAGAGGGTGATTATTATGAAGCGTTCGGATGGTGCAAACCTTTCCGTCCGGGCAAGTTCAGCGTTCAGCGTTCATACTTCTCATGGCTCACACCAGGAAAGAAGTACAATATGGATGCCAACCTCAACGGAGGCAAGAGAGCCTTTGTTGTAACAGGCCTCTATGAGAAGGTTGTTCCTATGGACATTTACCCTGTATATCTGCTCAAGGCCATTCTTGCCAACGACATTGACAAGATGGAGCAGCTTGGCATATATGAGGTCATTGAAGAGGACCTCGCTCTCTGCGAGTACGTCTGCCCTTCAAAGATCGATGTTCAGAATATTGTTTCCAATGGTATTGCTACCATGATTAAAGAAATGGCATAAGGAGGAAGTTTATGAAAGGATTGATAGATTTTGTAAACAATTTGAGACCTTCCTTTGAGAAAGGTGGCAAATACGCTTGGTTGCACTCAACCTTCGATGCCTTTGACTCATTCCTTTTTGTGCCAAAGACAAAGACATGTTGCGGTGCTCACGTAAGGGACTGCATGGACCTCAAGAGAGTCATGACAGTAGTCATTGTGGCTCTTGCTCCTGCAATGCTTTTCGGTATGTGGAACGTAGGTGAGCAGCATTCGCTCGCTTTCGGACTTGACATGAGCTTCTGGGGCAAGTTCTGGTATGGCTTCCTCAGAGTTCTCCCTCTCATAATAGTATCATACGTTGTAGGTCTTGGCATTGAGTTCGCTTCAGCACAGATACGCGGTCATGAAGTCAACGAGGGTTACCTTGTTTCCGGAATGATAATTCCAATGATCATGCCTGTTGACGTTCCTCTCTGGATTCTTGCAGTGGCAGTTGCTTTCGCAGTTATCATAGGCAAGGAAATCTTCGGTGGAACAGGTATGAATATCTGGAACCCTGCACTTCTGGCAAGAGCATTCGTGTTCTTCTCATATCCTACAAAGATTTCCGGTGATGTAATCTGGATCAAAGGCGTTGGCAAGGCTGCGGCCGGTGAACTCGTTGATGGCTTCTCAGGCGCAACTGCACTGTCACAGGCAGGTGCAGGCATTGCTCCTGACGCACTTCACACAGTTGCAGGACAGCCTATGGATGCAATGCAGATGGTTATCGGTAATATGGCCGGTTCAATTGGTGAGACATCAGTGATTGCAATTGCAATAGGCGCTCTCATCCTCATATATACTGGAATAGCAAGCTGGAAGATCATGGTTTCAGGCGTTGCCGGCGCTTTGTTCGTAGCATTCCTTGGCGGAATCGGTGCCCAGGAAGGAACATTGGCCGCTTATCCTGCTTACTACCATCTGATCATGGGAGGTTTTGCATTCGGTATAGTTTTCATGGCAACAGATCCTGTAACCAGCGCCCAGACAGAATGCGGCAAATGGATTTACGGCTTCCTCGTTGGAGCAATGGCCGTTGTAATCCGTCTGTGGAATCCTGGTTATCCTGAGGGAATGATGCTTTCAATACTTCTTATGAATACATTCGCTCCTCTCATTGACCACTTCGTGGTTTCAAGGAATATCAGAAGAAGAGTAAAAAGAGCTGTAGTTAAATAAAGATTACATTATGGATACAAATAAAAATTCATATACAATTATATACACAGCTGTAATGGTTATAGTTGTGGCTGCGGTTCTTGCATTCGTTTCTTCATCTTTGAAAGGCAAGCAGACTCAGAACGCTGAGGTTGATACCAAATCAAAGATTCTTGGAGCGGTTGCTCTCACACAGGGCATGGAGACCGCTTCAAACAAGAGCGCATTCGTTGAACAGCAGTATGAGAAATACGTTACCGAGGACATAGCAGTCAATGCTGAAGGCCAGGTAATAGAAGGTGTAAAGGGCTTCTCCGTTGATTTGAAGACCCAGAACGATCTCATGAAGGCAGGCAATACCGCAGACTTGCAGCTCCCTGTTTTCGTATGTACCATGGACAACGGTTCAAAGGTTTATATTCTTTCCTGCTACGGTGCAGGTCTCTGGGGACCTATCTGGGGCTGGATTGCTCTCGAAAGCGATATGGATACCGTTCACGGAACACTATTCGCACACAAGGGAGAGACTCCTGGCCTTGGCGCAGAGATAGCTACCGAATGGTTCAGCGCACAGTTCAACGGAAAGAAGATCTTCGAGGGTGATGAGTTCACCTCAGTGAGAGTCATAAAAGGCGGCGCAGCTCCTGATGACATTCACGGAGTTGATGCCATCACAGGTGGTACAATGACAAGCCGCGCGCTTGATTCAACAATCGAGACATGGTTGAAGGCTTACATGCCTTACATTGAGTCAATCAAAAATTTAAACTAATTCAAGGCTATGGATAAGAATATTTATTTACAACCTCTTTGGAAGGCCAATCCTATCACGGTTCTGGTCCTGGGTATCTGTTCAGCCTTGGCTGTTACAGTCAAACTTGAGGCAGCCTGTGTCATGGCTATTTCAGTGACATTGGTTACAGGTTGCTCAAGCCTTCTGGTTTCATGTTTGAGAAACACCATTCCTAACCGAATCAGAATCATAGTTCAGCTTGTTGTTGCCGCTTTGTTCGTAATCCTCGTTGAGCAGGTGCTCAAGGCATACGTTTATGAGGTGAGCAAGCAGCTGTCAGTATTCGTAGGCCTGATTATCACCAACTGTATCATCATGGGCCGTATCGAGGCTTTTGCACTTGGAAACAAACCTTTCCCATCATTCGTTGACGGTATTGCAAACGGCGCAGGTTACGGTATGATACTCATTGCCCTTGCATTCTTCCGCGAACTGCTCGGCAGTGGTTCCATCTTCGGTTTCAAGGTAATTCCTCAGTCTTTCTACGATGCAGGTTACATGAACAACGGTCTGTGCATCCTTCCTCCAATGGCCCTCATTCTCGTTGGCTGTTTCGTTTGGATTCACAGAAGCATGAACAAGGATTTACAGGAAAAATAATAACACACTCAGATTATGGATTTGATAAACTTATTTGTAAAGTCCGTTTTTGTGGACAACATGGTCTTCTCATTCTTCCTGGGAATGTGTTCTTTCCTTGCTGTTTCCAAAAACGTGAAAACGGCTACCGGACTTGGTATTGCCGTTGTATTCGTGATTGGTATCACACTGCCTATCAACTATCTGCTCAATACTTACATTCTCAGCCCGGGCGCTCTTGCATGGCTCGGTGAGGAGTATGCCGGCATTGATTTGAGCTTCCTCAGCCTGATAGTGTTCATTGCGGTTGTTGCATCAATAGTTCAGATTGTTGAGATGGTGGTTGAGAAGTATTCACCTTCCCTCTATGCATCTCTCGGTATATTCCTTCCTCTCATTGCTGTGAACTGCGCTGTTCTCGGAGCATCGCTCTTCATGCAGGAAAGAGGTTACGCTTCACTCGGTGAGGCAACGGTTTACGGTCTTGGCAGCGGCTTCGGCTGGATGCTCGCAATTGTAACCCTTGCTGCTATCAGGGAGAAGATGGCTTATTCAAACGTACCTGCACCTCTCAAGGGTCTGGGTATTTCATTCATAGTTGTAGGTCTCATGGGTATAGCGTTCATGAGCTTCATGGGTATTAGCTTATAGGAGGATTCGCAATGGATACACAATTGATTATAGTTTCAGTAGCAGTCTTCCTCATAGTACTTCTTGTACTTGTGGCTCTGCTCTTGTTTGCAAAAACCAAACTTACCCCTGGAGGAACAGTAAAGATCAACATCAACGGCGGAAAGAAGCAGGTTGAGGTTGCTCCCGGTTCCTCATTGCTGGCAACTCTTGCCAATGAGAAGATTTTCCTGCCATCGGCGTGTGGCGGAAAAGGAAGCTGCGGTCAGTGCAAATGCCGCGTTCTCAGCGGTGGTGGTACAATCCTTCCTACAGAGGTTGTTCACTTCAACAGAAAACAGATACAGAACAACTGGAGACTCGGCTGCCAGGTCAAGGTCAAGGAGGATCTTGACATTGTGATTCCAGAGTCAGCTCTCAGCGTAAAGAAATGGGAGTGCGAGGTTATCTCCAATAAGAATGTTGCCACATTCATCAAGGAGTTCTGTGTCAAGATTCCGGATGGAGAGACTCTCAACTACCGTTCAGGCGGATACATTCAGGTTGATGTTCCTGCTTGTACAATCGATTACAAGAACATTGACGTTGATCCTGAGTACCGTGCGGACTGGGAGAAGATGGGTGTCTTCGACCTCAAGATGGTCAACCCTACCAAGACCATCAGGGCTTATTCAATGGCTACATACCCTGCAGAGGGCAATATCATCAAGCTTAACGTAAGAATTGCTACACCTCCTATTGACAGGGCAACACGCAAGTTCGTTAACGTTAACCCTGGAATCTGCTCTTCATACATTTACTCACTCAAACCGGGTGACAAGGTTACCATCAGCGGTCCTTACGGTGAGTTCTTCGTTCCTGACAACTGCCCTGCAGACCAGGAGTTCGTATTCGTTGGCGGTGGCGCAGGTATGGCTCCTATGAGAAGCCATATCATGCATCTGTTCAAGACAGAGAGAACCACAAGGAAAGTGAACTTCTTCTATGGAGCACGTTCACTCAAGGAAGCTTTCTATCTCGAGGACTACAAGGCGCTTGAGGAGGAATTCCCTAACTTCCACTTCCATCTTGCACTGGACCGTCCGGACCCTGAGGCAGATGCAGCTGGAGTAAAGTATGTTCCAGGCTTCGTTCACAATGTTATGTACGAGACCTATCTCAAACAGCATGAGTCACCTGAGGACAGCCTGTACTTCATGTGCGGCCCTCCTATGATGACCAAGTCTGTTGTAGACCTGCTTGACAACCTCGGCGTTGCTCCTGAGAATATTCTGTACGATAATTTTGGAGCATAGTTGATGGAGAAGATTATTCTAACCGGCGACAGACCTACAGGGCGCCTCCATCTGGGGCACTTTGTAGGTTCATTGCGCCGCAGGGTTGAGCTGCAGAACAGCGGCGAGTTCGATAAGATATTCATTATGATAGCGGACGCCCAGGCTCTTACCGACAACTGGGACAATCCGCAAAAGGTCAGGGACAACATAATAGAGGTGGCGCTTGACTATCTCTCGTGTGGACTTGATCCTGAAAAATGCACCATTTTCATTCAGAGCCAGGTGCCACAGCTTTGTGAGCTGTCATTCTACTACCTCAATCTGGTGACTCTTTCACGTCTGGAAAGGAATCCTACCGTAAAGAGCGAAATCCAGATGCGTGGTTTTGAGACCAGCATACCTGCAGGCTTCCTCACATATCCTGTGAGCCAGGCTGCGGACATTACAGCATTCAAGGCAACTGTCGTACCGGTGGGAGAGGATCAGAAACCTATGCTTGAGCAGACTATGGAAATTGTACGCAAGTTCAATTCCGTATATGGAGAGACATTGGTTGAACCTTCAATCCTCCTGCCTTCAAACAGCGCCTGCATGCGTCTGCCCGGAACAGATGGCAAGGCAAAGATGAGCAAGTCACTTGGTAACTGCATTTATCTGAGCGATACCTCCGAGGAGGTACGCAAGAAAGTGATGAGCATGTTCACGGACCCTGATCACCTCAAGGTCTCCGATCCTGGAAAGGTTGAGGGCAATGCCGTGTTCACATACCTTGATGCATTCTGTACGGATGAGCATTTTGCAAAATACTGGCCTGAATATCAGAATCTTGACGCACTCAAGGCTCATTATAGGGCCGGCGGACTCGGTGATGTCAAAGTCAAGAAGTTCCTCTATGCCGTTCTCGAGGAGATGCTTGCCCCTATACGTGAACGCAGGGCAATGTACGAGAAGGACATAAAGGGAGTTTACTCAATTCTTGAAAAAGGCAGCGCAGTGGCACGTGAAACTGCTGAGAGAACACTCAACGAAGTTCGTGAGTCCATGAAGATAAACTACTTTGAGGATTCCGACCTCATTGAGGCACAGGACAGGAAGTTCAAGGAAAAAAGTTCCAACAACACTAAATAACTCAAGTTTCGCATAGCGAAACACCTATTTTAGAGGCATTTATGCCGATGAAAAAGTCCCTCTCTCTTGGAGAGGGATTTAGGGAGAGGGTAGAACATCAGGAAAGTGCGGTGGGAAGAAGTTTCGCAAGCCTCCCGCAAGTTCTTGAAAATAATTAAATTAATGCTTGCGAAACTTGAGCAAATAACTTATTACTATGGCTAAAGATGTAGATGAAATGGACCTTAGTGTCCAGGAAGGAAAGATGAAAGCCTTGCAAGCTACCCTTGCCAAGATCGAGAAGGATTTTGGTAAAGGTACAATCATGAAACTTGGTGACAAACCTGTATTGGAGGTCCCTGTGATTCCAAGCGGTTCAATTGCTTTGGACCACGCCCTTGGAATAGGAGGTTACCCTAAAGGCAGGGTCATTGAGATTTACGGACCTGAGAGCAGCGGTAAAACAACGCTTGCTATTCACGCAATTGCGCAGGCACAGAAGACCGGCGGAATTGCAGCAATCATAGATGCCGAGCACGCATTTGACAGGACTTATGCAAAGAATCTGGGTGTGAACGTGGATACCTTGCTTATTTCCCAGCCGGATTGCGGTGAGCAGGCACTTGAGATAGCAGACAGCCTTATCCGTTCCGGAGCAATTGACATTATTGTAATTGACTCTGTTGCGGCTCTTACACCAAAGGCGGAGATTGAGGGGGAGATGGGAGATTCAAAGATGGGCCTTCAGGCACGTCTTATGAGCCAGGCTTTGAGAAAGCTCACAGCCAACATAAGCAAGACCAACACTTGCTGCATCTTCATCAATCAGCTTAGGGAAAAACTGGGAGTGATGTTCGGAAATCCTGAGACCACAACCGGTGGAAACGCTCTCAAGTTCTATGCGTCAATACGTCTTGATGTACGCAAGCTTACGCAGTTGAAGGATGGCGATGATGCTACCGGTAACCGTACCCGCGTGAAGGTTGTCAAGAACAAGATGGCTCCTCCTTTCAAGAAGGCCGAGTTTGACATTATCTACGGCGAGGGCATATCAAAGATTGGTGAAATCATTGATATGGGCGTTGAGTTCGAGATAATCAAGAAGAGCGGCAGCTGGTTCAGTTATAACGAGGGCAAGCTTGCTCAGGGGCGTGATGCCGTCAAGCAGCTTCTGCTTGACAATCCGGAGCTGGCCGAGGAGATAGAGGGTCGCATTCGCGAGCGTCTTGCTTCCGCCGAGGATTAATAACCGCTTGATGCGGCAGGCATGTTGCCTTTGCTTGGTGGCGGCAGTCACTTCATCTAAAAGAATTCGCCTTTTCGGGGCGAATTTTTTTATATTCCAGTGATCTATCGGGGTCTGAAGAAGCTGAAGTGTACGTTGCCGTACTTCTTCTCTTTCACGAAAAAGGGGTGTGATTCAAAATTGAACTCTTTTGGATGCTCAAGTATGAAGTAGCCTCCTTCTTTTACAAGACATTTTTCGCCAAGCACCCTCTCCGGCAGGGTGTCAAGGCCTTCGATGCTGTAGGGCGGATCTGCGAATACTATATCGAACTGTTTGTTGCACAGAGGAATGAAATCAAAGACATTGTGCCTGATTGACTGAATTTTCTTTGATATCCCGAGCATCATGGACGTCTTCTTTATGAAGTTGGCGTGAAGCGGGTTCATTTCAATGCTTATGATATCGTTACAGCCTCTTGAAGCGAATTCGTAACTGATGCTGCCGGTTCCTGAAAAAAGGTCCAGTACGCTTATTGATTCAAAGTCGAATTCGTTGAGAAGGACGTTGAACAGGCCTTCTTTCGCGAAATCGGTGGTTGGTCTTGCCGCAAAACCATTGGGCGGTACTATTGTCTTTCCTCTGAGTTCTCCTCCGATAATTCTCATTTGACTTAATTCCTACGATTAATCAATCTGTCGTAAATACAAAATCCTTGAAATATGTGCGGATAAGCTTTTCATCCACCTTTTCCTTGAAACCAAGGCAATGGACTATGGTCTGCTGGGGGTTGACCTGAGACTGCTGCAATGCAAGCAGCAGATAATAAAGGATTGAAACACTATCGCCGGTGGAAAATGAATTTACAAGAAGAAGTTTCTCTCCGGTTGCAAAAGTGACATAGGTTCTGTTATCCTTGCAGCTTATGAGAAGCTTGTTGTAGTCCTTGATGAGTTCCAGTCTGGAAAGAAGTATTTCAAAAATGTGCTGAAGGCCTTCACCGTCCGGTTCGTATGAGAGAACCATATCGTACTGTGGAATGTTCACGCAAACGCAAGTGCTGCCGGGATACAACTGTGAAAAATAAGAAGCATCCTGGAACTGCGCTGGCGCGCACAGATATTTGCCGGTGAAGCTGGCTTTAATCATCTTTCTCCTCTATGTAGATATCAAAGAAAAGCATTGAGTATGTTGGTACACCTGAACTTCCGGACATTGTTCCCTTTGAACCGTAGCCCCACTGCGAACCGAAGAAGGTGATGCCGTGGTCTCCATATGTAAGGTGCTTCAATGCCTTTGCAAAGCCTGGAATCAGTTTGTCGGAGTCACCACCGCTGGATGACAACGAACTTGATTCATAAGCTGCCTGGCCGGATGCGTAGGTGTATGTGGACATTTCCTGATATGTTGATTCGTATGTTACGGAAAGTGCGTCGTACGAATTGGATGCATCGTAAATGTCGTACTTTCTTGCTGTGTCGGCAATGTTGGTATCGAATACATAGCCGTCGAGCAGTTTGCCCACATAACGGATTTTCGCTGTCTTGCCCTGCTTGATCGTATCTTCCTGAGTGCCTGAGATCTTCTTGAAGTAGAACGCTTCAACTTCCGGATCCTTGATGTCAAAGCGTCTTGCGTATGACCTCAGGGAATCGTTCTGGTATTCGGTGAGATCGGTTATTACGGTCAGCATCTTTATGTCATACATAAGGTTCACACCGCTGTTCTCCGACTTGTTCTGACCATTTGCATAGTAGTCGAAGTATGAAAGCCACGGTGGTAATATGACCTTTATCCTGCCACCCTCCCTCATTCTGCACAATGCTTCCGAGAAACCAAGCTGTTCTGAACCATAACCTGCGGTATGAAATCTTGGTCCGTAATAATTCTTGCTTTCGTACATTCCAAGTTCCTTTGCAAGTTCCTTGTCCTGGCTCTCGAGGCAGGAATTGTTCAGATCCCATACATTCGTAATAGTGTATGCAGCTTTCTCCCATTCCATCTGAGCGCCTGTGCCCGGTTCCTCACTGAGAATCACCAGACCGGAGGAGGTCACTTCAGCACCGGGGCAATAAACTTCGATATAGGCGTCAAGTATCTTCTTCTGGACATCGTCATTGGACCTGCTCGCCTCCTTCGCACACTGCGAAGCAGAAAAGACTGTTAACACTGCCGCCAAACAATAAATGAATCTCCTGTACATATATATTCTACTCATTTTTCAAATTATCAGTTCTTTATCACATCTTCAACCACTATGTCGTAAAACAGCGGACTTAATTTTGGTACACCGTAAACGATAGTGTTGTAGAAACCATATTTTGCAGAAAAGAAGATATAGCAATGCTCTCCTTTCTTAACACCTTTCAAACCTTCGGCCAGACCTTCAATCAGAGGAGTGCTTCCCAGACATATTCTTTCAGGAGCCTGGCAGGCAGGGAAAAATGTTGTATCGTCAACCATGATGGTGTCATTCGTTACAAATAACGTGCCGGGACCACCGCTGAATATGTATCCGGAGTAAATAAAGTGCAGGCTGTCTCCGTTCTGTGCCTCCTCGCCGCTTCCCTCCTCAACAACAGCCCTTACTATTCCTTCATGCCTCTCAATCCTGTAATCCATACCGGCAAGGCTGTTCACGAAACGCTCTATCTCCTTGTCCTGGTCTGCGATGGCGGATTTCAGATCCTCTTTCTGACACGCGAACACACTGAATGACACTGCAATGACTGCAAGCACCCATATCATTGAATCCGCTTTCCTTATAGCCTCCTTGATTTTCATTTCCGCATCACCGTTAATTGTCGATTTCCATATGGTCAATGTATTCCGCCAGACATTTGAAGAAATATGTTTCAATGTCCTTGAACGGAATGTCCTGAATTCTGCCGCCGGCAGCTCTTGGATGACCGCCTCCGTTGAAATATTTTGCCGCAAATGCGTTCACCACAAAATTGCCCTTGGCGCGCAGCGATACCCTTGTCATTGTCTTCCCTTCGGTGAAGAATGCACTTATCATCACATCCTTTATGGCAAGAGGCATGTTCACAACTCCCTCGGTGTCGCCATCCTTGAAGTCGAAATTCTCCTGCTGCTCCCTGGAAAGGGTCATACAGGCGGCTTTCAGGCGGTAATCCACCTTCATGTTGCTGCCGGTGAGATAGCCTATGAGCCTGATCCTGTTCTCCCTGTAGGAATTGAACACAGCCCACTGGATGGCCTCGCTGTTCACACCCAGTTCAAGCAGATACGCCGCCATCCTATGAGTTGAAGGGAATACTGAGTTGTCAAAATTATTTGTATCTGTCATCATGCCTGTATACAGACTCACAGCCTGAGGCATGCTTATCTCTTTCTTTTTTCCACTGGCGATGGTTGTCAGCTCATTCATTGACCTTATGAGCCAGAAAGTGAGTTCGCTCGCACTCGAGATTTCAGTTTCCAGCAGCATAAGGTTGAAATCCTGCTCCTGGGGATGCGGATGATGGTCAATGAGCAGTCTGGGAACTGAAGCGCTCTGAAGAATGCCGGCCAGATCATCAACCCTGTGCAACGCATTGAAATCCATACAGATGATAAGATCCGCCTTTTGAACCAGTTCCGCACTGTATTCAGGGCGCTTGTCAAACTCCACCAATGCGTCTTCCTTGTGCACGCCATTCCTTTCGCTGAACAGGAACCTCAGGAACTCAGGAACCTTGCCGGGAACTATCACATTCGCAGCAATGCCCATATCCTCCAGATAGTGAAGCATGGCGCTGGTGCAGCCCAGACAGTCTCCGTCGGGGTTCGCATGGCCAACAAGCACAACCCTCCCGGCACCTTGGAAATACCCGAGGAACTTTTCCGCGCTTGATTTGCTCACTAAATTCAACTCCATAAATCGTGCAAAATAATTCAAACTTCAAATTTAAGACTTACAATTTATATTTCCTACAACTGCACCAAAGTTTTGCACTGCTCCAACTTTTTGCATCTAAAAGACAATTTTTGTTTGAAAGGAAAGATATAATTGTTAAATTTGCGTGTTAGAATTGAATAATTATAAAAAATCAAATATTAAATGAAAAAGATTATCACTTTCATCGTACTCCCTATCATCATAGTATTGTTGGGATACGCAATCTACGCCAGCATTGAATCGCCGGTTAAATTCAACAAACAGAAAGAGAAAAGAGAAGCTGTTGCTATCCAGAGACTCAAGGATATCAGAACACTTCAGGTCGCCTTCAAGAGCAAATTCGCAAGATTCGCCCCTACAGTTGACTCTCTTATCTGGTTCTACAACGAGGGTACAATCCTTATTTCAAAGCAGATCGGTTCAAATGATGACTCACTTGCAGTAGACAACACAGCAAAGATCAAGAAGAAAAATCCAAAGATCACTCCTGAGCAGATGATGGCTCTTTATGAGCAGGGTGAGAATCTCGTATTCAAGATTGACAAGGACGTTCCTGTAAAGGATACATTGTTCAATGACCGTCCTAACTTCGTTGTTGATTCACTCAAACTTATTCCTTTCTGCGGCGAGCCTGTAATTCTGAACGCAGCAATCAAGCAGGTATCAGGTGTGGATGTTCCTCTGTTCGAGGCTTGCATGCCTTACAAATCACTCCTCGTTGGTATCGAGCCACGTCAGCTTATCATCAACATCGTTGCTGAGAGAACCGAGCAGGGCAGATATCCTGGCCTCAAGGTTGGTAGCATCGACGCTCCTAACAACAACGCAGGTAACTGGGAGTAATATTTCAGTCAAGCATATATTCCAAGGGTGGCTTTCACAAGTCACCCTTGATTTTTTTTGCAATAATCAGTTATCTTTGTGCAAATTGATTACTCAAGTTTTATGAAAAATGTCCTGATGATAATTGCTGCTGCGCTCTGTCTGGTGTCGTGCAGTAAAAGTGATGGCGGCAAGCCGGAGCCGGTGGATGAAAAGAACAGCATTGTGAAGAATGCAAATGTTTATAAGATAAGCGCAGTGAATGTATATCTGAGCGAAGCTGATCAGGAATATCCCGGAACGGAAAGCTTCCAGATACTCTTCACGTCCGGAAACGAACCGAATGCCGAGCGCATACAGATAACTTTCCCTAAAATGTTCCTTGGAAAGGAGATAGACATGACAAAACAGTATGAGGCCATTCCAAGCAACTTCATTCCACAATGGGCCGTTCATTCTTTCCTGAACAGCAATGAGAACTTAATAGGCGCATACTATACCTTTGGTGAAGCCGCACCCGTAATAGTAAATAACAATTGGGAACCGCAGAGCTTTACAATACAGCAAGGGAAATTCTGCGTTACGCAGGAGACAGTACAAAGTTTCAAGGCTACTCTGCAGCTTCAGTACTCCAATGGCAACAATATCAGGCTTGACTGGTCAGGCCATGCGGAAGTTAAGCAGTTCTGATATTCCCGGTCTAGAATTCTATTACGCTGTCTTTCAGAAGAGGGCGGACCTGGTCCTTCGGAGATATGATGGCGTTTTCAAGGGTGATTTTCCAGTCTATCGCCAGTGAAGGATCTGAAAGCTGGATGCCTGAGTCTGCTTCTGGATGGAAGAACTCATCGCATTTGTACTGGAAAAGCGCTTTTTCGGAAAGGACGGAGAAACCGTGGGCAAAGCCTTTCGGAATGAAAAGCTGCCTGTGGTTCTCAGCGGACAGCTCGACCGCACGGTGCTGCAGGTAGGTTGGCGAATTGCGCCTGAGGTCAACGGCAACGTCAAGAACCTTGCCGAGGACGCATCTTACAATCTTGCTCTGGGCGTATGGAGGGCGCTGGAAATGGAGACCGCGGACAACACCGTAGGAAGAGAGACTCTCATTGTCCTGAACGAAACTGATGCTGTGACCGTAAAGCGGAATTGAAACAAGTCTGTCGAAATCACGCTGCGAGAACGATTCAAAGAAATAACCTCTGCTGTCCTGGAAAACCTTAGGCTCCAGTATGAGCAATCCCTGTATTCCGGTTTCTACTATCTCCATCTTGTGCTTGAAAAATTCCGGTCCTGTTGCCGGGTTTTGAAAAATCTTTACAAAATTAGTGAAATATAGCGTGAAATACTCTATTTTTGTTATACAGAATAAATGATAATCGAATATGAACACAGAACTTATTGATAAATTCTACTCTGAACTTGATGATCGTTCAAAACAGACTCTTGACACTGCAATAGAAAAAGTGATTGCTGCAAAGAAACGCGGAGGCAAATTCGTGGTTGTGACAGGCAGCGGCCCTAACATACACGAGGGAGTTACCACCTTGATTGCCGAACTTATCAATAAGGGAATAGTCGATGGCGTTACAACCAGTTCAGCGGTTGTAAACCATGAAATGGGCGGTACGCTTGACAGAGTTAAGATGTGTCCGGCTTCACAGTTCGGTTTCGAGGAGGAGAGAATGCCAAGGGGCAATGTGTTCGAGTTCACAGATATGACCGACGAGCAGCTTGAGGAACTTTCAAAGGAAATGATTCTTGACAAGGAACTGCTTGCAAAGAGACACAATGCAGAAGGCCACGTTATAATAAAGGCGGCCGCAAACATGGCATACCCTATGGGTCTGAGGACTGAAATGCTGGCCGATGAAATTCATTCCATCTGCCGCCAGACAGGTCTGCCTTTTGAAACCGTAGCCGGCTGGGGCTGTGATGAGCGTACAATGCTTGGTGCAGGTGCAGCCAAGGGCGTGCCTGTACTTGTTACAATTCCGCAGCTGGTGGGCGGCGGTCACGTTGGTCTTGCAGTTGCAGACAGTATTCCGGTTGCCCAGCGTTCACGTCGTATAGCCGCTCTTATGGGAAGTGCCGATGTCATTCTTGAATCAGCTGTTGCCCTCACCCAGGAGATACACGATGGCCCGTTCGAAACTTATACTGGCCACGGAATATGGAGCTGGTGGCAGAAGCAGCCTGTTTACAGCCTGAAGGAGAAAACACTCATCAGGTTTGACCTTGATGAGAATCTCCGCAAGGCTCAGGATCTGCAGAAGCAGAGTGCAATGATTCAGGAGGCAATCAACAAGGGCCTGCCTAAGACAAAGATTTCCAAGATACCTTTCAGAATGGAAATGTCGGCATTCGCCCGTCACGAGGGCAGCCTTCCTGTAATCGGCGACATTGGCATGATATGGCCTGTATTCGCAAAGAGGGTTGCCGACGCTCTGGACATCAAGCTTGATTTCATGAGCTACAAACAGGAAACTCCTGACGGCAAGGCCATGCGCGAGTGGATTGTTGAGAACATCAAACCATTCTCACGCACCAGGATGCAAGCTCATTTGAGTGACAAATAGCTGGATTTATAGGATTCTGATGTGGACTTGCCTTCCAAGACCATTAAACAGTTTGACTAATGTGGAAAGTTGAACATCGGCTTTCCCATTCTCAATTCTTGATATATAACTCTTCTTTGTGCCAATTCTGGAGGCAAGTTCTTTCTGTGTCAGTCCCGCTTTATATCGTTCATCCTTGAGCCTTTCGCCAATAATGAACACATCGCATTCCATTTCAAATTGATTACGTTCCTCAGTACCAATGTGCCCGAAATCCTCTGTAATCAGTTCTTCAACTGGTGTGCATGAAGCAGGGCATAATCTAGTTTCCGATTTCATTTGTTTTGCGCTTTTTGTTCAAAATACCTTTCCATTAACACTTTTGCTTTTCTTATCTGTATTGCAGATGTTTTTTGTGACTTCTTTTGGTATGCATTGAAAAGAATCACAAGGTTCCCTTCGTCGAAACAGCAGAAGATTCTGTATGAATTGTTTCCAGCATCAATCCTTATCTCAAAAAGACCGTCTACGCCTTCTATCGATTTGAGAAATCTTAAAGGAATGATGTCCACTAACATTATGTATTCTAATACCTGATATAATTTCTTCAAATCATTTCTCGGCAAAGTCTTTCTGAATTCTTTGAAATGATCTTCAAAAACAACAATGGATCTTTTGAATTCTCTTTCCATAGCAAAGTTAACTAATTAGTTGACTAACGCAAATTATTTCAGGATTTCGCAGGCTTTGGTGCTTTTCATTCCTATGTAGCCGAAGTACTGCTCAACGATTGTGCCTGTAACCGTTATGGCGCTGCCAATGAGCTGAGGATGTACAACAAGGTTCAGGGCATCCCTCACAGCACCGCTGGGCAATTCTATTGCAAAGCAGTTGTTCCTGTATCTTTCACTCATCGATGGCGCAAGGAGCAGATTGCTGCTCACAGAGAACGGAGGACCTGTGCGGAAGGAGCTTTCCTTCACATCACCACCTAGAATATAACCGAAGACGGTAATATTTTTCTGTCCTAGTTTCTCCTTTGCCTGCTCTATTGTAAGCGCCCCTTCTGGAATGATGCTTCCGGGGTTGTACCTGTCTGTCTGCCAGTTTCTGCTTGTGTCAATTCTGACCGAGAAATTTGATCTGGTGGTATTCTCCGACCATTCGAAATTGAAGCTTAGCATATCGGCCGCATTCAGATTACGGCTGAACAACAGCGTGTCAGAAGCTTGAAGAAAGCAGTCATTACCCGTTGCGGCCGACTTGCGTCTCAAATAGAAATCAACGGTTCCAGGATTTACATAGCAGAAACGCTTCTCATCGTATGCATATTGTATGCCGCCGGCAATGTCCTGCAGGAACAGACCAATGCCTGGAAAGTGCTTCTTGAAATCGCCGGAGAAATTGAATTTTATGCCGGAGTTCATTTGCCTGCATAACAATTCCACAGTAAAGGTTTTGCCTTTCTCAATGACAATGTCCTGCGAATCTCCAACTATTTCATTATTGAATTCAGGAACGCCGAATTCCTTTGATAGTAATTTTACATTATAACATCCGCTTTTCACTGTAAATGATTCAGGCCTTTTCCCATACTTCCCGTCATAGACTTTACTGCCATCCTGCGAATAAATGCTCAGAATGAAATTGCTGGTGTCCATTCCTGTAAGTGACAGGGTCTTGGACCCTTCCTTGAAGTTGCGATGATTTCCATCCGGAACAGCAGGGTCGTGGATTCTTACGGAAAAGCATCCGCTCCCGGTAATTTTTTCTTTTTCAGATTCCGGGCCGGCTCCGTTGTTTTCAGCAGGCATTTTGGCACAGTTTGCCATCATTGTGCATGATATGATGCACAATGACGCGTAATTGATGAATCTCTTTCTCATACTCTCCATATATTTATTCGTTTATTCGTTCATTCGTTCATTCGTTCATTCATGCGCTTCCGCATGCGGCAAATATAGTGCAGGACAGTGTAGCCACTACCAGATTACACGTTTATAAACGTTTATAAACGTGTAAATGAGGTGCCTGCAATTTTTGTATGAAAATCAATCACAATTTTTCGTAAATTTGGGAAATGGATAAAAACAGAACTATGAACCGACTTTTTAAATTTATTGCTTGTATGGCTATTGCTTCAGGAATTATGGGATGCGCTGGAAACAAAACAGACTTCTGGACAGGCGTTCTTGACAAATACGCACAGGATGACAGCGTTGACAGGATACTGCTCGTCAAATGCGGCGACGGCTACAAGGCTTTCGCCGAGTATTACACAAAAGTTGAGGGCAAATGGGAACTCCAGGAATCAGGCACTGCGGACATTGGCAAGAACGGCCTGGGCAAGACCATAGACGGTGACATGAAAACACCTGAGGGCGAGTTCGGCTTCTGGCAGGCTTACGGAATACTTCCGAATCCGGGAACGGATTTCGAGTATATTGATATCACAGACAGCATCTGGGCCTGCGAAGATGAGGGTGAGAACTACAACCGCATAGTTGACATAGACACCGTAGGTCATGCCGTGAACGGTGAGCACATGATAGAAGTGGCGCCGGACTACAACTACGGCCTGCATATAAATTACAATCCGAATCACGAGTACCCGCTGGGAAATTCAATATTCCTGCATTGCAAGGGCAAACTTCCTTATACATTCGGCTGTGTTGCCGTTGACGAGCCTTTCATGAAAAGAATGCTTACAGACAAGGGTACAGCATTCAAAATCTGCATTTATCACGAGTAACTTGTATTATGGAAATCACTGAAACAACAGCACTTATAAGGATAGGGGTGAGCCTTGTGCTCGGATTGAGCATTGGCATTGAGAGGGAACGCCACAAGCATCAGGCAGGTGTCCGTACCTTCACACTGGTATGCATCGGTTCAACGCTTGCCATGCTGGTTTCAATTTATATCTGCCAGCAGAATCTGAACCTGCTCAATGGTGACCCAGGACGAATCGCCGCCCAGGTGCTCACCGGCGTGGGTTTCATCGGAGCCGGTCTGATAATGCAGAATAAGGATGGTATTTCAGGTCTTACAACCGCCGCTACTGTATTCACCACCGCTATCATAGGTCTGGCAGCGGGAACAGGCATGCTGCTGGTTGCAACAGCGGTTACGGTGATTGTTCTTGCGGTTCTTATGCTATCGGCAGTGAAAAAATATGAGAAAACAAGGCAGACAAACAAGATCAGCGGCAAGAAGGAGGACTCTCGGAAAGAGGAGGAACCGATCTGTGAGGAAGGCTGGCGCGATGATGACTGAGGCTGCCTGAGGCTGCCTGAAAATAAAGGAAAGATTCAGAAATGAGACTGGTTATTCAAAGAGTGAGAGAGGCCTCCGTTACAATAGACGGCCAGCTGCATTCAGCCATTGGCCCAGGCCTTTTCATACTTGTGGGCGTTGAGGTGGGTGACACCGAGGCCGATGCCTCCTGGCTGGCTTCCAAGACTGCCGGAATGCGTATTTTTGACGATGAGAACGGAGTGATGAACCTTAGTGTTGTGGATGCCGGAGGAGAGCTTCTGGCCGTTTCCCAGTTCACGCTCACCGCCTCCACCAGAAAAGGAAACCGGCCGTCCTATATAAGGGCAGCCGGTCACGAACTTGCTGTTCCGCTTTATGAAAAATACTGCGAACTGCTTTCAACTGCGGCCCAAAGGCCTGTGAAGCAGGGAGTCTTCGGATCCGATATGAAATGCTCCATTCTCAACGACGGCCCTGTTACCATTATCATTGACTCCAGACTCCGGGAATAATTTTCCACTGCGATAGTATTGAAACTATTCCCCGGCAATTGCCTTGTCGAGGATTTCAATGATTTTATCATCGGAAGGGCGTGCGGCATCGCCATCATATATCTTTCCCTCCTTGTCAACTATGATAAAGCGTGGAATGTATCGTATGTTCATCTTCTCGCCGAATTCCTTGTGGCAGTTTTCATCAAGCCAGTACTGAGCCCATGCAGGCTTCTCCTCGCTTATCATCTTCACCCAATCCTCCTTGTCCCTGTCAACTGAAACGCTGAGAATCATTATGTTGTCATTCCCCTTGTAATGCTCAACCAGCTTTGCAAGATATGGAATCTCGCCACGGCAAGGACCGCACCAGGTAGCCCATACATCAATGTAGAGCACTTTTCCAAAGAGCGAGGAGAGCTGGGTTGTGGAACCGTCGATGGTGGATAATTCCGTGTCAGGGAGAGGGTTGCCCTTGGTTGTGGCCTTGAAGGCCTCGTACATGCCGGTATATTTCTCAACCAGCTTGCTGTCCTCAGGAACAAAGGCTTTCAAACGCTCCATGAAAGCATAGTACTGCTCATCGTTGGCCTCCTTGAGGCTGTTGAACACCATCTCAGCCATATCGCCTGCAACAAGCTTCCTTGTTTTGGCGTAAGTGATATTCTTGTCGCAATCATCAATGAATGCCTGCACTGATTCAATCTTTACATTTTCCTCGTCCTCGTTGAATTCCTTTGAGAATTTCCAGCTTATCCATCTTGAGATCATAGGGGCCGTGATAGCGTATGGGTCATTGGGATCAACGGACTCCATTATTGTGTTGTATTCAGGATCTTCAGTCGGCTCAACATCCTGTGCATAGCTCCGGGTTTCGATAAGCACGGTCTTGATGAAATTGCCCATGAGGTCTGCAAAATGGGTGAAGTGTTCATCGAGCTCGCCCTTGTGACTGGCCCTGAACAATGAATCGTTCCTGTTGAGAAGTGCAAGATTACCGGCAAAATCCGCATTCGGGTCATATTTCCCAAGACCATACTGTCCATAGTAGCAGTATGTGTTGTAGAAGTCTGTGAATATGCGGCTCTCCTTTTCCGTATTGCCAACATATTCAACTGAATACTTGCCCTCCGCCTCCTTGGTGAACTTCATTCTGAGTGTGTCGAGAGCGTTGATTCTTGCTCCGTGAACGTCCTCGTCGGCGGCAACGCCAAGGTCAACGAAATTCTCAACGCTGTCAATCTTGAACTCAAACTTGCCGTTCACGACTTCCGGCGTGATGTAGTTTGTCCTTTCTCCCACCTGGTACGTGAGAATCACAACTTTTGCGCTGTCATTGTCAACTTCTCCAAGAAGCACAACAGGACCGCAGACTTTCCTCTCATTCGAGCATGAAGCGAGCGCCAGAACCGCTAGCGCTGCAATCATCAGATTTTTAATAGTTTTCATATTGTGTGGTAATTATTTTTGCATTCTGCATATACTGGTAGTACAGCCGGAACAAATTTAGATACTTTTTTTGGAAATAATGGGTAACTTTACAGAAAGAAATAATTTCGATTCAATGAAACACCTTATCACTATTTTTGCTTTGATTATGGCTACCGCATGTACAAACAATGAAAAGGCCCTTGTGGCATATTTCTCGGCCACGGGCACAACTGAAGCTGTTGCTCAGAGAATTTCTGAAGCGGACAATGCTGAACTGTTCAAGATTGAGCCGTCCGTTCCTTACACGGAGGCTGACCTTGACTGGCGTGACAGCACCTCACGCAGCAGCGTGGAGATGAAGGACCTTTCGTCCCGTCCTGCCATTGCAAGGAAGATTGAGAATCCGGAATCATACAGCAAGGTATATGTAGGCTTCCCTATATGGTGGTACACGGCACCTACCATCATCAATACATTCTTTGAGGAGAATGACCTTGCCGGCAAGACTGTAATACTTTTCGCCACTTCCGGCAGCAGCGATATAGCCAAAGCCTGTGATGACCTCCGCAAGGCATATCCAGAGCTGGACATCCGTTCAGGCAAGCTGCTCAACAACGCCACGGATGAGGACATTGCCGCCTTTGTGAAAGGCCTTTAGCATTACCTGCCAATATAGGCGTCTATTCTGTCTATTGTGTTTTTTATACTGGCGACAGTTTCAGAATCGTTGTACATATAAAGGAAGCGCTGTATCTCTCTGAGGAACTGTTTGCCTTCTTTTGAGGAACTTATGAGGCTCCAGAGTTCTTCTGCACCAAATTCGTCCTTTGCCAGCAGGTCTGTGACCTTGGCGTTCATTGCAGGCTCAAGATATTGTTTCTTGTGTTCGTGGAACATCTTGAAGAAGGTGAGATAATCCCTCATGTGTCCGTATGCCTGGAAGATCTCGAGCGCCAGTTCCTGGTCGTCTATCTTTGCCAGCACTCCGGAATTCTTGAGCAGTTCGAACGCATCGGTGTAGAATGAAAGTTCGCAAATGAACAATGGCTCATTGGCCATCATCCGGAGACTGTCTGCAGGCGCCTTGCTGTAATCGTTTTCATATCTTGCCAGAAAGTCTGCGGCTTCAACCTGCCTGCCAAGAAGTGAATCTCCGTAATCAATCCATTTCAGGTCCTCCTTCAATTCACTTGAAACGAGTTCAAGGCAGCTGTTGAGGTTCCTCACTTCCTTGTTCCTCTCAATTATTGCGTTTCCTCCAAAAGTTATGATTATACCCAGCACAACGGCCAGGAAATTCAATATGAATGCGTTGCGCAAATCCCTATGCTCTTTTTTCATTTCAGTTTTCATGATGGTTCAAATATATGACGCTAAATTACTTCCATCCGCAAACATTTGCAAATCCTTTTCAACGCTGGTGGAACTATCGCCGGTGGAAAAAAAACAGGGCTGGGAAGAGATAATTTGGAGGAAAGAGTTACCTTTGCTGAAAAGAGAAAGATTCGGGCTATGAAATCAAACAATATCTTGAGGAATGTTCTGCTGATTGTTCTTGCAGCCATGGCCAGCGGTGGTGCGCTTCGCGCACAGAATAATAACGGCACAAGCAAGTCGGTCTTAGTGCGGCAGATCAAAAAGGTTGAGAACATGGATTCTCAATGGAAGAACAACAGTGACAGCATTGCGGAGTCCAGCACAAACGTTGGCAAAATGATTCAGAAAAGCCTGAAGAAGACCTACGATGGCAACTACAAGGG